>NZ_ANAS01000071.1:0-542 GCF_000341205.1 Nocardiopsis baichengensis YIM 90130 | reverse complement strand
CCCGAGATCTGTTGGTGGATGATGGTGCTACCGGGGCCGCTGAGCCGCAGCGGCCCCGGCACCGGGGAACGGGCGGGGCCCACCCGAGATCTGCCCCTCCCAAGAGGGGAGGAGGCCTGGCGTTGACCTGCCCGCCCGCCCCCGACCAGCAGGAACCCGGCCCCCGGGCGGCCTGATAGAAGCATGCCGACCCGCGGCCGACAACAGATATGCCCCCAAGGGCCGGGCCCCTGCGACGGACCACCGCACCAGCAGATGGAGCCGCCACCGTGATCGTAACCGGCATCGACCCCCACAAGAAGCTCTACACCGCAGCCGCGATGGGCCGCCACAGCGACCGCCCCCTGGCCAGTACCGACATCACCGTCGGCAAGCAGGGCACGGAAGGGGTCCTGGCGCACCTGCTGGACTTCCAACGCCGGGTGATGGCCGAGTACCCCGGCGCCGAGCACGTGTGGGCCCTGGAGGGCGGCGAGGGCCTGGGCCAGCGCCTGGCCGACCTGCTGCTGTCCGCCGGCCAGACCGTGGTGTGGGTGCCGGTG
>NZ_ANAS01000070.1:0-545 GCF_000341205.1 Nocardiopsis baichengensis YIM 90130 | reverse complement strand
CCCGGCGGCCGACCGGCGTCCCCGGGGGAATCGCCCCGCCTCCTCGTCGCCGCCCATCTCCCTGACACCTCGACCACCTACCGCCCGGTCGGCATGCGTGAGTGGGGTACCGGCCGTGCCGTCGTTGCTGCTCACCGCGGGTACCGCGAGGGGTCCGCCGCCCGGCCGGGGCCCGTGAGCGGGGCACCGGCTGTGCCGTCGCCGCCATCTCCCGGGACTCCTGGTGGCCCGGCGGCCGACCGCCGGCACCGGGGAACTGCCACGCTTCTTCGTCGTCGCCCTTCCCTTGCACCGCAGGGTCCCGGCGCCCGGCAAGCAGGCGTGAGCGGGGTACCGGCCGTCCCGTCGTTGCCGCTGATCACCCGGACCGTGAGGGGCCCGGCGGCCGACAAGCGGGGCCGGGGAACCGCCCCGCCCTTTCGTCCTTTCGTCGCTGCCGTCTCCCCTGCCACCGAAGGGCCCCGCCACCCGGCAAGCAGGTGTGAGCGGGGCACCGGCCGGGCCGTCGTCGCCGCTGTCCCTGGGCCACAGGAGGCCCGGCGGTC
>NZ_ANAS01000069.1:0-560 GCF_000341205.1 Nocardiopsis baichengensis YIM 90130 | reverse complement strand
TACAGGTTGTCCTCCTGCCAGGACGGGTCCTGCTGGGTGAAGCGCTCGGTGAAGTGCGACAGGTACCGGTGCCCCATCGCCTTGTCACCGTTGCCGAAGGTGAACGCCCCGATATAGGTGAACGGGTTGGCCCCGGCCACCTGCTCGCCGTCTCCGGCCGTGGACACGTCCGCCTGCCCGTAGGGCGTGTAGTCGTAGGCCACCTCCGGATCGTCCGAATCGGTGCCGTCCTCGGCCAGGGCCAGGGTGGAGTTCTGGGCATCGGTGGCGGCGTTGTAGCGCCGCCCGCCGTCGATCATGCCCAGCATCCGCCCCTCCGGATCGCGCACATACCGGGTGCGGTCCCCGTCGTCCTGCTCGATGCTGGACACGCCCAGCGCGGTGTTGGTCAGCGTCCGGGTGGAGGCGTCCTCGCCGGCCCCCTGGGTGATGCTGCGGCGCTGGGTGGAGTCGGCGGTGTCGTAGGTGATCTCCGCGTCCAGGCTCGTGCCGCCGGCGTCCTTGTTTGTCATCTGCCCCGTGGGGCTGTATTCGATGTCGGTGCCCTCGCCGACCCCGGT
>NZ_ANAS01000068.1:0-597 GCF_000341205.1 Nocardiopsis baichengensis YIM 90130 | reverse complement strand
TGGCCGCCCGCGACGAGGCGGTCGAGCACCGCACCCGGGCGATCAACCGGCTCAAGGCCGCCTGCCACATGCACCTGGGCCACACCCCCGGCGACCTGGCCCGCCCCGGCCACCGCGCCGCCCTGCAGGCCGTCCTGGAGGGGGCCGCCGCCTCCGGGGCGGCCCCGGCCGCAGTGGTGCGGGTGCTGGGCGTGCGCCTGGAGGAGATCGCCTACCTGAGCGGGCAGATCGCCGGCCTGGAGGAGGAGGTCGCGGGCCTGGCCGGGCCCTTGACGGTGAACCTGCGCCGGATCACGGGGGTGGGGCCGCTGGTCGCGGCGCACCTGGTGGCCGCCGTCGGCGACATCGCCCGGTTCGCCTCGCACGACGCGCTGGCCGCCTTTGCGGGGTGCGCTCCGGTTCCGGTGTTCTCCTCGGGCAGGGACCGGGTGCGGTTGAGCCGGGGCGGGCACCGGGGGCTGAACAGTGTGTTCTACCGGATCGCGATGGTGCAGGTGCGCCATGACGAGCGGGCCCGGGAGTTCGTGCGCTCCCGGGAGGAGGCCAAGGGCCGCCGGGGGGCCTATCGGGTACTCAAGCGCAAGCTCGTGCGCCGGG
>NZ_ANAS01000067.1:0-780 GCF_000341205.1 Nocardiopsis baichengensis YIM 90130 | reverse complement strand
ACGAGGAGGCGGGGCGATTCCCCCGGGGACGCCGGTCGGCCGCCGGGTGGCCCGCCGTCTTGGCCTTGGAGGGGCCCCTCGCTGTTCGCGTTCCGGGCATACCGGGCGCGCGAGGCGGTGTTTGGGCATCGAGAGTGGTGATATCGCCACGCAATGTGCAATTGGGTGGCGATATCACCACTCTCGATGGAGAACGGACCCTCCCGGGGCGGTCTCCAGCAGTTCGGGCCCGCCGGGCGTCCCGTTCGTCCGGATCGGAAGGGGGTGCGCGCCCGGAGCGCCGCCCGGGACCGGGCGGGCGTACGGCGGCGGCCAGACCAGAAGCGGATTCGGTGTCCGAGACCCCTTCTACCGGCACCTCGGCCCCGTTTACGGCACCCCCGATCACTCCGGGTAGCCGGAGACGGGTCCGCGGCGGCGCGAGGCCCGGCGCGGGCGGACGCCCCGCTCCTCCTCCGCCACCCCACCCTGCTCACCGCACGGACGAACAGGGGTATAACGGGCATCGTAGTACCGAACCCCGTTCTGGTCTGGCCGCGATCGCACCCGGGAACCGCCTCGGGGCGTCGATCAGCGCGCTCCCACCCCTCTCCGCCGCATGACGGTACGTATTCGCCCAGGTCAATAGAGGGGCGCCGACCAGAAGAGGCCCGGCGCGGGCCGGGCGGGTGCGCCGCGAACGCGCGCGGGCGGCACCCGGCCCCACCGCGCACCCTGCCAGGACCACGTGCGGCCCGGCGGCCGACCGGCGTCCCCGGGGGAATCGCCCCGCCTCCTCGT
>NZ_ANAS01000066.1:0-792 GCF_000341205.1 Nocardiopsis baichengensis YIM 90130 | reverse complement strand
TGCCCCGTGGGGCTGTATTCGATGTCGGTGCCCTCGCCGACCCCGGTTCGGGCTCGTTCTTCCCCAGCGTGCTGGAGCGGCGGCGCCGTATGGACATCCACGACATAGCCTGCCGCCGCACCAACCCCACACCGAAGGTCGTTCCAGGGAACTGACCGAAACCTTCTGTAAAATACTCAATATTCCACCAAGAAAGACAAAAAGAGGAATGCAAGCGCCACCGAGAAGACGACCATGCAAAGCACCACAGCAAACTTGGATCGCTTCCCTTTATCGAAAACCGACATACTAAGCCCGAGAATGAATCCCAGCGACACAAAGCCGAGCCCAGCCAGCAAAAGCACTTGATCCATTTCCCTCAAATCCTGTTAGAGCTAACTACTACACACCCTTACGCGATCTAGTTGTTAGCAACACAAGGCAAGCCACTTGGACCTGCACTTCATAGCCCCACCAGAGCAGCATCCGGATACATCAACGGGGAAGTGGTGGCACACTACTTCTTTACATGCGTCGACGGATCTACAGAAAATGCAACCAACCACTTCTCCGACAGCCTTTCCGACTGGCTTTTAGGGCCTCTTTGAAGCGTGCTGCCAAATTGAGTACCCGATACACATGAGAGTCAGAGCTACCCCGAGGCTTCCCGCGACCCAGCCGAGCGGGTTCCAAGCATTCGCCATGGCGAGGAAGCCCAAGCCAGTTAGCGCAGCACCTCCGAGCAGGCAAACTGGGTTGAGCCCGCTGGGGTCGCTTTTGTTGATGGGGTCGCAGGCCGCGTACCCGTACAGG
>NZ_ANAS01000065.1:0-818 GCF_000341205.1 Nocardiopsis baichengensis YIM 90130 | reverse complement strand
CAAGGGGGCCGAGGCCGGGCACCGCGGCGCGATGTTCAACCTCGGGGTGCTGCTGAAGGAGGCGGGGCGCGCCGGTGAGGCCGAGGAGTGGTTGCGGCGGGCGCGCGAGACCGGGGCCGGACAGGGGTAGCCCCCCATCTCCCCCTGAAGGCGTCAACATCGGTTGCCTCAACCCCGGTAAGGCCCACTTATCGGGGGCCAGGTAGTGCCCGAAATGCCCGAATCGGCGGCGGTGCTTTCGGACCCCGTCAGGCCCTGGTTTGGCGGACCTCGGCGAGCAGCTCCCCTACAACCCGGACACCGTGCGTGTCGCCGCTCTGAGCGAACAGCTCCACAGCACGCTCCAGCGCCCCTGCCGCCTCCTCCAGCCGACCCGCCTCGCGCAGCGCCAGGCCGAGCATGTGCCACATCACGGCCTCGCTGCGGGCGTCCCCGACCCGTCGGCAGAGCTCGTGGGCGTGGGTGTGGGCGTTGATGGCCTCCTCGAACCGCCGCACCCCTTGCAGCGCCGATCCGAGGTAGGTCCACGCCACGGCTTCGCTGTGGTCGTCCCCGGTCAGCTGGAAGAGCGCGTGGGCGTGGGTGTGGGCCTGGATGGCCTCCTCGAACCGGCCCGCCTCCCGCAGCGCCAGGCCGAGGTTGTTCCACGCCTTGGCTTCGTCGCGGGTGTCCCCGGTCTGCTGGAAGAGCGCGTGGGCGTGGGTGTGGGCGTGGATGGCCTCCTCGAACCGCCGCACCCCTTGCAGCGCCTGACCGAGGTTGTTCCACGCTACGGCTTCGCTGTGGTCGTCCCCGGTCAGCTGGAAGAGCGCGTGGGC
>NZ_ANAS01000064.1:0-851 GCF_000341205.1 Nocardiopsis baichengensis YIM 90130 | reverse complement strand
AGAGGTCGTCTCATTTGGTGAGTCTGCGGTAGCAGATCAGTGTGCAGGCGATGGCGGCGAAGCCGAGGAAGTGGTTGGCCTTGCGCTCGTAGCGGCGGTGTAGTCTTCGGCATCCACCCAGCCAGGCCATGGTCCGCTCGACCTGCCACCGGTGCCGCCCCAAGCGCTGGGAGGTTTCGATGCCCTTGCGGGCGATGCGGTGGCCGATGCTGTGTCGGCTGAGCCATCGGCGCAGGTGGGCGTAGTCGTAGCCTTTATCGCCGTGCAGCTTGGCGGGTTTGCGGCGGCGGGGCCCGCGCCTGGAGCGGATCGGCGCGATCCCGCGCACCAGCGGTTGAAGGGCCTGGCTGTCATGGGTGTTGGCCCCGGAGATCGCGACGGATAGGGGCAGACCGCTCCGTTCGGTGATCAGGTGGATCTTCGACCCGTTCTTGCCGCGGTCGACAGGATTCGGGCCCGTCAGGCCCCCCCTTTTGCCGCGCGCATGTTGACCGAGTCGATCGCGCACCGCGACCAGTCCAGCTCACCACGCGATCCGAGCTCGTCCAGGACCAGGCGGTGCAGCTTGGCCCAGACGCGGGCGCGGCTCCACTCGGTGAAGCGCCGGTGCGCGGTGGGGCCCGAAGGGCCGAAGACCGGCGGGAGCTGGGCCCAGGTGCAGCCGGTGGTGGCCACGAAGATGATCGCGGCCAGCACCTCGCGGTCGCCGTATCTGCGCCGGCCCCCGCCCTGCGGGCGGGTGGGCGCATCGGGAACCACGCGCTGGAAGAGTTCCCACAGTCGGTCCGGGACAAGGCGCTCGACCATCGACACCCGGCCAGGCTACCGAGACTCCAAATGAGATGACCTCT
>NZ_ANAS01000063.1:0-872 GCF_000341205.1 Nocardiopsis baichengensis YIM 90130 | reverse complement strand
CCTGTACGGGTACGCGGCCTGCGACCCCATCAACAAAAGCGACCCCAACGGGCTCAACGCGTGTAATTTCGTGACCTTGGTAGGGGTCATTGCCACTGCCGCAGGGCTTATGGGGTTCTACCCCGTATCCCTGATCCTGGGAATCCCGGCGGCAGTGGGCGGGGTCATCTGTATTGGAATGTGGATTTGGCAGAGGGGGGTGGCGGCAGCTTAAGATATAGGTCAAGTAGAATCTGCCGCAACCGGGCGCCTGGCGTTATGTCTGGGCGTCCGGCATCTGCCATATAAAACCAGATCAAAATTTGGAAGGGTAGCTTGGTTGACGATTTTTCACTTGTGTCCATAATTCTCTTTCTGGCTGCTTTTGCGCTCATGGTGGTACATAGAAATAACAGGAAAAGGGGGGTATGTCAGAAATGGTTGAAAGTTGTGATTGTTGCGCTCATGCTACTAGCGCTGTCTGTTGTCGTGGCATCGATGGTTCTGGCGTCCTGATCCGTGGGGTTGTGTGCAGCACGTGGTGAGGGCTTCGAGGACCCGGTGGGTGGTTCTGGTATGGGCGAAGGGCCTTGGGCGTGTTCCGCCCGTTAATTAGCCCAGGGGTGTCGCATTCTGGGGGAGCGGCGGTGTGGTGGCCGGGGCGAACCCATTCACCTTTAGCGATTCCCATGAATTCGACAACGGTGACAAGGCAATGGGGTACCGGTACCTGTCGCACTTCACTGAGCGCTTCACCCAGCAGGACCCGTCCTGGCAGGAGGACAACCTGTACGGCTACGCGGCCTGCGGCCCCATCGACAAGAGCGACCCCGGCGGGCTGTCCAATGAGCCTTTTTCATCCTGAAGGTGCTGGTCACAGGCTCACACCGACT
>NZ_ANAS01000062.1:0-874 GCF_000341205.1 Nocardiopsis baichengensis YIM 90130 | reverse complement strand
GCTGCAGTTCGCCCCGTCCACCTACTACGCGGCCAAGAGCCGGGCCCCGTCGCTGCGCTCGCGCACCGATGAGGCCACCCAGGAGAGGATCCGGCAGGTGCACACCGACAACTACGGCGTGTACGGGGTGCGCAAGGTCCACGCCGAGCTGAACCGGCAGGGGCACCGGGTGGCCCGCTGCACCGTCCACCGGCTGATGCGCCGGGCGGGGCTGCGCGGCATCACCCGGGCCAAGGGCCCGCGCACCACCGTCTTGGCCCCGGGACCGGACACCCGTCCGGACCTGGTCGCCAGGGCCTTCACGGCGGATGCTCCGAACCGGTTGTGGGTCGCCGACATCACCTACATCCGCACCTTCACCGGGTGGGTCTACGCCGCGTTCGTGATCGACGTGTTCTCCCGCCGGGTGGTGGGCTGGCAGGTGTCGAAGTCGTTGCGCACCGATCTGGCGCTGGACGCGTTGGAGATGGCGGTGTGGAACCGGCGGCACGTCGGGCGGCGCATCGATGGGCTGGTCCACCACTCCGACCGCGGCACCCAGTACCTGGCCGTGCGCTACACACAGCGGCTGGCCGAGGCGGGGGCGGTGGCCTCGGTCGGTAGCACCGGCGACTCCTACGACAACGCGCTGGCCGAGGCGTTCCACTCCTTGTTCAAGGCCGAGCTGATCCGCAACCGGGGCCCGTGGAGGGGGCTGGAGGAGGTGGAGATCGCGGTGGCCGAGTACGTGGACTGGTTCAACCACCGGCGCCTGCACGGCGAGATCGGCCTGGTCCCGCCGGCGGAGTTCGAGGACGGTTTCTACCGGCAGGCACCGGTGCCGGCAGAGGACGAAGCGTTGGTTCCGAGCCTCTAAAGAACCCGGCACGAAACA
>NZ_ANAS01000061.1:0-902 GCF_000341205.1 Nocardiopsis baichengensis YIM 90130 | reverse complement strand
GAGCCCTTTTCATCCTGCTTCTCGGAGTTGAAGGACGAGTACGGCTCGGGTGATCTGTCCGGCCCGGTGCGGGCAGCACCGCAGCCGGCGTAGGATCTCCCAGTTCTTGAGCTGGGCGAATGCCCGTTCCCCGGGGCTGCGGAGCTTGGCGTGCTCGGAGTTGGCGTCCTTCTTCCACTGCGGCTTGCCCCGGCCCTTGAACGGGCAGAACACCGCCTGCGACAGGCCCACGTACCCCTTGTCGCCCAGGCCGAGCAGGCCCGCGGCCTTGATGCGTTCGGCGATCTTCCACACCCGGGCGGCTCTGGTGTCGTGCACCGATCCCAGCAGCGACCACGACGTCCACAGGGGTTCCCCGTCCGGTGCGGCCACGACCTGGACGTTCATGCCGTGCTGCTTGTGCTTGCCGGAATAGAACGGGCGGTCGGCCGCGACGCGGTCGCAGGCGATCAGTGTGCCGTCGACGATCACATACCCCCACCCTTTGCGGCGTGCGCGGCGTAGCCCCTGTTCGAGGGTGGGTGCTTGCTGGGCGAGCAGGGCCGTGGTCTCGCGCACGTACCGCCAGGCGGTGGTGGTGCCTACCTCGAAACCGGCTGCGACCTGGGTGAACGTTTCGCCTTTGTACAGGTGGACCAGGACCAGCAGGGCCTGCTGTGCGGGGTCCAGGCGCCGCCATCGGGAGCCGGTGTTCCTGCGGTGGGCGCGGATGGTGCGGGCGGCCAGGTTCAGGGTCCGGCGTGACAGGGGCAACGCGGCACGGTAGAACAGCATGTGGAGCCTCTGGTGGGGCAGGTTTTCTTGGTCGTTAACCCGTCTACCAGGGGCTTCTTGCTGTCAGGGGAGGTTTCGGGCAGTCGGTGTGAGCCTGTGACCAGCACCTTCAGGATGAAAAAGGCTCA
>NZ_ANAS01000060.1:0-1301 GCF_000341205.1 Nocardiopsis baichengensis YIM 90130 | reverse complement strand
TGAGCTGAACCGGGTTTTGTAGAGTCAGTTGTCCTTGTTTCAGGCCGCTTCGGACTCTTCGCTCTGCTGCGCGTGAGCCTGCTCATACTCGGCGGGCGGGACATACCCCAGCGCCGAGTGGAGGCGCTCGTTGTTGTACCAACCCACCCACGCCACCAGGGCCTGCTCGACCTGGCGCAGCGTGGCCCAGGGACCGGCGTGCTCGATCAGCTCGGCCTTGAACGTCCCGTTCAGCGCCTCGGCCATCGCATTGTCATAGGAATCGGCCACCGAACCCACCGAAGCGGCGACCCCGGCCGCCTCCAGACGCTCGCTGTAGCGCAGCGACAGGTACTGCGACCCGCGGTCGCTGTGGTGGACCAGCCCCTGGCCGGAGCGGATCCCGCGGGCCCACAGCGCCTGCTCCAGCGCGTCCAGCACCAGCTCGGTGCGCATATGCGGGGCGAGCTGCCACCCCACGACCATCCGCGAGTACACGTCCAGCACGAACGCGACATAGACCCAGCCCGACCAGGTACGCACACAGGTCATGTCCGCCACCCACAGCCGGTTCGGCCCGTTGGCGGCGAAGCGGCGCTCCACCAGGTCGGGCGGGCGCACCGCGCAGGGGTCGGGCGCGGTGGTGGTGCGGCGCCGCCGCCCGCGGATCACCCCTTCGATCCCCGCATCGCGCATCAGGCGCTCGACCGTGCACCTCGCGGCGCCGATTCCCTCTCTGGCGAGCTGGCGGTGGATGCGGCGCACCCCGTAGACCCCGCCGGATTCGCCGTGGATATGGGCGATGCGCTCGGTGAGCTGCGCATCGCGCCGGGCCCGCGCGGACGGGGGCCGCTTGCGTCGTGCGTAGTAGGCGGACTCGCTCAGATCGAGTTCCCGGCATACGGGCCCGACCCCGAAGTCGTCGCGGAGGTGGTCGATCACCGCGTCGGCCTCGTCCGGGGCTGGTCGAGCTCCTTGGCGAAAAACGCGCTGGCGGCCTTGAGAATGTCGTTGGCCCGGCGGAGTTCGGCGTTCTCCTTGCGGAGCCGGCGCAGCTCCTCGCGCTCTTCGGTGGTGGGGCGGTCATCGCGCTCGCCGGTGTCGGCCTCGTTCTGGCGGACCCAGTTGCGCAGGGCTTCGGGGTGGATGCCCAGGTCGCGGGCGACGTGGGCGATCGGGCGGCCCGAGGAGCGGACCTCGCGCACGGCGCGGTCGCGGAGTTCCTCGGGGTACTTGCGTGGTGCTGCCATCTTCGGGTGAATCTCCAATCACCAGAGGATAACCCCTGGTCAGAGAGACTCTACGCAACCAAGGACAGCTCA
>NZ_ANAS01000059.1:0-1308 GCF_000341205.1 Nocardiopsis baichengensis YIM 90130 | reverse complement strand
AGCTCGACGGTCAGGTCGGCATCATCGGCAACGGCGCGGGCCTGGTCATGTCCACCCTGGACGTGGTCGCCTACGCCGGGGAGGCCCACGGCGGGGTAGAGCCCGCCAACTTCCTGGACATCGGCGGCGGCGCCTCGGCCGAGGTGATGGCCAACGGCCTGGAGATCATCCTGGGCGACGCCGACGTCAAGAGCGTGTTCGTCAACGTCTTCGGCGGCATCACCGCCTGCGACGCGGTGGCCAACGGCATCGTGCAGGCCCTGGAGCTGCTGGAGTCGCGCGGCGACGACGTGTCCAAGCCGCTGGTGGTGCGCCTGGACGGCAACAACGCCGAGCTGGGGCGCACGATCCTGACCGAGCGGGCGCACCCGGCCGTGCGCCAGGTGGAGACCATGGACGGCGCCGCCGCTCAGGCCGCCGAACTGGCCGCGAAGTAACAAGGGGCGAGGGCGACATGGCTATTTTCCTGACCAAGGACAGCAAGGTGCTGGTCCAGGGCATGACCGGCTCTGAGGGCACCAAGCACACCCGGCGCATGCTGGCGTCGGGCACGCAGATCGTGGGCGGGGTCAACCCGCGCAAGGCCGGCAGCGAGGTCGACTTCGACGGCACGGCGGTGCCGGTGTTCGGGTCGGTGGCCGAGGGCATGGAGGCCACCGGCGCGGACGTGACGGTGATCTTCGTTCCGCCGAAGTTCACCAAGAGCGCGGTGGTCGAGGCGGTGGACGCCGGCATCGGGCTGGCGGTGGTGATCACCGAGGGCATCCCGGTGCACGACACCGCCGAGTTCTGGGCCTATGCCTCGTCCAAGGGCAACCGGACGCGGATCGTGGGGCCGAACTGCCCGGGGCTGATCACGCCGGGGCAGTCGAACGCGGGCATCATCCCGGCCGACATCACCGAGCCGGGGCGGATCGGGCTGGTGTCCAAGTCCGGGACGCTGACGTACCAGATGATGTACGAGCTGCGCGACATCGGTTTCTCCACGTGTGTGGGGATCGGCGGGGACCCGGTGATCGGGACCACGCACATCGATGCGCTGGCGGCGTTCGAGGCCGATCCGGACACCGATGCGATCGTGATGATCGGTGAGATCGGCGGGGACGCCGAGGAGCGGGCGGCGGAGTTCATCCGGGACAACGTGTCCAAGCCGGTGGTGGGCTATGTCGCCGGGTTCACCGCTCCGGAGGGCAAGACGATGGGGCACGCGGGTGCGATCGTGTCCGGGTCGGCCGGGACGGCTCAGGCCAAGAAGGAGGCCCTGGAGGCGGCCGGCGTGAAGGTCGGCAAGACCCCCAGCGAGACGGC
>NZ_ANAS01000058.1:0-1524 GCF_000341205.1 Nocardiopsis baichengensis YIM 90130 | reverse complement strand
TCGCGTTCTGGCACTCGGCGACGTTCACCAACAAGGGCGACGGGGTGGTCTTCACCGATGAGCTGGGAGGCGGCGGCGCGGCGACCTGCAACGCCGAGGTCGGTCCCGAGCGCGGTGCGAACGCGATCTACGAGCTGAAGGCGAAGAAGGGCACGTGGGGCAGGCCCGCCCGAGCGGAGCTGGCCTTCCAGAGCTATTACAAGATCCCGCGCCACCAGTCCGACACGGAGAACTGTGTGGCGCACAACGGCTCGCTGGTCCCGGTCAAGGGCAAGAACTACTTCGTGCAGTCCTGGTACCAGGGCGGGGTGTCGGTCATCGACTTCAACGACCTGGAGGACCCGAAGGAGATCGCCTACTTCGACCGCGGGCCGGTGTCCGACACCGAGCTGGTGCGCGGCGGTAGCTGGTCGGCCTACTACTACAACGGCTACGTCTACTCGGCCGAGCGCACCCGCGGGTTCGACGTCATCCGCCTGGACGACGAGCGGCTCGAAAAGGCGGAGAAGGTCCGCTTCGACGAGCTGAACCCGCAGAACCAGGTCCGCTACTGAGGGGCGGAACGAAGGCCCCGCACTTCTGACGCGCCGGGCGGGCCCGGACCCCGGTACGGGGCCGGGCCCGCCCGGGCACCGGGGGCGCCGAGTGCCGGACGCCCTGTTCTGTTCAGACCGGAATCCGCTTCCCGGCGGTCCGGAACGTCGGCCGCAGGTACGGGGCGCGCGGAGCGCGGGTGGGCCCCCGGCGACCCCGCCCGCACCCGTTCCGGCGTGCGCCGATTCGGGGATCGTGTCCGCGCCGTCACCGTGTGCCCCGGAGGCGGGCGCGGTGCGCAGTGTGTCGAATCGGAAGCGGTGCGGGTTACCCCTCTGTACAGCTGGGGACCGGTCTATGTAGTTTTCACGTGTTTTCGGCCCTCATTCACGAAGGAGTCCGGATGCCGACATCCCCCCGGCCGCCGCACCGGCGGTCCCCGCTCGCGCGCCTGGCGCGCCTCGGCATCGCCCTCACGGGCGCGGCCGCGCTCGCCACCGGGCTCGCCGCGGCCCCGGCCGCGGGCGGCACCGACGACGGCGACATCGACAAGAGCCGGAACATCGAGCACCTGGCCAACCTGCCCAAGCCCGAAGGGCTCGACGGCACCTCCGCCTACAACTCGGACCTGGCCTTCACCGGCGACTACGCCATCGACGGCAACTACAACGGCTTCGCGGTCTACGACATCTCCGAGCCGGAGGAGCCGGAGCACGTGACGACCGTCCTGTGCCCCGGAGGCCAGGGCGACGTGTCGGTCAGCGGGGATCTGCTCTACTTCTCGGTGGACTACCCGCGCGAGGGCGAGGACTGCGGCGCGGCTGAGAGCTCGCCGGCCGATCCGGACGCCTTCGAAGGGATGCGGATCTTCGACATCTCCGACATCGAGGAGCCGCGGTACGTGGCGGCGGTGGCCACCGACTGCGGGTCGCACACCAACTCGCTGATCCAGGGCGAGGAGAGCGACCACATCTACGTCTCCTCCTACGC
>NZ_ANAS01000057.1:0-1560 GCF_000341205.1 Nocardiopsis baichengensis YIM 90130 | reverse complement strand
GACCGCTCAGGAGGTTCTGGCCGAGGCGGGTCGGCGGCGCACGTTCGCGGTGATCTCGCACCCGGATGCGGGCAAGTCGACGCTGACCGAGGCGCTGGCGCTGCACGCGGCGGCGATCACCTCGGCCGGGGCGGTGCACGGCAAGGGCGACCGGCGGGGGGTGACCTCGGACTGGATGGCGATGGAGCAGGCGCGGGGGATCTCGATCACTTCGGCGGCGCTGCGCATCGACTACGGCGGGCGGGTGCTGAACCTGCTGGACACCCCGGGGCACGCGGACTTCTCCGAGGACACCTACCGGGTGCTCTCGGCGGTGGACGCGGCGGTGATGCTGCTGGACTCGGCCAAGGGGCTGGAGGCCCAGACGCTGAAGCTGTTCGAGGTGTGCCGGGCGCGGCGGGTGCCGGTGATCACGTTCGTGAACAAGTGGGACCGGCCCGGGCGCGAGCCGTTGGAGCTGTTGGACGAGGTCGAGCAGCGGATCGGGTTGCGGCCCACGCCGGTGAACTGGCCGGTGGGCATCGCCGGCGACTTCCGCGGCGTGGTCGACCGGGAGAGCGGGGGCTACACCAAGTACCACCGCACCCCGGGCGGGGCCACCAAGGCGGAAGAAGAGCACCTCGGCGCCGAGCGGGCCGAACAGGTCGAAGGCGAGGCCTGGCTCCAGGCGCAGGAGGAGCTGCAGCTGCTCGAAGCCCTGGGGGCCGACTTCGACGAGGCCTCGTTCCTGGCGGGGGAGTCCTCGCCGGTGCTGTTCGGGGCGGCGCTGCCCAACTTCGGGGTGGGCGCCCTGCTGGACACGCTGGTGGACCTGGCCCCGGCCCCGGCGCCCGCGGCCGACGACAAGGGCGAGCAGCGCCCCGTGGAGGCGCCCTTCTCCGGGCAGGTGTTCAAGATGCAGGCCGGGATGGACAAGGCGCACCGGGACCGGATGGCGTTCGTGCGCATCTGCTCGGGCCGCTTCGAGCGGGGCATGGTGCTCACCCACGCGGCCACCGGGCGCCCGTTCGCCACCAAGTACACCCAGCAGGTGTTCGGCTCTGAGCGCACCACGGTGGAGCGGGCCTATCCGGGCGATGTGATCGCGCTGGTCAACGCCGCGGCGCTGAGCGTGGGCGACACCCTCTACGAGGGGCGCAGGGTGGTGTTCCCGCCCATCCCCAGCTTCGCCCCGGAGCACTTCGCGGTGGCCCGGGCCAGGGACGCGGGCCGCTACAAGCAGTTCCAGCGGGGCATCGCCCAGCTGGACGCCGAGGGCGTGGTGCAGGTGCTGTCCTCGGATGTGCGGGGGGAGCAGGCGCCGGTGCTGGCGGCGGTGGGGCCGCTGCAGTTCGAGGTGGTCGAGCACCGCATGGCCGAGGAGTTCAAGGCCCCGATCGAGCTGGCGCGCCTGGACTACACGCTGGCCCGGCGCACCACGCCCGGGGACGCCGAGAAGCTGCACGCGCTGTCGGGGTGCGAGGTGCTGGCCCGGCGCTCGGACGGCGAGCTGCTGGTGCTGGTGCACAACAAGTGGCGGCTGCGGGTGATCGAGCGCGAGCACCCGGGGCTGGTGATGGA
>NZ_ANAS01000056.1:0-1706 GCF_000341205.1 Nocardiopsis baichengensis YIM 90130 | reverse complement strand
CGACCACCTCGACCAATGGCTCGACAACGAGCCCTACATCACCAACCGCGTCTGGCAACGCGTCGAAGTCCACCCCTTCCTCGTCCCCCCGCAATTCCTCACCCTCCTGCCCAAATACGCGGAAAGCGCCGCAGCCGGATAGGACGTCCATGCAGCCGACACCAGCCCCCCGCGCCGCCCTGCTGACCCTGTTGGTCACCAGCCTGGGATCGTTCATGGTCCTGCTGGACGGCTCGATCATCTTCGTCGCGCTCCCGGAGATCCAGCACGACCTCGACGCCCGGATCTCGGACCTGCAGTGGACGGTCGACGGCTACACCCTCCCCTTCGCCGCGCTGATGCTCACGGCCGGGACCGTCGGGGACCGGTTCGGGCGAAAACGCGCCTTCCTGGTCGGACTCGTGCTCTTCCTGGCCGGATCGGCGGTGTGCGGGTTCGCCCCGGGCGCGGCGTGGCTGGTCGCGGGGCGCGTGGTCCAGGGCCTCGGCGCCGCGGCCATCAACACCGGGAGCCTGGCGCTGCTGGTCTCGACGTTCACCGACCCCGCCGGGCGGGCCAAGGCGATCGGCATCTGGACCGCCGTGTCCGGGGTGTCGCTGGCGCTGGGGCCCCTGGTCGGCGGCGTGCTGATCGAGGCCTTCAGCTGGCAGGCGATCTTCCTGGTGAACCTCCCGATCGGTGCGCTGGCCCTGCTGCTCGGGGTGCCCGGCCTGGCCGAGTCCCGCAACCCCCAGGCGAGCCACCTCGACATCCGGGGGCAGGTCCTCGTCGTCGGAGGCCTGTTCTGCCTGGTCATGGGGCTCATCCAGGGAGAGGGCGCAGGCTGGGGCTCGCCTGTGATCCTGAGCCTGCTGATCGGCGCGGCCCTGCTGCTCGCCGCGTTCCTCGTGGTCGAGAAACGCGGCCGTGAACCGCTGCTCCCGCTCGACCTGTTCCGCGACCGCACCTTCAGCGCGGCGTGCACGGTCGCCGCCCTGCTCGGCTTCGTCATCGTCGGCGCCATGTTCTTCATGGCGCAGTACTTCCAGTCGGTCCAGGACCGCTCGGCGCTGGACGCGGGCCTGCGGCTGCTCCCGCTCACCCTGGGGATCTTCCTGTTCTCCCCGCCGGCCAGCCGCATCGCGGGCCGGATCGGCCCCCGGGCGCCGGTCATCGCCGGCGCCGTCGCGGTGACGGCGGGCTTCCTGCTGCTCACCGCCATCGAGCCCGCGTCGGCCTACGGCGCGGTGTGGTGGAGGCTGGCCCTGGTCGGCGCCGGCATCGGCTGCATGTTCGCACCGCTGACGCTGGCCGTGATGTCCTCCACCCCGCCGCAGCGCGCGGGCCTGGGCTCCTCGATGATCAACACCATGCGCATCACGGGGTTCACCGCCGGCGCCGCGGTGCTGGGCACGATCGTGCTGACGGGCTTCAAGGACCGGATCGCCGAAGCGCTGGCGGCCCTGGGCGTTCCCGCCGATGCGGGACGGGGGATCGCCGAGCAGGTCGGCGGAGCGGGTGCCCTCGCCGGACGCGGGGACCAGGGCTCCGCGGACCTCCCGGTCTCCGGGGAGCGGTTCGCCGCCGCGGTGGACGCGTCGTTCGTCGGCTCCATCCACGTCGTGTTCCTGGTGTGCGCCGGGTGCACGGTCGCCGCGGCGCTGATCACCGCGGTGTTCATGAAACGGGGGCGGCCGGAGGCCCCGGCCGCCCCGCCGCCGGGCGCG
>NZ_ANAS01000055.1:0-2822 GCF_000341205.1 Nocardiopsis baichengensis YIM 90130 | reverse complement strand
TGCCCCGTGGGGCTGTATTCGATGTCGGTGCCCTCGCCGACCCCGGTGAGGTTTCCGGCCTCGTCGTAGACCAGCTCGGTGTCGTCCACCGCGGTGACCTGGTCGGCCTTGTTGACCTCGTACTCGGTGTCGCCGGAGGCGGTGAGGTTGTCGGCCTCGTCGTAGGTGTAGTCCTGCCCGCCGTCGCTGGTCAGTCGGCCGCGCTCGTCGTAGGTGAACTCCAGGCTCTGGCCGTTGACGGTGCGCGACTGCAGCTTGGTGCTCTCCTGCCCCTCCTCGTCGGTGTAGGAGTAGGCGGCCTCGGCCAGGGCCTGGCCGTCGGCGTTGGCCATCACCGACTCCACCAGCAGCCCGGCCTCGTTGTGCTCCAGCTCCTGGGTGGCCCCGTCGGGGAAGGTGATGCGGCTGCGGTTGCCGGCCTCGTCGTAGCCGATCTGCGTGTCGCCGCCGGAGTCGTCGGTGACGGTGGTCGGGCGGTTGGCGGCGTCGTAGGCGTAGGCGGTGGTGGCGCCGTGCTCACTCAGAGAGGTCAGGTTGCCGGCCTTGTCGTAGGTGTAGTCGTAGGACTCGTGGTCCTGGCCGTCGTCGCGCCCGGTGTTGGCCACCTCGCCGCGCTTGTTGTAGGCGTGGGCCACGGTGGCCTGGGGCGTGTGGGTGGCGGTGACGTCGCCGTTGGCGTTGTACTCCGTGGACTGCACGATGTCGCCGTCGTGGACGATCTCGGTGAGGCGGTCCAGGGCGTCGTAGGAGTACTCCAGGGTGGTGCCGTTGCCGTCGGTGACGCTGGTGATGCGGGACAGGGCGTCATAGGTGAAGCTGGTGGTGCCCAGCGGGTCGGGCTGGTCGATCCCGGTGAGGTTGCCCTCATCGTCGTAGGAGAACTCGGTGGTGGCGCCCCGGGCGTTGGTCTGTGAGGCCAGGGTGCCGTTGTTGTTGTACTCCAGGCGGGCTTCGGGCTCCTCGGCGCCGGGGCGGCGGATCTCGGTCAGGTTGCCGCGGTCGTCGTAGTCCAGCTCCATCTCCTCGTCCGGGGCGGTGATGGAGGTGGGCTTGTGCGGGTTGGCCGAGTCGGCGTATCCGATCTGGTATTCGGCCCCGGTGGGCAGCTCGGTGCCGACCATGTTGTTCAGGTCGTCGTAGTCGTAGGTGGTGGAGTTGCCCGCGGGGTCGGTCGCGCCGGCCACCGAGGCCGCCGGGGTCCAGGTCGTCGAGCGGGTGTTGCCCTCGGGGTCGGTGGCCTCTTCCTGACGGCCGTGTTCGTCGAAGGCGTGGGTGGAGGTGTTGCCGCGTGGGTCGGTGACCTCGGTCTCCCGGTCGCCGTAGTCGTAGGCGGTGGTGGCGGTCTCGTCGCCGGTCACCGGCTCGGTGAGCTCTTGGAGGCGGCCGTTCCCGTCGTGGTCGAGGCGCCAGGTGTGGCCGCGGGCGTCGGTGATCTCCTCCAGGTGGCCGTTGTCGTCGTAGGCGAAGGCGGTGTCCTGGCCCGCGCGGTCGGTGATGGCGGTGAGCTGCCCGTCGGCGTTGTAGCCGTATTCGGCGGCGGTGGTGCCGGTGGGGTCGGTGATCTCGCTCAGCCCGATGCGCAGGTCGTGCCAGTCGATCTCGGTGACGCGGTCCTGGTCGTCGCTGACGGAGGTGATCAGCCCGTCCTCGTCATAGCCCAGACTCTGGGTGTTGCCGTTGTGGTCGCTGAGGGAGTAGAGCCACCCGTCGGCGGTGAAGGTCCACATCTGGTCGGCGTAGGGGCCCTGGTGGAAGGTCAGGGCGTAGCGGCCGTTGTCGAGCTCTTCGAGGTCGGCCTCCATCTCCTCGGGCGATTCGAAGGCGCCCCCGCCCTGGTCGGTGAAGGTCTCGCAGAACCCGGAGGGGCCGCGGAAGACGACGTCGTCGGAATCGTCGATGAAGTCCAGGCCCACGTCGGTACCGGTGTTGAGCTTCCAGCCGTTGGTGCCCAGGTCCTGGCTGTTGTAGACGCTGGACAGCGACAGGTCGATGCCGGTGCCGGGGATGGTCAGGTCGCGGTGGCGCAGGACGGTGTTGCCGTTGTCCAGGTTGACGTCCAGCTCCATGCGGTCGCTGATCTGGTGGCGCTCCATCGGGTAATGGCTCTGCACCCCCCGGTTGGTGCCGTCATCGCACGACTGCCCGGCCTGGGCGTCCGGGGTCGACATGGTCTGGGGGGCCTGGTCGGCCTCGCGCTCGTGGGGCTGCTTCCAGCCCTCATCGGGCGGGTCGCCGCCCGAGGGCTCGGAGCCGGTCTCCTCGGGCGGGGTCCAGGTATCGCCCCCGGGCACCTGCCGCGAGCCCGGATCGTGGGGCCCGGCCAGGGCGGGGGGCGCTGAGAGCAGGGACGCCGCGGTGGCCAGCGCGGTCGCGGCCGCGGCGGCGGGGATGATGGATCTGCGCATCGTGGATCTGCGCGGGGAATGCGCGGACATGCTCCTCCGTAGCCTGGTGCGCCTTGGCACACCCGGGGGCGCGCAAAGGCGGAAGGGGGTGGCACCGGTCGGCGGACTTCTCGGGCGGTGGTGTGGCCCTGGTCCGGTGGGCGAGCGGGGTGGGGGCGGTGTGCCTCCAGGGGGTGAGGGGGCGGAGCCGACGGCTACTCCGGAGACTTTCCTGGGAGAACTCTCAGGAACGGCCGGTCGGGCACCGTAGGAGCGCTGAGCTCTGGACCGCAACCGCCCTCAGGCTGCGCCCCGGCCCCTCGGGTTGACACCCGCACCGGCCCGCCGCGGACGCCGGGCGGCACTGGGCACGACGGCCCGGCGCAGCGCACGGTCCGGTTGCATGATCGTGAGGTTTGAGCCCGGCCTCATCGGCGA
>NZ_ANAS01000054.1:0-4989 GCF_000341205.1 Nocardiopsis baichengensis YIM 90130 | reverse complement strand
GGATAACCCCTGGTCAGAGAGACTCTACGCAACCAAGGACAGCTCAACACCGGGATCGGCGGCCGCACAGCGGCCGAGCGTGTTCCCAACCTCTCCGAACACCACCACACCTGGCCCCACTGGGGCACCGGGAGTCCCACATCCTTGCGTGCGTCCGCGGAGCAATATCACCACCGCACGCCAGGACGGCCCGAGTGCACCCACCAAACCGCGACCGGAAGACTCGTAAATGGATACCTCCCAGGACGCGCACCGGATCTTGGACTTGGCCGACCTCGTCACCCCGGTATGCCTGCGGATCGCGGCACGGCACCGGATTGCCGACCGCCTTAGGGAGTCCTCTCTCAGCGCGGAGGATGTGGCAGAGGTGACCGGTTCGGATTCGCGCGTCATGCGCAGAGTCCTCGACCACCTAGCGGCACTGGAGATCCTGCGCGCAGACGGCGACGGCCGCTACGCGCTGGCACCACGCGGTAAGCCCCTGCTCAGCGAGGGCGCGGGCGGAACGCTGCGTGCGCTCCTCGATCCCACCCATCTTATGGGGCGGATGGACATGGCGGTCTTGGGGCTGGAAGGGAAACTGGCCGGGGAGACCTCCGCCTACGCAGCGATCCACGGCCGGGAGTTCTGGGCCGACATGGAGGAGGTCGGGGCCGAACTTGACGGATTCGACGATCTGCGTTCGGCCGACTCGCCGGCGGAGCACGACGCGGAGCTGATCGTACGCAGCTACGACTGGTCACGGATCGGGTCGGTGCTCGATGTCGGCGGGGGGACGGGAGCGGTGCTGGAGCGGATCGCGCACGAGCACCCGCATATCACCGGCGTGGTCCTCGATCTCGACACGTGTGTCAAGGCCACCGGCGCCAGGATGGAGCGCGTTGGCCTCCATAAGCGGATTTCGGTGGTGTCGGGCGACTTCTTCGCATCCCTTCCCTCGGGCTTCGACGTCTACCTGCTCTCGACGGTGCTGAACGACTGGCCCGACACTGACGCGGTACGGATCCTCCGGCGCTGTGCAGAAGCGGCGGGAGCCACGGGGCGGGTGCTCATCGCCGAACTGCACCTGCGGCTGCCGGATGCGCCTGGAGATGTGTGGGCGACCCGGAACGCAGTCAAGCTAGAGGCAAGTATCCAGAAGCCCGACCGCAGCGTGGCCGCAATCAGAGGGCTAATCCACGCGGCGGGGCTGGAGGTCACCTGGGAGGCCCGGCCCACGGCCTTGCGATCTGTGATCGAGGCTCGGCCCCGGGGCAGGTCGGAATAGTGCCTGCGAGAAGCGCGCGCGGAGGCCGACGGTTGAGTCCGTGAACACCGCGCCAGGCGCCGCGTGGCCCCATGGGGCCACGCACCACACGGTTGAGTGGGATGCTGTCGGGAAAGGAAACGTTATGCCAAAGTCAATGAAGCATCGAGTCAGGAAGATGTCCGCTGATCGTCCGGTGACCGCAGCCATTGGGATCAGCGCGGTGTTCTCCGTGCTGTACTTCGCCCTCGCGTTGGGGATCCGTGGAGAGGAGACCGCCGTCGCGCTGTGGCAGTCCCTCTTCTGCTTCGCCGCCGTCACCGCGATCATGCTGGTTACCCATTGGATCCGCGCCGCGAGGAACTGAGACTTCTGATCAAGAAGGCGTTCGACGACTCCGACGGCACCTACCGATGCCCAGGGACTTTAGAAGTCTCCTCGGCCACCGTCCCCCTTGCCGGGGCCAGCGAAAGCACCCCGCGGCCGTAGAAGCGTCCGGGACCTACCCCCTCCATGACGGCGGTCACCACAAGTTCCGGGGCGTCGACGTTGCCCAGGCCGTCGAAGCGGATGCCGTAGTTGACGATCCGGATGTCCTTCTCCTTTTCGGCAGCGGGCTTGTCCTTGGTGCGGGATCCGGATTTGCACCGTGGGCTTGGGGCGGATACCAGGTCGTGGGGGGCGGCAGGTCACCGATCCGGTCTGCAGGTTGGCCTGTCAGGGGCCTTTGTCCTCGGCCTCGGTCCCCATGCAGGACCTTGCGCCTTCTGCGGCGCTTGGGCGAATCCGGGGTGCGCAGATGGCTGCTACTGGCATGGATGCCCAGAACACTACCGCCCAGCGAAGCTACGCACGGACTTCTGTCAAGAGAAGATCGCGAGGAATCGGGCCCATGACATGGAGACATGAGGTACTGACCGAGCGTGGTTGGACAGTCGTTCGTGTTTGGGAGCGTAGATCCGCAGAAGGCAGCTACAGAGATCGCCAACGTGGTACAGGCGCGCCTCCGTACACCAGATGGACCGAACCACTGATGCGGCTTCCCTGGACGCTCGCGTGTCATCACCGCGCTCCCAGCATGCCCGCGTCCGCAGTCCTCACCCCGGACCGAAACTGAGATTCGACCAGGCCGATCGCGCTGACAGTACTAAACTACGTCGCGCCTGGTAATGGCGTTAACGTAGGTGCAGTGCGCCGTGGCGAGCCAGGCATGCACGGAATCGTGAGGTGCCGTCGTGGTGGATGGACAGCGCTCTGCAGGAGGAAACCGGCCGCCCCCGGGGGACGGGCGCGGTCAGCGCCCAAGGCGCTCCTAGAGCTCGTCCATGCCTTCCCGGGCACGCCAGCTCCCCGCGAACAGCGGCGGGGCGTCGTCCGGCTTGAACCAGCTCAGCGGTCTCGTGCAGGACTTCGCGACGATCATGACCCGCCGTGAGGGCCACCGGCTGGACGAGTGGATGCAGCGCGCTGCACAGTCATCGATCGCGGAACTGGGCTCCTTCGTCACCGGGCTGCGCCGCGACCGCGACGCCGCGATCGCGGGGCTGAGCCTGCCCTACAGCTCCGGGGTGGTCGAGGGCCATGTCAACCGGCTCAAGATGCTCAAGCGCCAGATGTACGGGCGCGCCAAACCCGACCTGCTCCGCAAACGCGTACTCGCGGCATGACGGCGGCCTCCCCAGGCACTTCATCGAATCCGTGCCAGAACCCATATTCGAACGACGTTGACAGCCGAGACCGAGGTCGGTGAACCCACCTACTTCGGTACGGCCACCGCCCATGGTGTGCAGGCGCGAGGGATCGACGTGACAGACCGGCTCTAACGCGATGACGCAGCAAAAAGAACTCTTCTGCCTAGAAGCGCTCGCTCGCAGGGACTGATGGGGAGACTGCTCTGGGCACCGAGCCCGCGGGGGGGCATGGGAGTGGGTCGCCGATATCGGTAAAAAGGCAGGTATTACGGAGTCCCTGTCCACGCTGGAGGCCGTCGCCGGACTCCTCCGCAGACACGGTCCTCTGCCGGTCGGGGCCGTCGAAATCTGGTGGGAGCCCCCTTGAGGTCGGTGCAGGCCCCGCGACTGGTGGACCGTCCCGCTGTACGGGACTATCGACACACGTTGTGCCCTGGACCTGCTTCGGCAGCGAAGGCGCCGTCCACCAGGACGCGCTCGACGTCACCCCCCGAGGGGGTGCCGTGAGGATCGCCGTGTGCGGCGGGCGGGGGCGCCTCAGGTGGTGAGTGCGCGCAGCAGGAACTGGCCCCGTGCCAGCACACTCAGCCCCGCGATCTGCCCCAACAAGATGAACAGGTTCGCCGCCAGGGGCGGCAACACACCCCGCACCGGTGTGCTGAACCCGGCCGCAGCGCTCAGCAGCCCGACCGGTACCAGCGCCATCGCCCAGTGCGGCATGTACCACCCGCCCTCGTACACGCCGTAGATGGCCAGGGACCAGATGTGCATCAGCCCGGCGCCGACGGCGCACGCCCAGGACACGACGATGCCCGTGACGACCAGCCGCCGCTTCCAAGCGGGGAACCGCCGCCCGACCGGCGGGGGAGTGGGGGACGTCATGTGGGAGAGGCTATCGGGCGAGGTCACCCACCATCTGGCGTACCCACAGCAGCGCTCTGGGCGTTGCTGTCGGCCTCAGAGCCGCATCCCCCATGGCCTGAAGTAACTGGGCTGCGCTTACTTCTCTACCTGGCCGCTCTGGCGCTGCGTGACGCGGTACGCCCGGAGGGAAGGAGGGTTAGGAGGCAGCGCGGCCTCCAGGGGCGGTGCTAGTGGCCGTCTACCGCCAGGGGCTGATCAGCAACCTGGGCAACGCCAAGGTCGCTGTGTTCTTCACCAGCCTGCTCCCGCAGTTCGCCACCGGCTTCTGGGGAATGCTCGCTCTGGGAGTGGTCTTCGCGGCCTTCACGTTCTGCTGGCTGGCCGCCTACTCGGTGGCGATCGGCTCACTAGGGCGCTTCCTCCGGCGCTCGGTGGTGCACCGCGTGCTGGACGCGGCCACCGGTGCGGTCCTGGGAGCGCTCGCGGTCCGGCTCGCCGTCACCGACCGACCCCCCTCCGGTGTGGCACCGTCTCCCACTCACCCGCCCCCTCTGGTCCTCAAAGCAGACTGGGACCGGAGGTGGTCGCGATGTTGGGGTCCGGGCCGGTGTTCAAGCGGTGCGGGTGCCGGGTGGGCGGTACTTCGAGGAAGCTGGGGAGCACGTGTCCGCGGTTGCGCTCGCGCGGGCACGGGAGCTGGTACTTCTCGCTGGAATCGGACCAATCCGGCGGCCGGTCCCGGGTGCGGCGGGGCGGGTTCGCCTCACGTGAGGCGGCCCGTGCCGCGTTGCGCAGAGCCCGGGACGATGCCTCGGGGACGGGCGGACCGTTGGTGTTGACGGTGGGCGCGTGGCTCCAGCACTGGCTGGACACGCGGACCCGGCTGCGGGCGCGCACCCGGGTCAGCTACCAGGAGCACATCGACCGCTACCTCAGCCCGCACCTGGGCGGAGCCCTGATGGAGGAGCTGACGCCCGACCTGGTGCAGCGGGCCTTCGATCAGATCTCCGGCCACACCACCTCCAGGGGAAGGCCCGTGTCCGCGGCGACGGTGCAGCGGGTGCGGGCCACACTTCGGGCGGCGCTGAACACGGCCGTGCGCGAGCGGCTGCTGTTCTCCAACCCGGCCAACGGCCTGCCTTTGAGCTGTCCTTGGTTGCGTAGAGTCTCTCTGACCAGGGGTTATCC
>NZ_ANAS01000052.1:0-3555 GCF_000341205.1 Nocardiopsis baichengensis YIM 90130 | reverse complement strand
GTTCTTGGAAGAGGCCCGGGGGCGCGCTGTTGGGTGTCTGAGGGAGCAACCCTGATCGGTTGTGTCCTGATCGCCGCCCCGATCCGAAGACCGGGGCCGGCCTCCTTGGAGGGGCCGGTCGCCGTGTGGTAGGTGGGTTCGCGGCTGGTTGTTTGATTCGTGGATAGTGTGCGCGAGCATCTTGTATCTGTGGTGGCCAAGTATTAGTGGCACACGGTGGATGCCTTGGCACCAGGCGCCGATGAAGGACGTGGGAGGCCGCGATAGGCCGCGGGGAGCTGTCAACCGAGCTTTGATCCGCGGGTGTCCGAATGGGGGAACCCAGCCCGAGTCATTTCGGGTTGCCGCCGCTTGAATGTATAGGGCGGTCGGTGGCAACGCGGGGAAGTGAAACATCTCAGTACCCGCAGGAAGAGAAAACAACAGTGATTCCCTGAGTAGTGGTGAGCGAAAGGGGATGGTGGCTAAACCGCGGGCGTGTGAGAGACGGCGGTCGTTGCGTTCGCGGGGTTGTGGGGTGCATCTTGTCCGGTCTGCCGGCCGGGCGCGTTTGCTCGTTCTTCTAGCCGAAGCCGTTGGGAAGCGGTGCCGTAGTGGGTGAGAGTCCCGTAGGTGAAGGAAGAGCGGGGGCGTTGGTGTTTCCCCGAGTAGCGCGGAGCCCGTGAAACTCTGTGTGAATCTGGCAGGACCACCTGCTAAGCCTGAATACGTCCTGGTGACCGATAGTGCACTAGTACCGTGAGGGAAAGGTGAAAAGTGCCCCGGTGAGGGGTCGTGAAATAGTACCTGAAACCGTGTGCTGTCAAGCCGTCAGAGCCTTGCTTTTGTGGGGTGATGGCGTGCCTTTTGAAGAATGAGCCTGCGAGTTATGGTGTGTGGCGAGGTTAACCCGGGTGGGGTAGCCGTAGCGAAAGCGAGTCTGAATAGGGCGTTTGAGTCGCATGCTGTAGACCCGAAGCGGAGTGATCTACCCATGGCCAGGGTGAAGCGGCTGTAAGAGGTCGTGGAGGCCCGAACCCACCAGGGTTGAAAACCTGGGGGATGAGCTGTGGGTAGGGGTGAAAGGCCAATCAAACTCCGTGATAGCTGGTTCTCCCCGAAATGCATTTAGGTGCAGCGTCGCGTGTTGCCTGCCGGAGGTAGAGCTACTGTTTGGCTGATGGGCCCGACAAGGTTACTGATGTCAGATAAACTCCGAATGCCGGTTCGGTTCAGCGCGGCAGTGAGACTGCGGGGGATAATCTTCGTGGTCGAGAGGGAAACAACCCAGATCATCGGCTAAGGCCCCTAAGCGTGTGCTAAGTGGGAAAGGTTGTGGAGTTGCTGAGACAACCAGGAGGTTGGCTTAGAAGCAGCCATCCTTTAAAGAGTGCGTAATAGCTCACTGGTCAAGTGATTCTGCGCCGATAATGTAGCGGGGCTGAAGTGCACCGCCGAAGCCGTGGGGCCCGGATGTAGTGTTCGGGTTGGTAGGGGAGCGTCGTGCGTTCGGTGAAGCGGCCGGGTGACCGTGTCGTGGAGGGCGTGCGAGTGAGAATGCAGGCATGAGTAGCGATACCGGAGTGAGAAACTCCGGCGCCGATTGACCAAGGGTTCCTGGGGCAGGTTAATCCGCCCAGGGTGAGTCTGGACCTAAGGCGAGGCCGACAGGCGTAGTCGATGGATAACGGGTTGATATTCCCGTACCCGTCCGTGCGCGTCCATACCGGGGCCTTTGATGCTAACCACCACCGAAGCCTTGTTTCGCCTTCGGGTGTTGCTTGGTGGAGGCGTGGGATCCGATTTGGTAGTAGGTAAGCGATGGGGTGACGCAGTGGGGTAGCCCTACCCGGCGGTGGTTGTCCGGGGGTAAGCGTGTAGCCCGGGGTGCAGGTAAATCCGTGCCCCATATACGGGTGAGGCGTGATGCCGAGCCGTTTTTGGTGAAGTGGGTGATCCCGTGCTGTCGAGAAAAGCCTCTAGTGAGTTCGCGGGCGGCCAGTACCCTAAACCGACGCAGGTGGTCAGGTAGAGTATACCGAGGCGTTCGGGTGAACCGTGGTTAAGGAACTCGGCAAATTGTCCCCGTAACCTTGGGAGAAGGGGAGCCCTGTCCGGTGATGGAACTTTGCTTTCTGAGCTGGGCGGGGTCGCAGATACCAGGGGGAAGCGACTGTTTATTAAAAACACAGGTCCGTGCTAAGTCGTAAGACGCTGTATACGGACTGACGCCTGCCCGGTGCCGGAACGTTAAGAGGACCGGTTAGACGCTTTCGGGTGTCGAGGCTGGGAATCTAAGCGCCGGTAAACGGCGGTGGTAACTATAACCATCCTAAGGTAGCGAAATTCCTTGTCGGGTAAGTTCCGACCTGCACGAATGGCGTAACGACTTCCCCGCTGTCTCAACCGCGGGCCCGGTGAAATTGCAGTACGAGTAAAGATGCTCGTTTCGCGCAGCAGGACGGAAAGACCCCGGGACCTTCACTATAGCTTGACATTGGTGTTTGGGATGGTTTGTGTAGGATAGGTGGGAGCCGGTGAAGCGGTCACGCTAGTGGTCGTGGAGGCGTTGGTGAAATACCACTCTGACTGTTTCGGGCATCTAACCTGGGGCCGTGATCCGGTTCGGGGACAGTGTCTGGTGGGTAGTTTAACTGGGGCGGTTGCCTCCTAAAGGGTAACGGAGGCGCCCAAAGGTTCCCTCATCCTGGTTGGCAATCAGGTGTCGAGTGTAAGTGCACAAGGGAGCTTGACTGTGAGACGGACGTGTCGAGCAGGTGCGAAAGCAGGGACTAGTGATCCGGCACCGGCGTGTGGAAGCGGTGTCGCTCAACGGCTAAAAGGTACCCCGGGGATAACAGGCTGATCTTCCCCAAGAGTCCGTATCGACGGGATGGTTTGGCACCTCGATGTCGGCTCGTCGCATCCTGGGGCTGGAGTTGGTCCCAAGGGTTGGGCTGTTCGCCCATTAAAGCGGCACGCGAGCTGGGTTTAGAACGTCGTGAGACAGTTCGGTCCCTATCCGCTGTGCGCGTTGGAGACTTGAGAAGGGCTGTCCCTAGTACGAGAGGACCGGGACGGACGAACCTCTGGTGTGCCAGTTGTTCCGCCAGGAGCATGGCTGGTTGGCTACGTTCGGGAGAGATAACCGCTGAAAGCATCTAAGTGGGAAGCTTGCTTCGAGATGAGGTCTCCTGCCCCGTTGTGGGGGTAAGGCTTCCAGTGGACGACTGGGTTGATAGGCCGGGTGTGGAAGCGTTGTGAGGCGTGGAGCTGACCGGTACTAATAGGCCGAGGGCTTGTCCGCCGCAGATGCTGGGTGCTCGCGCATACTGTTCCTTTCTTCGCCCCCTTTTTTTTTGGGGGTGCGGGGGTGGGGTTCGCACACGAATCGGATTGTTTTTTTCATAGGTTTCCCTGGCCTCTTGTTTTGGGGTTGTGGGTGTTGGTTTGCGGTGGTTATGGCTGGAGGGTCACACCCGGTCCCATTCCGAACCCGGTCGTTAAGCCTCTTTGCGCCGATGGTACTGCCTCCATGGTGTGGGGTGGGAGAGTAGGTTGCCGCCGCATTTTTTT
>NZ_ANAS01000051.1:0-14663 GCF_000341205.1 Nocardiopsis baichengensis YIM 90130 | reverse complement strand
CGGGCCGTCGTCGCCGCTGTCCCTGGGCCACAGGAGGCCCGGCGGTCACCCCGCCGTCACGCGACCCCGCCCCTCCCCGCCCCCTCCACCCCGACGTGAATCATCCCATGACCACCTCACGGGATAGAAAAAGTAAAAATCGGACTTTTTACCTCTAACCAGGCGTAACCTGGCGAGGTTCCGCGCAACGTCAAGCCCTGGAGCGGACTCGGCAAAGACCCGGGATCGCCACGGAACGTCGCCCACGGCCCGCGGGGGCGCCGTGGTGGGCTGGGCCCTCCAGGGACGCCAGGAGAAGGAGTCCGATGTCCGACCAGCCACGACGCTCCGGCCCCAGCGACGAGGAACTGGGGATGGACCGGAAGATCAGCCGCCGCGACTTCTTCGACGGTGCCAGTGCGGCGGCCGCCGCCGGCATCGCCGCCGCGGCGCTGTCCGGTTGCGCCCCCGGCGAGCGTTCCTGGTCGGCCAGCCCCCGCACCCCCGTGCCCGCCGCCGACGGCGCCGACTACCCGCCCGGCATGGAGGGTCTGCGCGGCAACACCCAGCAGGCCCTGAGCATCCCGCACAGCATCCGCGACGGGCGCCTGGGCAGCGTCGTGAACACCTCCTCGGTCGAGGACACCGGCGAGCACTACGACCTGGTCGTCGTCGGCGCGGGCATCAGCGGCCTGGCCGCCGCGCACTTCTACCGCAAGAAGAACCCCGGGGCCTCGGTCCTCATCCTGGACAACCACGACGAGTTCGGCGGGCACGCCCGCCGCAACGAGTTCCACCCCGAAGGCCGCGAGCAGGTGCTGATCGGCTACGGCGGCACCCAGGCCATCGACACCCCCTCGATCTACAGCGACACCGCCATGGGTCTGCTCAAGGACCTGGGCATCGAGGTCGACAAGTTCCAGGAGTTCTTCGACCAGAAGTTCTACGACCGGTGGAACCTGGCCCAGGAGGGCGACACCGTCTTCTTCCGCGCCGAGGAGTTCGGCCGCGACCACCTGGCGGTGCGCGGCAAGGACATGCCGGTGCGCGAGTGGCTCAAGGACGCCCCGGTCAGCGCCGAGGCTCTGGACCAGATCGTGATGCTCTACGACGAGCCGGAGGACTGGCTGCCCGGCCTGTCCGACGAGGAGAAGAAGCGCCGCCTGGCCGGCCTGACCTACACCGAGTACCTGCGCGACGTCGCCGGCGTCAACGACGAGGTGCTCGCCTACGTCGAGACGCTCACCAGCGACGAGTGGGCGGTCCCCGCCTCCACCTGGGGCGCCCTGGACGCCTGGGGCGAGGGCTACCCCGGCTTCGACGGGCTCGGCCTGGACGACTCCGAGGCCTCGCCGCTCAACTCCTACTCCATGCGGCGCTTCTGGGACTTCGAGGACCCCTACATCCACCACTTCCCCGACGGCAACGCCAGCATCGCCCGCCTGCTCGTCCACTCGCTCATCCCCGGCAGCGTGCCCGGCAAGGACGAGCTGGACATGGAGAGCGTCGTCCTCGCCGAGTTCGACTACTCCCGCCTCGACCTGGAGGACAACGAGGTGCGCCTGCGCCTGCAGGCGCCCTGCACCGACATCCGCCACGACGGCCACCACTCCACCGCCGAGCGGGTCTTCGTCACCTACCACCGGGACGGCGCCCTGCACCGGGTCACCGCCGACCACGTCGTGATGGCCGCCTGGCACGTGATGGGCAAGTACCTGATGAAGGAGCTGCCCAGCTCCCAGCGCACCGCCATGCAGGACGCCTCCAAGCAGCCGCTCCTGTACGCCAACGTCGTGGTGCGCAACTGGCAGCCCTGGGTGGAGCTGGGCATGCGGCACATCCGCCTCACCGGAGGCGACTGGGCCGTCGCGCAGCTGGACTACCCGGTCTCCATGGGCGGCTACGAGCACTCGAAGGACCCCGAGGAGCCGATCATCATCCAGATGATCGGGGCGCCCAGCACGGGCGTGCAGTCGCTCAAGCAGGGCGCCATCACCGCCCGGCACCAGGTGCTCAAGCGCGACTTCGCCAGCTTCGAGCGGAGCATCCGCCAGACCCTGAACCGGGCGCTGGGCGACGGCGGCTTCGACGCCAAGCGCGACATCGAGGCCATCACCGTCAACCGGTGGGGCCACGGCTACGCCCGCGAGTACACCAGCCGCTGGGACGCCTTCTGGCCGAACGGCCCCACGCCCGCCGAGGCCGCGCGCAAGCGGCTCGGCCGGATCGCGGTCGCCAACTCCGACGCGGCGCCCAACGCCTACACCGACACCGCCATCGACGAGGCCCACCGCGCCGTGGAAGAGCTCGGCAAGGCCTGAGGAACGGGGGCCCCGGGGGCGGCGGCACTGTCCCCGGGGCCCCGCCCCTCCCGCCGCCGGCGTGTGCGCGAAAGCCCACCGTGTCCCGGTCGGGGCCGCGGCCGCAAGGCGCTAAGTTGGGGCGGGTCATGCCTTACTCGCCACCCGAACCCGCCGAACCGGACCGGCTCCGCCTGTACGCCTACCTGTCGGCGCCCGAGCGCCGCACCTACCTGGCGATCATGCGCCTGTTCACCGGCACCCTCCTGGCCGACCTGGGCGCCGGCGACGTGGGCGCCGCCCTGGCCGCGGCCGAGCGCCGCGGCGAGGTCGACGAGGGCGAGTCCCGGCTGGAGACCGTGGTGGACCGGCTGGAGCAGCTGGCCCGCTGGGGCAACCTGGTGCCCGGCCGCCGCGAGCCCGCCGCCACCATCGCCGAGTTCACCCGCAGCCGGGTGCGCTACCAGGTCTCCAAGCTCGCCATGCGGGTGCAGCGCGACGTGGACGACCTGCTCACCGTCGCCGAGGGCGCCCGTGAGGTCTCCCGCGAGCTGCTCCCGGCCATCGAGAGCGGGCTGGCCGAGACCTCCCGCCTGCTGGACGAGGCGCTGGAGGCCGCGCCCGGGGGGCGGCCGGCCCCGCGCGCGCTGCGCGAGCGGCTCTCCCGACAGGTGACCACGCTGTTCCTGCAGCACGGCGAGTTCGCCGCGGCGGTGCGCGACTTCTACGCCTACCTCGGCTCGGTGATCGCGCGCTACGACCTCTCCCCCGAGGAGATGGCCGGCTTCAAGCACATGCTGCTGGAGTACGTCGACCTGATCGCCCGGGACGTGCTGCGCCACGCCGAGCCGGTCGCCGACCGGCTGGCCGCCCTCGACGGCCGCCGGGACGCGCTGCTGCGGGTGCTCGGCGGCGGCGCCGACCTGGTGGCCAACACCTCCGTGATGGGCCAGACCGAGCTGATGGAGCGCGCCCCGGGCCGCACAGCGGCCGACTGGGACGGCCTGGCCGGGTGGTTCGTGGGCCGCCCGGGCCGCCCCTCGGAGGCCGACGAGCTGCGCGAGGCCACCAGCAGGGCGATCAGCGCGCTGCTGGGCAACGTCAAGCGCGCCACCGGCGCGGGCGGGGTCGACCCGGGGCGCCGCCGCGACCTGCTGCGCCTGGCCGCCTGGTTCGACGGGGCCGCCCCCGCCGACGCCCACGACATGTACGCCGCCGCCTTCGGGCTGTCCTCGGCCCGCCACCTGGCGCTGGCCCCGGAGGAGGACGCCCCCTCCCCCGACCTGTCGTGGTCGGACGGCCAGGGGGTGCCGGTCGAGGTGAACGTGCGCAGCCGCGGCGAGCGCGCTCCCGGCGGGCAGATCCCCCGCCTGGGCGACGACCCGCTGGGCCGCGCCGCCCTGCTGGAGGAGGAGGCCCGGCGCAAGGAGCGGCGCGCGGCCGCGGTGGGCGAGCTCGCCTCCGCCTCGGGCGACCTGGCCGGTGCGCGGCTGTCGGCCGACGCCCTGGAGCTGTTCTGCGAGCTGCTCACCCTGGCCGGCGCCTCCCGCGACGCGCCCGCCGAACAGGGCACCGCCGCCGACCCGGTGTCGGGGCTGACCCTGGTGCTGCGGCCCGGCGGCGGCGCGGCCCGGATCGGTTCGGTCTTCGGCACCCTGGAACTGCACGGCACCGATGTGGACCTGGCGGTGGCGGAGACGGCCGCGGCCGGGGGCGGGGCGGACCGGTGAGCCCGGCCGCACGCACCCCCCGGCCCCCGCGGACCGCACGGTCCGCCGCCCGGCCCGAGCGCTCGGCACTGGAGGGCCTGGACGCCATCGAGGCGGCCCAGGTGCGCCGGTGCGCCCGCGTGCTGCTGCGCCGCCCGCTGCTGCGCGCCGACGGCCCGGAGGGCGACGCCCTGCCCGCGGTGCGCCGCTACTCCGACCGGCTGCAGGCGCTCTTCGCCCACTACCTGGGCTACCGGCTGGCGGTGGAGCCGACCTTCGCCCGCCTGTACAAGACCGGCCGCACCCCTGACGGGGTGCGCGGCGCGCACAAGGCCAACGGGGCCGCGTTCACCCCGCGGGCCTACGCCTACCTGTGCCTGGTGCTGGCCGAGCTGACCGGGGCGGGCGGCCAGGTGCTGCTGTCGGGGCTGGTCGACCAGGTGCGGGCGGCCGGCGCCGAGGCCGGGCTGGACCTGGGCGGGGGCATCGTGGACCGGCGGGCGCTGGTGGCGGCGCTGCGCCACCTGATCGATCTGGGGGTGCTGTCCGAGACCGACGGCAGCGTGGGCCCGTGGGCGGAGGACGCCGGGCGCGAGGCGCTGCTGACGGTGGACGTGGAGCTGCTGGGGCACCTGGTGGCGGCCCCGCTCGGGCGGCTGGAGGGGCCGGAGCAGCTGGCCGCCGGGGGCGCGCCCGGGCCGGGCGACGACGTCCGGTACTCGGTTCGGCGCCGCCTGGTGGAGGACCCGGTGGTGCTCAACGGGGACCTGACCCCCGAGCAGCGGGACTGGATGCGCACCCGGCTGCGCCAGGAGTCGGAGCTGCTGGAGGAGCTACTGGGCCTGCAGCTGGAGGTGCGCGCCGAGGGCGTCCTGGCGGTGGACCCGGAGGGGTACCTGAGCGACCTGCTCTACCCCGGCCACGGGACGCTGTCGCGCATCGCGCTGCTCACGGCGGACGCGGTGCTGTGCGGCGGCGACGGCGCCGACCGGGACGGCTCCGACGGGGACGGCGGCTGTGAGGACGGCGAAGCGCCGCCCGGCGGCCGGACCGCGGTCTCCTACCGCCGCCTGGAGGAGGTGGCCGCCGACATCGTGGCCCGCTACCCCAAGGCGTGGTCGAAGGAGGCCGTTCGGGACACCGCGCGGCTGGCCAGGTCGGTGGCCCAGACGCTGGTCCAGGCGGGGCTGGCGCGTATCGGCACCGGTCCCGACGGCGCCGAGCGGGTCGAGCTGAGCCCGGCCGCCGCGCGCTACCGCCCCCGCCCCGACGGCCCCGAGGGCGACGGCGACGAGGACGACCAGGACGGTGAGGGGCGCCCCGCCCCGGCCGACCCCGGCGAGGGCCAGGAGTCCCTGTTCGCCGTGTCCGGGCCCGAGCCGTGAGGGGCGCCGTGAGGCACGACGACCGCTCCCCGGCACCGCGGCCCCGCCCCCGCCGTCCGGAGGCTCCGGGCCGCCACGGCGTGGGCGGCCCCGGCAGCGGAGGCGGTCACCGGCCCCTCGCCTGCGGCACGCGAGCGGCCGTGTGCCGCGCGGTCCGTCTCCGGACCGCGGCCGCCCCCGACGACCGAGCCGCCCCGACGGGCCGGGGCGCGGTGGCGCACCGCGCCCCGTGACGCCTCCCCCGACCCCCCTGTTCCCCCGCCCCCGATCGCACGCCCTTCGGAAGCGACGACCGACGTGAGGACCGACAACGTGGAGAGCACCTCCGACCCCCGCAGCCGCTGGCGCCTGCACCGCGGCGGCGTCGTCAACATCTGGCAGTACCGGGACGAGGAGTTCGACCTGTCCGGCGGCCGGGTCATCTTCAAGGGGACCAACGGCTCGGGCAAGTCGCGCACGCTGGAGCTGCTGCTGCCGCTGTGCCTCGACGGCGACCTGCGCAACATGGGCTGCAAGGGCTTCGACACGGTCAGCATGAGCCGCCTCATGCTCGACGACTACTCCGAGGGCACGGTGCGGCTCGGCTACGCGTGGGTGGAGCTGCGCCGGGTGCTCGACGACGGGGCCGAGGACTTCTGCACGGCCGGCATCGGCGTCAAGGCCTCCGCCTCCAGCAGGCAGATCACCGACTCCTACCGGTTCCTCACCCCGCTGCGGGTGAACAAGGACTTCGCGCTGCTGGAGCAGGACCGCCCGATCACCGCCGCGCGGCTGCGCGAGCACATCGGCGAGGACGCGGTGGTCCCCTCCCAGGAGGCGTTCCAGCAGCGGGTGGCCGAGACCGTCTACGGCATCAGCGGGGGCGGCCGCTACACCGACCTGCTGCACCTGCAGCGGACGCTGCGCAACCCCGACATCGGCCTGAAGGTCCTGCAGGGACAGCTGGAGCAGCTGCTCTCCGACGCGCTGCCGCCGGTGGACCCGGACGTGATCGCGCGCACGGCCACCGGGCTGGACAACCTGGAGGGCGTGCGGCGCAACGTGGCGCGGCTGCGGCGCGCCGATTCCGCACTGCAGGAGTTCCTGGAGGGCTACCGGGGCTATGCGCGCGGGGTCCTCGCCGACCGCGAGGCGCGCCTGTCCAAGGCGGAGAAGGCGGCCGACCGCACGCGCTCGGCGCTGGAGCGGCGCCGCAAGGAGCGCGCGGACGCCGAGGCCGAGCACCGCCGCGCGACCGACGAGCGCGACGCCCTCAACGCCCGCATGGACACCGTGCAGACCGACCTTGAGGCACTGAAGTCGTCGGCCGCCTACGGCGCCCTGGGCGACCTGGAGGACAAGGAGGCCACGGTCGCCTCCCAGAAGCGCCACACCGAGGCCGCGCTACGCACCGCCGAGGACCTGCGCGCCGCCGAAGAGCACTCCCTGGAGGCTGTGGAGCGCGCCGCGGCGCTGCCTGCGCGGGTCGGGCGGGAGGCGTCTTCGGCGGCCGCCGAGGCCCGCGGGGCCCTGCGCGAGCTGGGGCTGGGACAAGTGATCGGGGCGCTGCCGGACCTGGAGCCGGCTGTGCGGCGCGGCGAGGAGGCGGCGCGGGTGCTGCGCTCGGCCGACCCGGCCGCGCGCCCTGAGGAGACGGTGCGGCCGACCGCCCCTGAGATCGGCACCGCTGCACTGGCCGAGGCGGCCGAGGCGGCGGCGGGGTCTCTGGAGGGGGCGGCCGGGGCCGCCGCCGACCGGGGCCGGCTGCTGGCCGGACTGCGCGCCGAGGCCGAGCGGCTGGCGGAGGCCGAGGCGGGACTGGAGCGGCTGGGCGAGCGCGCCGAGGCCGCCGCCGAGGAGTCGGCCGCGGCCGACCGGCGGGCCCGCGAGGGCGAGGAGCGCCTGGCCGCGTCGGCCGAGCAGTGGAGCACGGCAGTGCGGAGCTGGCGGGAGGAGGCCCTGCCGTCCGGCGACCGGCCCGGCGCCGACGAGCTGCCCCCGGCGCCCGACGGCGAGGAGGTGCTGCTCGACCCGGGCGCCTTCCGGGACGCGCACCGGGACGTGCGCGCCGCCCTGCAGCCGCGGGTGCGGGCGGTGCAGCGGTCGGTGCTCGCCGCCGAGCAGCGGCTGTCCGAGGCCGGGGCCGAGCGGACCCGGCTGGAGGGCGAGCTGGCCCGCCTGCGCGAGGCCGGCGAGGTCGGGCCGCCGGTGCCCGCCTACACCACCGCCGAGCGCGACCCGGCCCAGGGCGCCCCCTTCTCCCGGCTCGTGGACTTCGCCCCGCACCTGGAGGAGGACGAGCGCGCCGGGCTGGAGGCCGCGCTGCGCGCGTCCGGCCTGCTGGGGGCCTGGGTGCGGGCCGACGGCGGGGTCGGGGCCGGGGGCGACGAGACCTGGGCGGTGCCGTCGGGCCCGGCCGTGGGGCCGACCCTGGCCGATGTGCTGGTCCCGAGCACCGGCGGCGGGTCCGGCGACGGGGACGAGGTGGACCGGGACGGGGACGGCGGGTCCGGCGACGGGCCGGGCGCGGTGCCCGATGAGGTGGTGCCCGAGGAGACGGTTCGCGCCCTGCTGCGGTCGGTCCCCCTGCTGACCGGCGGCACCGGCGGCACCGGCGACGCGGACGGCATCGGCGGGCCGGCGGTCGCCGCCGACGGGACCTGGCGGGCCGGGGTGCTGGCCGGGCGGCACGGCAAGGAGCGGGCCGAGCACATCGGCGCCGGGGCGCGCGAGGCCGCACGGCGGCGCAGCACCGAGCAGGCCGAGGCCGCGCTGGCCGACCTGGCCGGGCGCGAGGAGGGCCTGCGCGCCTCCCTGGAGTCCGCCCAGCGCCTGGAGCAGGAGTGGAACGCCTGCCTGGAGGCCTTCCCCGACATCTCGCCCGTGCTGGCCGACCTGGCCGAGACCCGGCAGCGCCGCTCGGCCGCGGCCCGAGCCGCCTCCGAGGCCGAGACGGCCGAGGCCGAGCACGCCCGGGCGCGGGCCCGGCTGGAGGCCGAGCGCGCCGAGCACCGCCGCACCTGCGGCGACGCCGGGCTGCCCGAGGGCGCCGAGGCGCTGCGCGAGCTCGCCGACCGGGCACAGGCCACCGCGGCGCTGCTGGAGCGCGCGGCCGGGCGGCTGCGCGGGGACTACACCGACGCCCTGGGGGCGGTCGCGGCCGCCCTGGAGGACCACGCCCGCACCGCCGCCTCGCGCGCCCAGGCCGAGGAGGAGGCCGCCCGCACCCACCGGGCCTACGCCGAGGCGCACGGGGTGCTGGAGACGCTGCGCTCCTCGCTGGGGCGCGACGCCGAGGAGGTCAGCGCCCAGGTGCGGGCGCTCACCGAGGAGCGCACGCGGCTGCGCGACGAGGCCCCCAAGGCCCAGGCGGAGGTGGAGTCCCGGCTGCAGGCGCTCACCCAGGCCGAGGGGCGCACCGAGCAGGCCGAGGGCTCCCTGGAGGAGGCGCAGGCCGCGCAGGCCGACGCCGAGGACGCGCTCACCGACACCGCCGAGGTCCCGGGGGTGTGGGAGGCGGCCACCGGGCTGGTGGAGGTGCCCTTCGAGCGCGCCGAGCTGCGCACGGCGCTGCGCGGGGCGCTGGAGGAGGGCGGCCGGCCCGGGGACCCCGGAGCGCTGGAGCGCGACCTGATCGCGCGGGTGCAGGCGCTGCAGACGGCGCTGGCCGGGACCCACGACGTGCAGGCCGACCGCGACCGCGGGGTGCTGACGGTGGCCGTCAGCGACGAGGCGGGCAGCGCCCCGGCGGCCTCCACCGCCCGGCTCACCGCCGCCCGGCTGGCCGAGGCCGAGGACAACCTGACCGGCGGGGAGGAGCGGGTCTTCGAGGAGTTCCTGCTGGGCGACGTGGCCGAGGAGCTGCACCGGCAGATCCGCGCCGCCGAGTCGCTGACCCGGCGGATGAACACCGTGCTGGAGGGGGCGCACTCCAGCCAGGGGGTGCGGGTGGAGCTGGCCTGGGAGCCGGCCCCGCACCTGGACCCGGCTGAGCGGTCGGCGTTCGCGCTGGCCAAGAAGTCGGTGGCGGAGCGCTCGGAGGAGGAGAACGACCGGCTGCGGCGGGCGCTGATGGACCGGATCCGCGCCACCCGGGCCGAGGGGCGCAGCAGCGGGTACGCCGAGGTGCTGGGCGCGGCGCTGGACTACCGGGAGTGGTTCGCCTACCGGGTGCGCATCCACGACACCGGGCCCGACGGCAACCCGCGCGACCGGCGGGTGCGCCAGCTGTCGTCCGGGGAGACGCGGCTGGTGTCGTACGTGACGCTGTTCGCGGCCAGTGCCGCCTTCTACGACGCGCTCCGCAGCGAGCTGGACGGGCCGCTGCGGCTGGTGCTGCTGGACGAGGCCTTCGAGCGGCTGGACGACCCGACCATCGCCCGCCTGCTGGAGCTGCTGGTGGACCTGGACATGGACTGGGCGATCACCTGGCCCTCGGGCTACGGGGTCTCGCCCCGGATCGACCGGATGCACATCTACGACATCCTCAAGCGCAAGGGCGCCTGGGGTGTGGCCTGTGCACGGACGACGTGGAACGGCAGCGGCTTCGAGGCCTCCCCGGCGGCGTGAGGCCGGCTCGGGCCCGGGGCCGGTGGAGCCGGGCGCGTCGGCCTCCCGTGGTCGGAGGCACGCGGCGGACGGCGGGCCGCACGCGGGCCGCGGGGAAAGGCCGTCAACTCCCCCGCGGGCGGGATTATTCCTCCGCCCGCTTGTAGGAAGGGCTACAGGATCCGGGTAGGCGACCGGCTGATAGGTTCATGATCAGCGATTCGCAGATCGCTCCTGAGCCTTAAGAACAACCCCGTGTCAGAGGAAAGGTGCGCACATGTCCGCGCCATACACGCTTCCTGAGCTGCCCTACGACTACGCGGCGCTGGAGCCGTGGATCTCCGGTCAGATCATGGAGCTCCACCACGACAAGCACCACGCGGCCTACGTCGCCGGTGCCAACACGGCGCTGGAGAAGCTGTCCGAGGCGCGCGAGAAGAACGACTTCGGCACCGTCAACATGCTGGAGAAGAACCTCGCGTTCAACCTCGCCGGCCACGTGAACCACACCGTCTTCTGGCCGAACCTGTCGCCGGACGGCGGCGACAAGCCCGAGGGCGAGCTGGGTGCGGCCATCGACGACCAGTTCGGGTCCTTCGACGCCTTCCGCGCCCACTTCGGCGCCGTGGCGACGGGCATCCAGGGCTCCGGGTGGGCCATCCTGGCCTGGGACATCCTCGGCCAGAAGCTCATCATCGAGCAGCTCTACGACCACCAGGGCAACCTGGCGGCCGGCTCCTACCCGATCCTTCTCCTGGACATGTGGGAGCACGCCTTCTACCTGCAGTACAAGAACGTCAAGGCGGACTACGTCAAGGCGTTCTGGAACGTCGTCAACTGGGCGGACGTGCAGCGCCGCTTCGAGGACGCGCGCAAGGTCGTGCTGGGCTAGCACACCTGCGGTACGAGAGGGGCGGAGCGCCGACGGGCGCCCCGCCCCTCTCGCGTGTCCGGGTCCGGCCAGGGCCGGGCTCCGGGAGGTGTGCCGGGGCGGGCGCCGGGTTCAGGCGGCGCTGCGCACCTCGGTCAGCGCCCGTACCGCCTCGACGGGGGAGCCGACCACGGGGCCGCCGGTGGCCTCCAGGCGCTCGCGGCTCATCATGCCGCTGGAGACCAGCAGGGCGTGCGCCCCCGCCTCGCGCGCGGCGCGGGCGTCGTCGTCGATGTCGCCGATGAGCACCACCGTGGCCGGGTCGATGCCCTGCTCCCCGAGGTGGTGGACGAGGTGCTGGGCCTTGGAGTCGTCGGCGGCGTCGAACTTGCGCCCGTCGACGCGGGTGAAGTGCCCGGACAGGCCGCGCTCGGCGACCAGGTCCACCACGTGGCCGTGGGAGGCCATGGACAGCAGCGACTGGCTGCCCCCGGCGGCGCCCCAGCCCACCAGCACGTCGGGGACGCCCGCGGCCAGCCCGCAGCCGGGCAGGTGCGCCCTGTAGTGCCGGTCGTACTCGGTGTTCAGCCAGGCCCACTCGCCCTCGTCGAGCGGGCGCCCCAGGTGGTCCTCGTAGCAGGCGAGGAGGGGGCGGCGGAAGACCGTCCTCCAGTAGTCGAGGTCCACCGGGGCGCGGCCGAAGGGCTCGCACACCCGGTTCAGGGCGGTGAGGTTGGCATGGTTGTCGTCCAGGAGCGTGCCGTTCCAGTCCCAGACGATGTGCCGGACTCCCGAGAGATGGTCGAATCTGTTCTCAGCCACCCACGCACTCTAAACGCCGGTGAGGACTCTGGACGCCGGGGTCGCCTTCCGGTGGGATGGGCAGGGTCCCTATCCCCCGATCCCCCACGAGGAACCCTGTGCACAAGCGAGAACCCCACAGCGGACCCGCACGCACCGCGCTCCGGACCGGAGCGCTCGCGGCGGCGGCGCTCATGGGGGCGGCCGCCCTGGCCGCCCCCGCCGCCGCCGACACCCCCGAGCCGGTGGTCGAGGACGGGCGCACCCAGCCCGTGTTCGACTACGCGGACGCGGTCTACCACGAGGTCGACATCGTCACCGAGGCCGACAGCGACCGCGACGGCGAGCCGGACACCGTCCGGATGCGCATCATGCGGCCCGCGGAGACCGACGAGGGGCTCCAGGTGCCCACCATCCTGGAGCCGAGCCCCTACTGGGCGGGCACGCACGAAGCGCAGATGTACGACGTGGACCTGGACGACGACAGCGCCGGCACGGTGCCGCGGGGGCGGCCCCGGGCCGGGTCGGCGCAGGACATGGCGCAGGCCGCGGCCGAGGGCCCGGAAGGGGCCGGCGCGGCGGCCGGCCCGTCCGCGGCGGGCGGGGCGGCGACCATGCCCAACTACTACGACAACTACTTCCTTCCGCGCGGGTACGCGGTCGCCCAGCTGGACAGCCTGGGCACCGGCGGGTCGACCGGGTGCCCCACCAGCGGCGGCGACAACGAGACGCAGGGCGTGAAGGCCGCGGTGGACTGGCTCAACGGCCGCACCGCCGGCCACGACCCGCAGACCGGCGAGGAGGTCTCGGCCGAGGACTGGTCCACCGGGGACGTGGCCATGACCGGCATCTCCTACAACGGCACGCTGCCGATCGCGGCGGCGAGCACCGGGGTGGAGGGCCTGCGCACGATCGTGCCGCAGGGCGCCATCTCCTCCTGGTACGAGTACTACCGCGACAACGGCGGCGTGGTCGCGCCCGGCGGCTACCAGGGCGAGGACGCCGACGTGCTGGCGAAGCTGGTCTACACCCGCGAGGACGACCAGGTGTGCGACCCGGTCATCGACGGGGTGACCGAGGGCCAGGACCGCGAGAGCGGCGACTACAACGACTGGTGGGACGGGCGGAACTACCGCGACGACGCCGGGGACTTCGAGGCCAGCGTCTTCCTGGCGCACGGGCTCAACGACTGGAACGTCAAGACCGACCAGGCGCTGCGGCTGTGGGAGTCCCTGGAGGACCAGGGCGTCGAGCGCAAGATGTGGCTGTACCAGGCGGGCCACACCAACCCGTTCAACCTGCGCATGGACGCCTGGCTGGACCAGCTGCACCGGTGGTTCGACCACGAGCTGTACGGAGTCGACAACGGGATCATGGACGAGCCCCGGGTGGACGTGCAGAAGGCCGACACCGAGTGGGCGGCCCAGCGGGACTGGCCCGGTAAGGGCACCTTCCCGGTTCCGCTCGGGCTGCGGCCCGAGGGCGAGGACGGCGACGGCGGCCTCGGGCTCGGGCGGCACCACGGCAAGCCCGCCTGGGAGGGGTTCACCGACGAGGGGCGCACCACCGCGGCCGAGGACCTGGTGGCCGACCCGGCCACCGGCAAGGACGGGGCGCTGGTGTACCGCACCGAGGAGCTGCCCGGGGACGTGCGGATGAGCGGCATTCCGAAGGTGACGGCGCGCGCGGCCATGGACGGCTCCTCGCCGTACCTGACGGCGCTGCTGGTGGACTACGGCACCGACACCCGGCCCACCGGGCAGGTGCGCTACGACACCGACGACCGCGTCTGCTACGGCGAGGGCGTGCCGGAGGACCCCGGCTGCACCTACCCGAGCTACAACGTCACCGAGGAGTCCGACTTCAAGATCGTCTCGCGGGGGTGGATCGACGCCCGCAACCGGTGGTCGGAGGAGCACCAGCGGCCGGTGGTGACCGATAAGCCCTACCGGTACACCTGGGAGCTGCAGGCCCAGGACTACGTGTTCAAGAAGGGGCACCGGATCGGCGTGGTCCTGGTGTCGACCGACTACGACTACACGCTGCGCTACCCGGCCGACACCGAGGTGGAGGTGGACACCAAGCGGACGTCCATCACCCTGCCGGTGTCCGTGGGCCGGCAGAGCCTGGCCTAGCGGGCCGGAGGCACGAGGGGGCGGCGCCCGGAAGGGCGCCGCCCCCGTCGTCGTCCGCAGCGTGCACGGGGCGCGCACGGGGCGCCGACCCCGGTTCCGCGCGGGCCGGGCGCTCAGGCGGGGGCCTCGGCCCCGCGTTCCCGCTTCCTCCGGCGCCGTCGGCGCCAGGCCCACACGCCGACGGCGGCGGTGGCGGGGACGACGACCAGGATGAGGATCGGGAGCACGATCGCCAGGACGGAGGTGACCGCGCTGACGACGTCCTCGATGACGCTCACGACCGGGCCGCCCGTGCCGGCGGTGACGGTGTTGAGGACCGGGCGGGAGACGGCCTTGAGGACGTGGAAGGCCAGCGCGATGACCGCCCCGGTGATGATCGGCCACCAGGAGCCGTCGCCGGTGTCCATGTCGGTGGTGAAGGACGAGGCGCCCGCACCGAACGTGATGCCGCCGGAGGTGGGACGGATCAGCGTCTGCACGACGTCGTTGACGCTGTCGACGGCGGGGACCTTGTCGGCGAGCACCTCGACGGCCAGCAGGACGCCGAGGACGACGAGGGTGGCGGGGTGCTCCAGCCACGCCCACGAGGGGGCCAGGTCGAACAGCGGGGTGAACCGGGACAGCAGCCCGGCGGCGAGCAGGGGGATGTAGGCGTTGAGCCCGGCGGAGGAGGCCAGGCCTGCGCCGGTGAGGAGTTCGAGCATCCGCAGACTTTCCGAGAGTTTCCCGTCACCCGCACACCACGGGGCATGCGTTCGTAGAGAGTACGGGACCCCGCCCGCCGCCAGACCACGAGCACGGCACGGTCGTATCCGCTGGAGTGGTGGAACCTTCGGCCGCGTCCTTGTGAGCGGTGCGACCGCTGCGGCGCGATCGGCGAATTCGCCCCGGGTGCGCGCCCCCTCCTCGCCGTTGACGCTTCTATGTCAAGCGGCCAGCGAGAGGGATTGTTGCTC
>NZ_ANAS01000050.1:0-14373 GCF_000341205.1 Nocardiopsis baichengensis YIM 90130 | reverse complement strand
GACCAGGCCCGCGCCGTTGCCGATGATGCCGACCTGACCGTCGAGCTTGACGTAGTTCAGGCCCTTCTCCTTGGCCTTGACCTCGAGGGGGTCGCCCTCGGCGGTCGAGGCCAGGCTCTCCAGGTCCTGGCGGAACCCGGCGTTCTCGTCCAGGGTGACCTTGCCGTCCAGGGCGACGACGCGCCCGTCACCGGTGAGGATCATCGGGTTGACCTCGACCAGAGTGGCGTCCTTGGCGACGAAGACGTCCCAGAGACGGGTGATGAGCTCGGCGGCGCCCTGGGCGGCCTTCTCCGGCAGCTTGCCCTGCTCGACGATCTCGGCCGCGACCTCGGCGGGCGCGCCCTTGAGGGCGTCGATGGCCACCTTGGCGACGGCGTCCGGGTCGGACTCGGCGACCTCCTCGATCTCGACGCCGCCCTCGGCGGAGCAGATCGACAGGAACGTGCGGTTGGCCCGGTCCAGCAGGAAGGAGAGGTAGTACTCCTCCGCGATGTCACTGGCCTCTTCGACCAGGACGCGGTGCACGGTGTGGCCCTTGATGTCCATGCCCAGGATCTGCTCGGCCTTGGCCTGGGCGTCCTCGGGGCCGTCGGCCACCTTCACACCGCCGGCCTTGCCGCGGCCGCCGGTCTTGACCTGCGCCTTGACGACAACGCGGGACGTGCCTGCCGCCGCGAACTCCTCGGCGATGGCACGGGCCTCTTCGGCCGTGCCCGCCACCTTTCCCTGGGGTACGGGGACCCCATGCTCCGCGAAGAGCGCCTTCGCCTGGTATTCGAACAGGTCCACGAGGGTCCGTCCTTGTTACTCGCTGGCTGCAGTGGTCTGCGGAGGCGTGTCACTCGCACCGCGCCGCCGGGAACCGTGGCCCGGAGGTCCGCGTTGTACTTTCCTTCGAGGATTCCATCCGCAACATGCGGAAGCTTAGTCCTCCCGGGGGTTGCGAGCCGCCACCGGGGGGCCGGTGACCAGTCAAAGCGCGGATTCGAGAGGAATCCCACCGGCGCTCTGACAGGCGATGCCGTGAGAATTCGTGTGACCTGTCACATCGGCTCTCACACGGGCCCGGAGAACCACTCCCAGGCCAGCTTGGCCAGCAGCGCCAGGACCACCACGACCAGAACCGCGCGCACGAAACCGGTCCCGCGGGTCAGCGCCATGCGGGCGCCGACCTGCGCCCCGGCCACGTTGCACGCGGCCAGGGCCAGCCCCATCGCCCACAGGATGTCACCGTTGACGGCGAACACGGTCAGCGCGCCGACGTTCGTGGCGGTGTTCACGATCTTGGCCGACGCCGAGGCGGAGACGAAGTCCATACCGGTGACCGAGGTGAAGGCGATGATCAGGAAGGTCCCGGTCCCGGGGCCGACGAGTCCGTCGTAGAAGGCCACGCCCGCGCCGGCGATCAGCACGGCGGCGGCGATCCGGCGCGGGGTGAGCCGCGCGGGGTCGGCGGCCGCCCCCAGCGCCGGGCGCACCACCACGGTCACCAGCACCGCCGCCAGCACCGCCATCACGATGGGGCGCAGCGCGTCGGAGGAGATCGACCCGGCCAGCGCGGCCCCCGCCCCGGAGCCGAGCAGCGCCAGGCCGGCGGCGGGCCACACGGTGCGCCGGTCCGGCCGCACGCCGCGGGTGTAGGCCACGGCGGCCGAGGCGGTGCCGAAGACCGCCGTGAGCTTGTTGGTGCCCAGCAGCGGGGCCACCGGGGCCTGGGGGAAGGCCGCCATCAGGACCGGCAGCAGGAGCAGGCCGCCCCCGCCGACGACGGCGTCGATCCACCCGGCCGCCATGGCGGCGGCCAGCAGCAGCGCCAGGATCCCGGGCGGGGTGTCGGTGAGCGTGGGCAGCAGATCGGTCGGCACGAGGCCAGGATTGTACGGACATGCCCGGCCTCACACCCGGGCCGCCCCCTAGCCGGCGGCGTGCAGCGCCGGGATGTTGTCCCGCACCCACTCCCCGATCTCGGAGGTGGTGGCGCCCGGGGTGAAGATCTTGGCCACGCCCAGCCGCTCCAGCTCGGGGATGTCCTCCTCGGGGATGATGCCCCCGCCGAACACCCGCACGTCGGTGGCCCCGTTCTCCTCCAGCAGCTCCATGACCCGCGCGAAGATGGTCATGTGCGCCCCGGACAGGACCGAGAGGCCGATGGCGTCGGCGTCCTCCTGCAGCGCCGCGCTGACGATCATCTCCGGGGTCTGCCGCAGACCGGTGTAGATCACCTCCACCCCGGCGTCGCGCAGGGCGCGGGCGACCACCTTCACCCCCCGGTCGTGGCCGTCCAGCCCCGGTTTGGCGATGACCACGCGAACCGTCGATGCCGCACCCATGCCGCGAACCTCCCGCAATGCCGACCGTGGGTGCAGCGTAACGCAGGTCACTTTCCGTTGAACGCACCGGGTGGCGGGTATCCCCCAGGTATGTCCGACGATCTCGACCGGCTCGACCAGCTGGACACCGACGAACTCCGCGAGCGCGCGTTCGCGCTGGCCCGGCACCGGTGGGACGTGCAGTTCTTCTGGCGGCTGCTGCGCAGCATCCCGGCCGCCGAGGCGGCCGCGGGCCACCTGGAGGCCGGCGAGGCGGGGATCGCCACCGCCTCGGCCCGCGTCGGCGAGGCCCTCTCCGCCGAGGCCGACCCCGAACTGCAGGAGGCGCTGCGGCCGCTGTACATCGCCTACCTCGACGAGCACGGCCCGGCCCCCGACTAGGGTGTCCGAAAACCGCCGGTCCGGTCCGGGTCCGAGGCGCACAATGGGGGCGTGACCTTCTCGGAGATGGACGACGACCAGCTCTACCGGGCGGTCCGGGGCAAGGACGCCCGCTTCGACGGGGTGTTCTACCTGGCGGTGACCAGCACCGGGATCTACTGCCGCCCCAGCTGCCCGGCCACCGTCCCCAAACGGGCCAACGTCCGCTACTACCGCTCGGCCGCGGCCGCCCAGTCCGCCGGCTTCCGGGCCTGCAAGCGCTGCCGCCCGGACGCCTCCCCCGGGTCGCCGGAGTGGAACGTGCGCGCCGATGCGGTGGGCCGGGCCATGCGGCTGATCGCCGACGGGCAGGTGGACCGCGGGGGCGTGCCCGCCCTGGCCGCCGCGGTCGGCTACAGCGAGCGCCAGCTCAACCGGCTGCTCACCGACGAGCTGGGGGCCGGGCCGCTGGCGCTGGCCCGGGCCCGCCGGGCACAGACCGCGCGGGTGCTGATCGAGACCACGGCGATGCCGGTCTCCGACGTCGCCTTCGCCGCCGGGTTCGCCAGCATCCGCCAGTTCAACGCGACCATGCGCGAGGTCTTCGACCGCTCCCCCGCGCGGATGCGCGCGCTGTCCCCGCACCGCACCGAGCCCCCCGCCGACGGGGCGCGGCTGCGCCTGCCGCTGCGCGCGCCCATCGACCGCGGCCGCATCCGCGCCTTCCTGGCCGCACGGGCGGTCCCCGGCGTGGAGGAGGTGCGCGGCGACCGCTACCGGCGGGTGGTGGACCTGCCGCACGGCACCGGCATCGCCGAGGTCGACCTGGGCCCCGCCGGGGCCGGGCCGCCCCACCTGCCCTGCCGCCTGCACCTGGCGGACCTGCGCGACCTGGGCACCGCCGTGCAGCGGCTGCGCCGCCTGTTCGACCTGGACACCGACCCCGGGGCGGTGGCCGAGGTGCTGGGCGCCGACCCGCTGCTGGCCCCGTCCGTGCGCGCCCGCCCCGGGCTGCGCGCCCCCGGCGCCGCCGACCCCCGGGAGCAGGCGGTGCGGGCGGTGGTCGGGCAGCAGGTGTCGGTGGCGGCGGCCCGGACCGCCGCCGGCCGGATCGCCGAGCGGTACGGCAAGCCGCTCGCGGCCCCCTCCGGGGGGCTGGTGCGGGCCTTCCCCCGCCCCGAGGCGCTGGCCGCCGCCGACCCCGCCGACCTGCCCATGCCCCGCTCCCGGGGCAGGGCCGTGGTCGCGCTCAGCGAGGCGATGGCCTCGGGCGCCATCGACCTCGGCCCCGGCGCCGACCGGGAGGAGGCCGCCGCGCGCCTTCTGGCCGTCCGCGGGATCGGCCCCTGGACCGCCGACTACATCCGCATGCGCGCTCTCGGCGACCCCGACGTGTTCCTCATCGGGGACCTGGGGGTGCGCAGGGCGCTGGAGCGCCTGGGCGGCGTCCCCGGCGCCGACGCACAGCGCGCGTGGAGCCCGTACCGTTCCTACGCCACGCACCACCTGTGGGCCCGGGACGCGGACGAGAGCGAGGAGTGACATGGAGCCGGTGCCGTACACGATCACGGACTCCCCCGTGGGGGAGCTGCTCCTCACCGGCGACGGCCGCGCCCTGACCCGGGTGGGCCTGTCCCCCTTCACCGTCCCCGAGGGCGCCGAGCCCGCCCCGGAGCTCTTCACGGACGCGGTCGAGCAGCTGGACGCCTACTTCGCGGGCGACCTGACGGAGTTCTCCCTCCCCCTGGCCCCCGAGGGCACCGACTTCCAGCGCAGGGTCTGGCGGGAACTGGCCGCCGTCCCCTACGGCACCACCGTCGGCTACCGCGACATCGCCGCCGCCCTGGGCTCCCCCGGCGCCGCCAGGGCCGTGGGCAAGGCGAACAACAGGAACCCGCTCCCGATCGTCGTCCCCTGCCACCGGGTCGTCGGCGCCGACGGCGCCATGGTCGGCTACGGCGGGGGCGTGGAGCGCAAGGAGTTCCTGCTCCGGCTGGAGGGCGTCCTGCTCTGGTAGGCCTCGTTGGCGGCGATGAGCCCGTCGAGCCGGTCCCGCGCCCGGGCCAGCTCCCCGATGCGGTCGGACAGCCGGTCGCGTTCGTGCCGCATCCGCTCCAGCGCCGCGCCGGTGGTGCGGTCGCTCGGCGCGTCGGCGCACGGCAGCAGCTCGGCGACGGCCCGGCTGGACAGGCCCGCGGCGAACAGGCACCGGATGAACCCGACCCGGTCGACGTGCTCCTCGGTGTAGTGCCGCTGCCCGCCGGCGCTGCGCACGCTGGTGAGGATCCCCTGCTCCTCGTAGTAGCGCAGCGAGCGGACGCTGACCCCGGTCCGCGACGACAGCTCCCCGATCCGCACCGGCCCCTCCTCCCCGTGCCGTGATCCGCGGCACAGACGCTTGCCTCTGACACCGATGTGAGGTTCTAGCGTAGCCGCAGCGCCCGGCGACGGGCACCGCGCACAACCGAGGAGCCTTGCCATGACCACCCTGTTCGACGCCTACCGCAGCGGCCGCCTCCTCCTGCCCAACCGGGTGGTGATGGCCCCCATGACACGGGTCCGCGCCGCCCCCGGCGGGCTGGCGACGCCCTCGATGGCGGCCTACTACGCCCAGCGGGCCACGGCCGGGCTCATCGTCTCCGAAGGGGTGCAGCCGAGCCTGGTCGGCCAGTCCAACCCGGGCACACCGGGCCTGCACACCGATGAGCAGACCGCCTCCTGGCGCCCCGTGACGGCGGCCGTGCACGCCAACGGCGGGCGCATCTTCGCCCAGATCATGCACGGCGGCCGGGTGTCCCACCCCGACACCACCGGGACGGACCCGGTCGGCCCCTCGGCGGTCCCCGGGACCGGCCGGGTGTTCACCCCGAACGGCCCGCGCCCGCTCCCGGTGCCGCGCGCCCTGGACACCGGCGAGGTGCCCGAGCACGCCGCGTCCTACGCCGACGCCGCCCGCAGGGCCGTCGACGCCGGGTTCGACGGCGTGGAGCTGCACGGCGCCAACGGGTACCTGATCTCGCAGTTCCTGGCCCCCAACGCCAACCGGCGCACCGACCGCTACGGCGGCTCCATCGCCGGCCGGATCCGGTTCGCCGTCGAGGCGGCGGCCGCCACCGCCGAGGCCGTCGGCGCCGACCGCACCGGGATCCGCCTCTCCCCGGGCGCGGGCATCTGGGGCGTGGAGGAGACCGACGTCCCCGAGCTCTACACCGCCCTGCTCGAAGAACTCGCCCGCCTCGGCCTCGCCTACGTCCACCTGGAGGCCACCACCGACGAGGAGGTCCTGCTCGGACTGCGCCGCACCTGGCCCGGCACGCTCATCGTGAACCCGGGGACGCCGGGCGGGCCCAAGCAGACCGGGCCGGACGACGCCGAGCACTGGCTCGGTCTGGGCGCCGACCTCATCGGCTTCGGACGCGCCTACATCGCCAACCCCGACCTGGTCGAGCGGCTGCGCAACGCCCTCCCCCTGGCCCCCGCCGACGAGGCCTCCTTCTACGGGGGCGGCGACCAGGGCTACCTGACCTACCCGGCCTACCAGTACTAGGATGGGGACGCGGCGATCGCCGCGTCCCTCTTCTTCGATCCCCGTTCCGGCCATGTCCCGTCATGCCCGCATCCACCGGAACGGGGACCTCCACCGTGCACCGCCTCGCCGTCTGGGCCTTCGGGCTCGGCGCGTTCAGCGTCCAGTTCGACTCCTTCGCCCTCAACCTCGCCCTGCCGTCCATCGGCGCCGACCTGCACATGCCCACCGACCGGCTGCCGCTGGCCGTCGCCGCCTACCTGCTGGCCTGCGGGGCCGCCATGGTCCCCGGCGGGCGCGCCGGGGACGCCCTCGGGCACCGCCGGCCGCCCTCATCGCCTTCCGCACCCTGCAGGGCCTGGGCGGCGGCCTGGTGATGCCCGCCGGGCTGGCCCTGCTCGCCCGCACCGTCCCGCCCGAGCAGGCCGCCCGCGCCACCGGCCGCGCCCTCGGCGCCGCCGGGTCGGCCACGGCGGCCGGCCCCGTCCTCGGCGGGGCGCTGACCTCGCTCGCCGGGTGGCCGTGGGTCTTCCTGGCGGTGGTGCCCCTGACCGCCGCGGCGGCCGCGGCCGCCCGCAGCCGCCGCGCCGCCGACCCGGCGGAGGTCGCCGAGGCCGCGGCCTGGCTGCTCAGCGACCGCTCCTCCTACGTCACCGGCACCGTCCTGCGGGTGGACGGCGGCATGCTCGCCTAGGGCTCCTCCAGGGCCGCCATGATCTCGCCCAGGACCGCGACCTGCTCCGGGGTCAGCCGGTCGAACACCCGCTCGCGCACCTTGGCGACGTGGCCGGGGGCCGCGGCGTCCAGCGCCGCCCGGCCCTCGGCGGTGAGCACCGCCCAGTACCCCCGGCGGTCGTCGGTGCACGGCTCCCGGCGCACGTGGCCCATCCGCTCCAGCCGGGTGATCTGGTGGGTGAGCCGGCTCTTGGAGACGATGACGCTGTCGGCCAGGTGGCGCATCCGCATGCGCTCGCCCTCGGCCTCCGACAGGCTCACCAGGATCCCGTACTCCACCAGGCTCAGCCCGCTGCCCTTGTGCAGGTCCCGGTCGAGCTCGGACTCGATCCGCGACTGGGCGCGCAGCAGGCTCCGCCAGACGCTCTGCTCGTGCCGGCTGAGCCACTCGACCGTGTCCATGCCGGTCATCGTAGCCCTGCCAGCCACTCCGCCGCCGCCCCCGCCACCGCGGGCGGCAGCGTGTGGCCGCCCGGGTGCTCGTGCACCACGACCCGGGCCCCGCGGTCGCCGAGCTGCCCGGCCAGCAGCCGCGCCTGATCGAGCGGGGTGACGGTGTCGGCGGCGCCCGCCGCCATGAACACGTCGGTCCCCGACAGGTCGGCCGGGCCCGGGTCGCGCCCCTGCAGCGGCGCCGCGGACGCGAACAGCGCCGCGCCCCGCAGCAGGCCCGGGTGCAGGAGCAGCAGCGCCGCGGCGATGTTGGCGCCGTTGGAGAAGCCGACCGCGACCAGGCGCCGCGGGCCCAGCCCGTAGGCCTGCGCGGCCCGCCCGGCGAACCCGGCCAGCTCTCCGGCGCGCTCCACCACGTCGTCGACGTCGAACACGCCCTCGCGCAGCCGCCGGAACCACCGGTTGGCGCCCCTCTCGTCCACCGGGCCGCGCGGCGACAGCAGCGCGGCGCCGGGGTGCAGGGCCCGGCCCAGGCCGAGCAGGTCGTGCTCGTCGGCGCCGGTGCCGTGCAGCAGCAGGAGCGCCGGCGCGTCCTCCCGCCCCGGCTCGTACACGTGGACCAGGCCCAGGTCCTCCCGTGCCTCCATCAGGCCCCCTCCTCCGGCACCGCCAGCTCGGGCAGGTTCCGCTCGATCTCCTCGCGGCGCGGCTCCAGCCACGGCGGCAGCCGCAGCGCCCGGCCCAGCCGGAGCAGCGGCTCGTCGTAGTCGAAGCCGGGGCCGTCGGTGGCGATCTCCAGCAGCACCCCGCCGGGCTCGTGGAAGTAGACCGAGGTGAAGTAGGAGCGGTCGCGCACCTCGGTCACGTCCACCCCGTCGGCGGCCAGCGCCCCGCGCCAGGCCTCCTGGGTGGGGCCGTCGGGCGCGCGGTAGGCGACGTGGTGCACGGTCCCGGCGGCGACGAGGCCGCGCTCGGCCCGGGGGTCGGCGACCACGTCGACCAGGGTGCCCACCCCCTCGGTGCCCGCCCCGGTGCGGAACCGGTGGCGCGGACCGTCCTCGGCGACCGGCTCGAAGCCCAGGCGGCCGCCGAGCATCTCGGCGGTGCGGTCGGCGTCGTGCTCGGTGAGGGTGACCGAGCGGATGCCGCGGACGGCGTGCTCGACCGGGACCGCGCCGCCGTCCCAGGGGTCGGTGTCGTGCGTGCCGGCGCTCGCGACCAGCTCGATGACCAGGCCGTCCGGGTCGCGCAGGGTGAGCACGTCCTCCTCGATGCGCTCGGCGGGCCGGTCGGCCTCCACCCCGAGCGCCGACAGGTGCCGCGCCCACCAGCCCAGCGACCCTTCGGGCACGGCGAAGGAGGTGACGGTGGCCTGCCCGGCGCCCCGGCGGCCCCGGGGCGCGTCCGGCCAGGGGAAGAAGGTCATGACGGTCCCGGGGTTGCCGGCCCGGTCGCCGTAGTAGAGGTGGTAGGTCTGGGGCGCGTCGAAGTTGACGGTCCGCTTGACCAGCCGCATGCCCAGCGCGTTCCGGTAGAAGTCGGCGTTGGCCTGCGGGTCGCTCGCGATGGCGGTGACGTGGTGGATCCCGCTCGGGCGGACGTCCATGGTGGCCTCCTCGTGTCCTCACTCGCGAGAACGGTTGAAGATTCAACAACATTCCTCGCGGACCGCACCACCTGCACGTGCACCGCCACTACGCTGTCCCGCATGGCGCACCGTCATCCCAGCAAGCTCAATGCCGAGCACGTCGCCCACCCCTCGGCACGGCGCCTGCTCAAGGCCGAGCTCGCCAACTGCGCCGAGTGCCGCGCCCGCTCCGAGGAGGAGGCGCTGGCCACCCCCGAGGTCCTCGCCTCACTGCTGCACGGCTTCGCCCTCAAACGCGCGGCCCAGTGGCGCGACCGCCACTCCCGCTACCCCTCCGCGCTGCACGACCTCGCCCCGCCCGCCGAGGTGCGCTTCCTGACCGGGCCCACCCGGGAGATCGCCCTGCTGTGCATCATCGGCTCGCGCTCGGGCGACCGCGTGGACACCGCGGCCGCCCTCGACGAACTCGACGCCATGACCGGCACCGAGCGCTCCCTGGTCCTCAGCGACCTCATCGACGGCCTCTTGGAGGACGAGGGCTGAAGGCCCTCATCCGGCCCCAGGCGCTCCCGGACACGGCCTGCGGGCGCCCACGGCCGGAACCATGGCCGCGAGCATGACCAGCATGCCGATGCCCACCCGCCGTCCGACGAGCGGGCCCGTCAGGCCGCCGAAGGAGTGCGCCACCACGATCGGGGGCGGCGACGGCGGAGTCCGCATGGTCCTCCAGACCGGCGGAGGGGTCGTCGCAGGGGGAGGTCGGCGTTCACCGCGGCGTGTCCGCGCCCGCGCATCTCCCGCTCCAGGAGGCGCCAGTGCCACGGGCCGCAGCCCGCGCCGCGGTCGTCGGCCATGAAGTCCACGTGGACGCGGCTCCCGCCCCCCGCTTCCCGGCACCTGCTGGAAGCCCAGCTCGACCGGGCGGGAGGACGCGTTCTGCGACTCCTCGCCCGGCCAGACCCGTCAAGCGATTCACCTCTCCCTAAATCCCCAGCGTTTCGGCAGTTGGCACGCACGTCCGAATATCCGAATCCACGAAAACGAACAGCCGACCACCTGTCCACTCTCGGTCAGCCTGCTTTTCCTCCGTCATTGCCTCGGCGTTCAGTGGACCCTAGAGTGGTTTCCGCCCTCCCGCGGACCACAGCACCGCATGAAACGACGCGAAACCCTTGCGAACGCGATCGGCATTTCACCACCCCACGAAAACCGCAAGGCATAAACACGGCCCCCTTTCCCTGAGAGGGGCCACCGCGGCCCGGTGCCCTGACGCACCACCGGCGGGCAGCCGCTCCGTACCGGAGAACCCGAGACGCCCCGCGAGTGAGCGGGCGAACCGACGCCAGAGCAGAACGAGCACGAAGTGGAGTCCGCCATGTCCGCGACCCCCGGGACGTTCACCATCGCCGACCGGACCTTCCCCCGCATGGGCTTCGGCGCCATGCACATGTCCGGGGACCGTTGCTGGGGCCCACCCGCCGACGTTCCCAGCGCGCTGGCCGTCGCCCGCCGGGCGGTCGGGCTCGGCGTGCGGTTCATCGACACCGCGGACTCCTACGGCCCCGGCATCGCCGAGGAGCTGCTGGCCGAGGCCCTGCACCCCTACCCCGAGGACGCGGTCATCGCCACCAAGGCCGGGCAGAGCCGCCCCTCGGCCCGCGAGTGGAAGCCGCTGGGCCGCCCCGAGTACCTGCGCCAGCAGGCCGAACTGAGCCTGCGGCGGCTGCGCGTAGAGCGCATCGACCTGTTCCAGCTCCACCGCATCGACCCCCAGGTCCCCCTTGAGGAGCAGATGGGGGCGCTGGCGCAACTCCAGCGGGAGGGCAAGGTCGGTGCCATCGGCCTGTCCGAGGTGTCCGTGGAGCAGATCGAGGCCGCCCGCCGCGAGGCCGAGGTCGTCAGCGTCCAGAACCGCTACAACCTGGCCGACCGCGCCTCGGAGAAGGTCCTGGACCACTGCGAGCGCGAAGGCATCGCCTTCATCCCCTACGAGCCCCTCGACTCCGGGGACCTCGGCCGGGCCGGCGGACCGGTCGCCGAGATCGGCGAGGAGACCGGCGCCTCCTCCGCCCAGATCTGCCTGGCCTGGCTCCTGCACCGCTCCCCCGTCGTCGTTCCCATCCCCGGCACGAGCTCCGTGCGGCACCTGGAGGACAACGTCGCCGCCGCCCGCGTCGATCTCACCCCCGCCCACGTCGCCCGCCTGACCGAGGCGGGCCGACCCGCCTGACCGGCCCCGGCGACCTGCTGGTCATCATCGGCTCCGCGCGGGTCGAGGAGCGGTGGGCGGCTCTACGATCGGGGGCCCTCTCTCGGACGGGAGGACGCGTCCAGCAACTCCTCGCCCAACCGGGTACGCACGTGCAGGACGTGCCGACCGTAGCGGTGCGCGCGCGTCAGACCCGCGCCGCGCAGCGCCGACATGTGCTGGGAGACCGCCCCGCGCGTCAGGCCCGTCCGCTCGGCCAGCGCCTTCCCCGACATCGGGGAGCGCAGTTCGGCCAGGATCCGTGCGCGCGTGCGGCCGATGAGGGCGCCGAGCCGCTGCGGCGCGTCCGCGGGCCGCCGCTCCCACAGGGTGCCGACACCGCGCGGCGGGTACCGCAGCGTGGGCTGGAAGTCCCGATCGACGATGTGGTAGGTCTGCGGCCAAGCGAACACCGACGGCGCGAGCAGCAGCCCCCGCCCGCCGAGCACCTGGTCGGGCGGGGTGTACACGGTGGACACGTGCAGCGTCTCCCCGCGCCAGGCCACCGAGGCGTCCAGATCCCGGAACAGCGCCTCGGCACCCCCTTCGGCAAGCTGACGGGAGCGGTAGAGGACCTCCCCCTCCAAGAGCACGAGCATCCGCGGCCAGAACGGCGCCAGCACGGCCTCCCAATAGCCGACGATCTCGTCCGCCAACCGCGCCAGACCGGATGCCGGGTCACGGTACAGGGCCCGCACGTGCGGCCCCCCGAGGCCGGGCATCTCCTCAAGGGCCCGCCGCACGTGGCCGGGGTCCTGGGCCCGCATCCCCGCCAGCTCGGTCCCCAGGTCCGGGTCGGTCACGCTCGGCGGAGGGCAGACGAACCCGGGAACCGCCCCGGACTCCCAGGCCGCCAGCGCCGACAGCAGCGGCCATTCCACGCCCCCGCGGTCCAGCGCCTCCCGCGCCCACCCCGCCCACCGCCGGTGCAGGGCGTGCTCCTCCTCCCGCTTGAGCACCCTGACGCTGGCCACGACCTCCCACAAAGGAGAGAAGGCGAAACGAAGGCGAGCGATGTCCGCCGCAGAAAACGAGAGTTCCAGCATCCCCGGCCCCCCATCATTTACCGTCGGCTCAATTTATCGCTCTCCTCTCTCCGCATCTCCCTTGTGGAACCATGCCCTCATCCCCACCCGCCGCCCGGCGTCCGCGGTCGATGTTCGCCCTGCTGGCCGAAAAGGATTTCCACAGGCTGTTCACCGGCAAGGCCGCCGGCATGCTGGGAACCGAGATCGGCCACCTGGCGATTCCGCTGATCGCCATGGCCCGGCTGGAGGCCTCGCCCGCCCAGGTCGGGCTGCTGGGGGCGCTCGCCACGGTCGCATTCCTGATGTTCGGCCTGCCCGCGGGCGTCTGGGTCGACGCCATGCGCAGGAGGAAGGTGCTGATCGCCGCCGACCTCGCGTCGCGTGGTTCCTGGACGTGCTGACCATCGAGCAGCTCTACGTCTGCGTCCTCCTCAACGGGCTGGCGACGGTCTTCTTCGACGTCGGGGCCCAGAGCTACCTGCCCTTCATCGTGGGCCGGGACAAACTGGTACCGGCCAACGCCCTGCTGGTCGGCATCGACGCGACCGGCAGCATCGGCGGCCGCGGGGCGGGCGGGTTCCTCGTCCAGTACCTGGGCGGGCCTCCCGTCGTCCTCGTCAACGCGGTCTGCTACCTGTGGTCGGCCGTGGGGATCGGGATGATCCGCCGGCGCGAACCCGCACCCGAGCCCGCGCCCGCCACGAGCCTGCTCCCGCAGATCCGCGAGGGGGTCCGGTTCGTGTTCGGGCACCGGCCCCTGCGCCCCATCGCCCTGTCGGCCACGGCCACGAACTTCTCGATCCAGTCCGTCCTGATCATGATGCCCGTGCTGCTCGTCGACGAGCCGGGCCTGGAGGAAGGGGCCGTCGGGGTGTTCTTCGCCGCGGGCGGGGTCGGCATCCTCCTCGGCTCCCTCACCGCGGAACGCGTCGCCGACCGGCTCGGCCACGGCCGCAGCCTGTGGGTGTCCAGCGCCCTCCCGCGCCCCGGACCGAAACCCCGAACGGCTCACCCCGTCAGCCCCGCCCGTAGGCGGAGCCCGAGGCCGGATCGGCGGTTCCCCCAGGTCGCTCGTCGGCTGCCGGGCTGCTCGCGGTCCGGGTGGACGGCGGCGACGACGCAGGCGGGCGGTCCTGCCGGTAGCGCTGTCGGGTGTGGGGTGTGCGGGTGGTCCCGGGAAGAGGCGGCGACGGAGCGACTGGTACCCCGCTCACAGCCGTCGGCCGGGCGGTAGGACAGCGGTGGCCAAGGTCGGGGCAGCGGCGCTGGGGAGGCGGCGGGACGGCATCCGGAGCCGGGACATGCCCCGGACCGGCTCTCCTGCGTGTGGGGCCGGCGTGTGGGGCCGGTACGCAGCGAGGGTGCTGTCGAGCCCGCGGGGAACCCGGGGGAGGCCTGTCCGTCTGTGCGGCGGGCACACTGCATCACTCCCCTCCGAATGAAGGGGGGAGGTGCGGGGTACTCGCAGGGTCCACCCGGTCGGGGCGGTGCGGGCGCGCTCGAGCAGGGCCCCTTGGCAGGGGTCGGGCATCCGGGGTGCGGGTGGGTTCCGCTCCTGTCGCCTCCAGCGGTCGCCTTCGGTGACTCAGGACGCCTTGGGGAGGGAGCCGTCCTCGTCGTCCCCGCCCGACTCCCGCTTGCCGGTGCGGGTCTGGTGGCGGCGGGCCCGGTAGTGGGCCTGGAGGCGGCGCATGTGCTTCTCGCGGTTGTGCCGCCCGCACAGCAGCTGCGCATTGCCCAGGGCGGTGGCCCCGCCCTCCCACCACTCGGTGCGGTGGTCCCCCTGGCACCACCGCGCCGGAACGCTGCCCCCCTCCTCCCACGGGCACGTGCCCGCCGTGGCCACCAGCGCCTCGCGGATGGGGGAGGGGAACGTCCTGCGGGCCCGCCCGATGTCTACCACGCCCTCGACGGGGTCGGTGACCAGCCGCCGCACGGTGGAGTCCGAAGCCAGGGCCCGAACCGCCGAGGGCGGCAGCAGGCGCCCGCGGTCCGTGGTGGCCGGGGCCGCCCCCTCCTTCAGGAGCAGGGCCTCCAGCGGCACCACCACGCTCACCTGCGGACGCAACACCCCCCGCCGCCGGGACCCCGCCCCCTGCTCAACGCGGGGCGCGGCCAGGGCCGCCGCGGCGTCCGAGCCCTCCTGCGGCACCGGCACCTCA
>NZ_ANAS01000049.1:0-2160 GCF_000341205.1 Nocardiopsis baichengensis YIM 90130 | reverse complement strand
GGGCCTCGACGGCGGTGCGGATGATCTCCGCCGAAGCCGCATCGCCCTGGACGTGCAGGGCGAACCCGAAGGCGTTATCGCTGAAACGCGCCTCCCGCGCCCCGTAGGCGTCCCGGTTCTGCTCCTCGTGCTCCTGGGGGCTGATGCGCTGGGGCAGCTCCCTGCCGATCCGCTTGAGGGTGCGGTCGCCGGCCCCGTCGGCGGCGGCCCGGACCATGATGTGCTCGGCCCTGGCCCGGTAGTCGGCGGCATCGGGGTGGCGGCGGGTGCAGCGCCCGGCCACCGCCTCCTCCGACAGGTCCATGACCAGAGCGAGCTGGCCGAAGGACACCCGCCCCGCCTCGGCGGCCTCGACCGCCTGCGGGTAGTCCTCGAGGTGGTCGGCCACGGTGGCCACGGCATTCGCCTGTGAGGAGGAGCGGCCATTGGCGCGCAGCAGCCCGGCGACCGTGGAGTGCCCCGAGCCCGCAAGGGCCCCGGTCTCACCGATCCGGGCGGCCAGCCGCGCGGCGGCCAGGTCCAGCTGCCCCTGCCCCGCGGCCAGCACCCCGGCCAGCTCGCACAGCACCCGCCCCGCACCCGGCACCGGGTCCTCTGAAACGGCTCCGTCCGCCTCGGCGAGCACACCGTCGATCCCGGCCCGGATCCGCGCCGCGCGCGAACCCGCCGGGATACCGGGGTGCCGCTGATCTGCCATACACCCATTATGAACCACCCGCCACCATTTTTGGGGCCCCGGCGGAAGATTCCACGAAGAAATTCCGAGAAACCGGGAAATCCAGCATCTGCGCAGGTCATTGCACATGTTGATCACGAGTCACACCCTCGGAACACTTCCCCTGCAAAGGCACCCTGGAAGACCGATCACCGCCCACGGAAATCCGCCCTGGAAACAAGATCCCTTTCCCTTTCCAAGGGGGTTGGAATCGGGGAGAGTCGCCTGCGCCGGAGCGTCCTGGAATGGCGGAGGGCCGCCCGTTCCAGGCCGGGGCGCCGATAAGGGCCGATGCGTTCCCAACCTGGGCGGGCGCCCTTGCGACCGACCGAGCGGCGCGCGCCCCGCACACGCGGGCCAGGGCCGCCGCCACCGGCCCCCGCCGGGGTCCCGCCGCTGCGGCCGGGACCGCCACAAGACAGCAGGGGCGAACGATAGTGGTGGTATCACCACCCGATGCGCGATCGGGTGGCGAAACCACCACTATCGATTCCCGTACAGGCGCCGACCGCGCGGCGCAACAGGGCCGCGGCCGCCAGAACACGCCCCGCCACCTGGACCGCCCGGGGGCCGACAGCCAAGCCCGGGCACCCGCCCGGTCCTCGCCGCCGGGTCGTGTGCGCTGGAGTGGTGGAGCTTTCGGCCGCGTCCTTGTGAGCGGTGCGACCGCTGCAGCGCGATCGGCGCCCCCGCCCCGGGGTGCGTGCCCCCTCCTCCCCGTTGATCTCGGGGGAGTCGGGGTAATACTCGCCGGTATTACCCCGACTCCCCCGAGATCAACAAGGGTGTCGACGCGGGGGGCAGGCAGTGCCACCCGGGGCGGCCCGGGACCGGACAGTTCCACCACGCCGGCGGACACGACCGTCGCCGCCCGGCCGCCCCGGCCGTCCGCACGCCCGATCCCCGACAGCGCCGCCCGAAGGCCCGCCGACCTTGCTCGCCGCCGCTCCCCAGCCGGACCACACGGCGCCCGGCAGGCAGGCCCGGGCACCCGCCCCGCCCCGCCTCGCCGCCGCCCACGCCCGACCGGCGGGGCCCCGGCAGTCGGCGAGTAGCAGTGAGCGGGGCACCTGCTCCTCCGTCGCCGCCGGCCACCCGGGGCCCGGCCACCCGACAGGCAAGCCCAGGCAACACCGCCCCGTCGTTGCCGCCCTCTCCCTGACACCGAAGGGCCCCGGCGCCCGGCAGGCAGGCCGGAGCGGGGCACCGGCCGTGCCGTCGTCGCTGCTCGTCGCCGGTACCGCAGAGGCCCGGCGGCCGACCGGTGGCACCGGGGAACCGCCCCGCTTCGTTGCCGCCCTCTGCTCGAACCGCGGAGACCCGGCGGAGTGCCAGCGGCACAAGCGGCGCACCCGCCCGGCCCGCCCTCACCGCCCCAGGAGACACCCCCACGACCGACCGGCCACACTTTCACATGATCACAAGCAAGGGAAAAAGAAAAAGGC
>NZ_ANAS01000048.1:0-25998 GCF_000341205.1 Nocardiopsis baichengensis YIM 90130 | reverse complement strand
CGGGCCGTCGTCGCCGCTGTCCCTGGGCCACAGGAGGCCCGGCGGTCGACCGGTCCCCGTAAGGGGTGTTCACGGACGCCGGTGCTGAGCTGGCTCAGGGGCGGCGCCGGTAGGCGGTGCCGTTCTCCAGGTCGGTGTTGTCCAGGATCTCGGAGACCCCGACGAAGTGGTACCCCTGGCCGCGCAGGCGGTCGATCAGCTCGGGGGCCGCCTCCACCGTGGGGGCGAGGGAGTCGTGCAGAAGCACGATGCTGCCGGGGCGGACCTGTTCCATCGTGGTCTCGACGATGGCCTCGGAGTCCAGGCCCGTCCAGTCCTGCGAGTCGACGTCCCACAGGATCGCCGGGTAGTAGGTGTGGGCGAGCGAGGTCTCGCTGACCGCCCCGTAGGGCGGGCGCATCAGGTCCGGCCACCGCCCGGTCGCTCCGGTGATCGCCAGGGAGGCGCGTTCCAGGTCGCGGGCGACCTCAGGGCCGGTCTTCTCCGTCAGGTCGTCGTGGGCCCAGGAGTGGTTGCCGACCTCGTGCCCCTCGGCCGCCGCGCGGGCCACCGTGGCCGGCGACTCCTCGGCGCTGCGGCCCACCACGAAGAAGGTGGCCGTGACCTCCTCGGCGGCGAGGAGGTCCAGCAGTTCCCCGGTGTACGGCCCGGGCCCGTCGTCGAAGGTGAGCGCCACGCAGGGGACGCTGTCGCAGTCGACCGCGCCGGTACCGGGGGCCGCGGCGGGTCCGGGGGAGGCCGAGGCCGTCCCGGCGGCGGGGCCGGCGACGAGGCCGACGGCGGCGAGCGCCAGGCACAGCGGCCAGGAGAGGAGCCGGACCAGGCGGGAGCTTCGGAAGGCGGGGGCTGCGGACGGCGTTGCCACGGGCCACTCCAGGGGGATGCCGTGCGTGCGGGCACGGTGTCGGCCATTGTGCGCGACGGGGACGACTCGCTTCCGAGAAGCGAAACTACGCCGGTGTGCCAGGGGATTCAATGGGTCCGCCGCGCCCACGGCGGTGATGGCCGCACCTGGTCGGGGAGGGTGCACGCTCTGGGGTCGTGTCCGCTGGCGTGGTGGAGCTCTCCGGTCCCCGGCCGCCCCCGGGGGCACTGCCCGCCGCCCGTATCGACACCCTTGTTGATCTCGGGGAAGTCGGGGTAATACCGGCGAGTATTACGCCGACTTGCCCGAGATCAACGGGGAGGAGGGGGTGTGCACCGGGGCGGGGACGCCGGTCACGCCGCAGCGGTCGCGCCGCTCACAAGGACGCGGCCGAAAGTTACACCACACCAAGGGACGTGACCCGGCCACCGGCGCCATGTCGGCCCGGTGTCGGCCCGGTCGGCTGAAGCGCGTGTACTCCGTCGTCGGAGGAGCGGGGTCGGCGGCCGCGCACCCGCCGAGCGTGTCCCAACCTCCCGGAACGCCGCACCTACTGAGGTTTCGGGAGTTCGGCGGGTGCGACGGGCGGATGCCGCGGTTCGTGTCCGGCCGGGTCGCAGGTCGGCCGGTCGTGCGGGGCCGTCCGTCTCGGCGCGGGCTCGGGGGAGGGGGCGGCCCGCCGTGCGGGCGGACGCGGGGCGTGCCCGGGCGGGCGTCCGGGATCGGGCCCAGGTCGGCCATGGGCGTCCATCGCCGATGCACGCGTGTCGGGGGTGTCGGGAAGTGTCGACCTGCTCGGGCATCGCACTAGGGGAGAGCGGTGCGGGCAGGGCGCCCGGTGGTGGGCTCCTTCGGGAAGGGGAGGCCCCGCCGCGGGGTGGGCGGCGGGACCCGTCGCCTCTCAGGGGACGATCAGCACCAGGGCCTCGGCCACCAGCGCCGGGCGGTCGTCGTCCTCGATCTCCACGGTGTGCTCCATCGTCAGCAGGACCCCCTTGTCGGAGGAGCGCACCCCGGTCAGGCGGACCTTGTCGCGCACGCGTGCGCCGACCTTGACCGGCTGCAGGAAGCGGACCTTGTTCAGCCCGTAGTTGATCCCCATGGTCGGGGCCTTCTCCAGGGTGTAGACCCGGGGGCCGAAGTAGGCCAGCAGCGACAGCGACAGGTAGCCGTGCGCGATCGTCGAGCCGAACGGTCCCGCGGCGGCCTTCTCGCGGTCCACGTGGATCCACTGGTGGTCGCCGGTCGCGTCGGCGAAGCGGTCGATGCGGTCCTGGTCGATCTCCAGCCAGTCGCTGCTGCCGAGCTCTTCGCCTTCGGCGGCGATGAGCTCATCAAGGTCGGCGAACTTCCGCATGGTCGGCACCTTCCTCATCGGTCGGGGGTGTGTTCCGGGTCACGACTCTAGCCGTGACCGACCAGCCGGTATGCGGCGGCCCGCCCTGTTCCGGTGCGCGTGGACCGTGCGCCCCGCCCGTGCCGTCCGTGTCGCCCGTGTCGCCCGTGTCGCCTGTTCCCCTTGCGTTCCGTCGGGCCGTCCCGGACCTCTCGGGTGCGCCGTCGCCCCCGGAGCCGTCGGCCGGGGCCTCGGCCGCCAGCCCCCGGACCCGGGCACGGGTCAGTCCCAGCAGACGGGCGGCGTCGCGCTCGTCCACCCCCGCCTCGCCCAGCGCCCGCACCGCCTCGGCCACCGCGCCCGCCGCCCCGCGCCGCGCCTCGTCGGCCGCGTCCACCCGCCGCCGGGCGCGCAGGATCATCCGGTCGGCCGCCTCGCCGACGGTGGGGACCACCTCGATCCGGGCCGCCGGGTCGCCGACGAACGCCCGCGCCGCCGGGCCGGCCTGGGACAGGTCCGGCGCCCAGGTCACCCCTGCGCCGACGATCCGCAGCTCCCAGCCGTCGTCCCATTTGCGGGCGTGCACGGTGTACGTCCCCATGCGTCCAGGCTACGCCGCCGTCGCGGAGCGTAGCCGGATGTGCGCGGTCAGCCGGAGCGCTCGGAGGCCGGCGGGCGGGAGCGCACCAGCGTCGCCGAGTCCAGCGTCAGCGAGCGCAGCACCCGCGTGTCGACCTCGTGCCCCAGGCCCGGCTCGGCCAGCGGCACCGGGGCGATGCCGTCGTGCGCCCGGACCGGCGGCCGCACCAGCTCACGCGGGGCGCGCACCCCCGCCCCGGGCATCTGGCTCGGGAAGGTCACCGAGGACAGCGAGGCCAGCGCCACCGCCGCGGCGCGGCCCACGCCCGAGGCCTGCTCCTCGGCGCACCACACGTCCCACCCGGCGTCACAGGCGCGGTCGGCGGCCCGCCGCGCCGGGGTCAGGCCGCCCAGCCGGGACGGGGACAGGCTCAGGGCGCCCCCGGCCTCGGCGCGCACCGCCTCCTCCAGCGCCTCGGGCGAGTCCACCGTGTCGGCCAGCGCCACCGGGGTGGCCAGCTCGCGGTGGAGCCGGGCGTGCGCGGACAGGTCGTCGGCGGCGAACGGCTGCTCCAGGCAGAGCAGCCCGTACTCGTCCAGCGCGCGCAGCGCCGCCAGGTCCTCCTCGGACTCGGTGTACCGGCCCCCGGCGTCGGCCTGCAGGGCCAGGAACGGGTAGCTCTCCTGCACCGCCCGCACCGGCTCCAGGTCCCAGCCGGGGCCGATGCGCAGCCGCACCGCCCGGAACCCCGCCCCGACCTGCCGGTTGACCTCCAGTACCAGCGATTCCAGGGACGGCTGGCGGCCGATGGTCACCCCGGCCGTCACCGCCGTGCGCACCCCGCCCAGGGCGTGCGCCAGCGGGGAGGAGCGGCGCCGGCTCCACAGGTCCCAGCAGGCGGTGTCGAGCGCGGCGGCCGCGGGAGGGCAGGGCGCCAGGTGCGCCCAGGCGTCCGGGGCCTCGGTGGGCCGTCTCCACGGGTGGCGCAGCAGGGCCGGTGCGAAGTCCTCCACCAGCCGCCGCCAGGACGCGGGGTCGGCCCCGGGCATCTCCCCCCAGCCGCTGACCCCTTCCTCGTCGGTCACCCGTACCAGCGCGTGCCGGGCGCGCGGCGGGCGCCCGCCGGTGCCGCCGCCCGAGCGCGACTGGGGCCGCGGGAGCCGGACCAGGGACGCCTCGATCCCGGTCAGGCCCGCTCCGATCGCAGATCCGGTGGGTGACACGCGCGCTCCGCCTCCAAGGTGGCTGTGGTGGTGCGAGGGGAATCCCCCATCTCGAAGGTATCCGGTCAGCACCGGCGGAACCACCGTGCGGCGCCTCATCTCCGCGCGGAGAACAGCGCACCGTGCCGCAGGTCGGCGGTCGAGGAGGCGCCGAAGCGCCGGGAGAGGGCCGCCTCGAGGGCGGCCCGCTCGTCCGGTGCCAGGGTGAAGCTCTCGGGGGACAGGTGCCAGGAGAGCGCCAGCAGCCCGCCGGGGCGCAGCACCCGGTGGAGCTCGTCGAGGGCGGCGTCCAGGCGCGGCCACATGGCCACCGTGTTGACGCTGACCACCAGGTCCGCCGAGGCGTCGGGCGCCCCCGTCGCCTCGGCCGATCCGACCCGCACGCGCACCCGGCCCGCGCGCACGGCCGCGGCGTTGCGCCGCCGGGCCATCCGCACCATCTGCGGGGAGGGGTCCACGCCGGTCACGCTCCGCGCCCGCCGGGCCAGCATGCCCAGCAGGAGGCCGGGGCCGTGGCCGACCTCCAGCACGTCGTCCTGGGGGCCCACGCCGCAGTAGGCGAGGACCTCGGCGTTCTGCACCCGGTTGCCGCGGGCCATGAGCAGGCCGGCGGCCGGACCGAGGAGCCCGCGCGGAAGCGCGAACGGGTTCGCCCCCGGGGCGGCCCCGGTCCACAGCCGCCTTCGCTCTGGACGCACGACGCCATCGCCTCCTCTGCGCGGCGGTGCGGAGGAGAACCGCGCTGTCGGGCATACCCGGGTTCCGGTCGGAGGCACACCCGGGAGCGCGCACGGAGGCCGCCGGCCGCGCGAACGCGGCCCTCGGGCGTCCGCTCCACCGGTTGCCGGGAGGTGGGCCGCGGGGTGGCGCCTCTGGCCGCGGAGTGTGCTCTTGCGCTCGTCGGGGCGGGACGGGGGCTCGGCCCGACCGAGCAGAACGGCGGTCCGCCCTGATGAGCAGCGCATCGCCGGAAAGGAGCTCCAGGGGGGCGGCGAGAAGGCCGCGAAGGAGGCGGTGGGGCGTCGGCCCGCTCCTTCGGGCGGCGGTATTTCCGGAGCGGTTCCGGCCGCTCTTTTCCCGGCGCGAACGTGGGCCGAAAGGTCGCGGGCCGAAAGGGCGGATCGCACAGGGAGGCGCCCGCACGCCGGAGTCCGGCCGGATTTCGATCTCGAATTCAGGTGAACGGGCACATATCGGCGAGAAAGGGTGATCGTGGCACGGAAGTGGAAGCGGTGGCGATTACCGGCCCCGTATCCGGGCCCCCTGAGGAACGGTGCGCTCGGACGAGGGCGTCCTCCCCGGTTCCCGCAAGGCGAGGGGCAGGGCGGCCGGAACCGCCCTGCCCCTCATCGTCGGTCCACCGCCGCTCCGCGCGGTCCCCCAGGGCTAGGCCAGGGCCTCCTCGACCGTGCGGAACTTCAGGCCGTGCGCCTCGCCGACCGCCTCGTTGGTCAGCTCGCCGCCGACGGTGCTCAGCCCCTTGGCCAGGGCGGAGTCATCGCGCAGCGCGCCCTTCCAGCCCTTGTCGGCCAGCGCCACCGCGTACCGCAGCGTGTCCTTGGTCAAGGCGTGGGTCGAGGTGTTGGGCACCGCGCCGGGCATGTTGGCCACGCAGTAGAACACCGCGTCGTGCACCGCGAAGGTCGGGTCCGCGTGGGTGGTCGGACGGGAGTCCTCGAAGCACCCGCCCTGGTCGATGGCGATGTCCACCAGGACCGCGCCCGGCTTCATGCGCGCGACCATCTCGTTGGTGACCAGCTTGGGCGCCTTGGCACCGGGGATGAGCACCGCGCCCACCACCATGTCCGCCTCCAGCACCGCGCGCTCCAGCTCCAGCTTGTTGCTGGCCAGCGTGCGCACCCGCCCCCGGTAGAGGTCGTCGGCGCTGCGCAGCTTGTTGACGTTCAGGTCGAGCAGGGTGACGTCGGCCCCCATGCCCACGGCGATCTGGGTGGCGTTCATCCCGGACACCCCGGCGCCGATCACCGTCACCTTCGCCGGGCGGACGCCGGGCACGCCGCCCATGAGCACGCCCCGCCCGCCGTTGGGCCGCTGCAGGGTGGCGGCGCCCACCTGGGGCGCCAGCCGGCCGGCCACCTCGGACATGGGGGCCAGCAGCGGCAGCGAGCCGTCGGGCAGCTGCACCGTCTCGTAGGCGATCGAGGTGACCCCGCGCTCCAGCAGGGCGTCGGTGCAGGCGCGGGAGGCGGCCAGGTGCAGGTAGGTGAAGAGGGTCTGGCCCTCCCGCATCCGGTGGTACTCCTCGGCGACGGGCTCCTTCACCTTCAGCACCAGGTCGCCCTCGGCCCAGACGTCGTCCGCGGTGTCCAGGATGCGGGCGCCCGCCGCCTCGAACTCCTGGTCGGTGATCGACGACCCCAGGCCGGCGCCGCGCTCGACGGCGACCGAGTGGCCGCGGGCCACCAGTTCGTGGACGCCTGCGGGGGTGATCGCCACCCGGTACTCGTGGTTCTTCACTTCGCGGGGTACGCCGATGCGCACGTGACTCCTCCTTGCATCGTCGTTGATACCCCTCAACTGTGGCGTGCGGCCCGGCGGGGCGATATCTCCAACATGGCTACTCATTCGGCGTCATCTTGACACCCTGTAAAGCGCAGGTGTTGTGCGCGTCACGATCCGGTCGGAAGCGGACCTCCGAACTCGGCCGCGCGCGCCCGCGGGGCCGCGCCCGGGGAGGGGAAGACCGACCGCCCGCCGATCCACGTGCGCTCCACCCGGCCGGTCAGGCCGCGCCCGGCGTAGGGCCCGGGGTCGTCGGCCGGGACCGTCTGGGCGGCGTCGGGGTCGAAGGCGACCAGGTCGGCGTCGGCGCCGGGGGCGATCCGCCCCTTGCCCGCCAGCCCCAGCAGGTCGGCCGGGTTGCGGGAGGTCCACCGCGCCACCGCGGCCAGGTCCAGGCCGCGCCGCCGCGCCGCCGTCCACAGCGCCGGCAGCGTCCAGGCGATGGCCGTCACCCCGGTCCCGGGGCGGTGGCCCGAGCCGATGGTGCGGATCGGGCAGTCGGCGTCGCCCAGCAGCGCCGACCACAGGGCGTCCCGGTTGGCGCCCGAGCGCAGCGGCGGGCGGCAGCGGAACGCCGGGGAGGCCTCGGGGACCGCCTCGGCCGGCAGGCACAGGTAGTGCGGGCAGGTGTGCGCGCTGAGCGCCACCCCGATCGCGCGGGCCGCCCCCAGCACCGCCGCGCACTCGGCCGCGGTGAAGGGCGAGACGTGGGTGCGGGTCCCGGCCACCCGCGCGGCCGCGATCACCCGCTCCAGGCCCCGCCGCTCGGCGCGGGCCGGGCGGGCGGCCGCGGCCGGGGCGGGGGCGTCCGCCGGGAACGGTGCCAGCTCGCCGGCGTCCTCGGCGTGCACCAGCAGCGGCGCCTCCATCGCGGCGACCTCCATCATCGCCTTGCGCAGCTGGGCGTCGCCGATCGGCCCGCCCCCCGGCGCCCCGCCGTCGGAGAGCGAGCAGTGGAAGCCGGCCGCCCCGGCCGACCGCAGCTCCGCCAGGTCGGCCGGGGTGCTGCGGTCGGTCACCGCGCCGAGCAGGACCACGTGCGGCCCGACGCCGCCGGCGGCGTCCAAGTGCTCCTGCAGCCCGGCCTCCCCGGTCAGCGGCGGCCCCGCCGGCGAGGGGGCGACCGCCAGCGAGGTCACCCCGCCGCGCACCGCCTCGGCCGCGGTGCGCAGGTAGCACTCGCGCAGCGGGCGTCCCGGGGCCTGCACCGCCACGTCCGGGTCGACCAGCCCGGGCAGGAGCGCGGTGTCGCCCAGGTCGACCTCCTGGCGCGCGGGCAGCCGGGCGTGGGGGGCGCAGACCGCGGCGACGCGCCCGCCGCGCAGGCCTACCGCCGCGGGGGCGACGCCGTCGGGGGTGACGACGCGGCGGGAGCGGATGACGGTGTCGATCTGGGTCACGGAAACCCCCTTCGTGGTCGGTTTCGCGCTGCGTGCTCGGGGCGCGGTCCGCCTTTCTCCGGCGCGTGCGCGCGCCGGTTGGACGACGGTATCGCGATTCCGTTCCCTCCACCTTTGCGAACAGGGATTCCCCGGATTCCGGCGGGGAGCGGGGGGGGGAAACGGGAATTGTCGGTCGCGCGGAGAAGAAAACAGGAAAGTGCGCCACGGGGTGGGCTGTGAGACCATTCCGATGGTAGAACGCCGCCGAGCGCGCACGGTGGGAAAGCCGTGTGGAGGCGGTGCGGAACCGGACGGACAGGGGGGAACGATGGCGGACCCGGGCGGGAGGCGTCGGGCGGGGGCGTGTCCGACACGGCGTAGTAGTGGCCGTACCCTGGTGGCCGGTGGCGGACGCGGATGACCGACCTCGCCCCCTGGCTGTGGAGCGGCCTCGGCCTGCTGGTCGGAGCGGCCGCCGCCGCGCTGGTCATCGCCCGCGTCCTCCGCTAGCAGCGACACCGGCACCGAACCACGACGGAGTGGCACCGTGGCTCCCCCACAGACACCGAAGACGACGGACGCGGCGCGGCGGGGCGGCGACACCGCCGCGATCATCGGCGTGGCCGCGCTCGCGGTCTGCGCGATCGCGCTGATCGGCTCCCTCGTGGCCGGGGGAGCCGTCACCGCCCAGGTCATCCCGGGCCTGCCCGACCCCGGGTCGCTGACCCGGTGGGGCCTGCCCGTCGCGCGCAACGCCACCGCGCTGGCCGGCGCGCTCACCGTGGGCCTGCTGCTGCTCGCCGCGGTGCTGCTGCCCTCGGACAAGGGCGTGCTGAGCGACCGCGCCACCGGGTACGTGCGGGCCGCCTCCTGGGCCGCGCTGGTCTGGGCGGCCGCCGCAGCCGCCCGCCTGGTCTTCGAGCTGTCCAACATCCTGGGCCGGGTCCCCTCCGACGTGGTCGGCAACGAGCTGACCAGCTACGCCGGGCAGATCGCCGAGGGCCGCGCCCTGATGGCGGTGGTCCTGGCCACCACCGCGGTGGCGCTGTTCGCCCGCACCGTCTCCTCGGCCGCCGGGGCGATGGGGCTGCTGGCCGCCTCCGTGGCCGCCCTGGTGCCCCCGGCCCTGACCGGGCACGCCGCCGCCTCGGGCAACCACGAGCTGGCCGTCACCGGGCTGGCCCTGCACCTGGTGGCGATCTCGGTCTGGGTCGGCGGCCTGGCCGCGGTCACCTACCACGGCCTGGTGCGCTCCGGCGGCGACGCGGCCGAGGCGGTGCGCCGCTTCAGCGCCGTGGCCCTGTGGGCCTACATCGGCGTGGCGGTCAGCGGCGCGGCCAGCGCCCTGAGCCGCCTCTACAGCCTCGAACAGCTCCTGACCACGCCCTACGGCCTGATCATGCTGGCCAAGATCGCGCTGTTCGGGGTGCTGGGCGTGATCGGTCGGCGGCACCGGCGCGCCACCGTTCCGCGGATCGCCGAGGGCGGCGGGCGCGCACTCTTCGCCCGCCTGGCCGGGGTCGAGCTGGTCATCATGGGCGCGGTGATGGGCCTGGCCACCACCCTCAGCCGCACCGCGCCGCCCGAGCCGGACGCCAGTGACGTCGACCCGGCCACCGCGATCCTCGGCTTCCCGGTCCCGCCGCCGATGAGCCTGCAGACCCTGCTCACCCTGTGGCGCCCGGACCTGTTCTTCATCCTCGGGATCGCCGCGCTGGGCGGACTCTACGCGGCGGGCGTGGTGCGCCTGCGCCGCCGCGGCGACGCCTGGCCCGCCTCCCGCACCGTCTTCTGGTTCCTCGGGCTGGCGAGCATGGTCGCCGTGCTGCTCAGCGGCTTCGCGACCTACGCCATGGTGCTGTTCAGCACGCACATGCTCCAGCACATGGCCATCTCCATGCTCACCCCGATCCTGCTGGTGCTGGGCGCCCCGGTGACGCTGGCGCTGCGCGCGTTCAAGCCCGCCGCACGCCGCGGCGACCGCGGGCCGCGCGAGTGGACCACCCTCTTCCTGCAGAGCCGGTTCTCCAAGGTGGTCACCCACCCGGCGGTGGCGACCGCGCTGTTCGTGCTCGGGCCCTACGCGGTGTACTTCACCCCGATCTTCCCGGCGCTCATGAACGACCACATGGGCCACCTGTTCATGAACGTCCACTTCCTGCTCTCGGGCTTCCTGTTCTACTGGACGATCATCGGGGTGGACCCGGGGCCGCGGAAGCTGCCCTATCTGCTGCGCTTCGTGCTGCTGCTGGCGACCATGGGTATGCACGCCTTCTTCGGCATCACGATCATGATGCAATCGGCGCCGCTGGCCATGGACTTCTACGGGCAGTTCGACATCCCCTGGAGCCAGGACGTGGCCGGGGACCAGTACGCCGGCGGCGGGTTCGCCTGGGCGGTGGGGGAGATCCCCACGCTGCTGGTGACCATCATGCTCATGCGCCAGTGGGCCCGGGACGAGGAGCGCACCGAGCGCCGCCGCGAGCGGCACAGCAGGCGCGACGGCTCCGACGACGCCGACCTCGACGCCTACAACGCCTACCTGCAGGAGCTGGACCGCCGTTCCAAGAACGGCGGCTGAGCACCGCGCCTGCGCCCCTTCCCCGCTTCTGCCCGTCGCAGAAACGCTTGGGGCGCGCCGACCGGTGCGGTTGGCTCGGCGTATGAGGAGATTCCGTTTCGGCGTGAACTTCCGCGCCGCACAGATCGAGGACTGGCCCGACGAGTGCCGCAGGACCGAGGCCATGGGCTTCGACACCGTCGTCGCCCCGGACCACCTCGGCCACCCGTCCCCCTTCGCCATGCTGGCCGCGGCCGCCGCGTCCACCTCGCGGCTGCGCTTGGGCACCCTGGTGCTGAACAACGAGTTCTGGAACCCGGCGCTGCTGGCCCGCGAGGCCGCCACCGTCGACCGCCTCTCCGGGGGCCGCCTGGACCTGGGCCTGGGGCTGGGCCACATGAAGTCGGAGTTCGAGGAGGCGGGCATCCCCTGGCGGGGCCACGCCGAGCGGCTGTCCGCCCTGGAGGCCTCGCTCGACGCCCTGGAGGCCCGCTTCGCCGTCCAGGAGCCCGCCCCGGTCCAGCGCCCCCGTCCGCCCGTGCTGATCGGCGGCCACGGTCCGGCGACGCTGCGGCTGGCCGCCCGCCGCGCCGACACCGTCGGGTTCGGCGGACTGGTGCAGCGGCGCGGGGCCCGCATGGGCGTGTTCGACATGGACGGGCCCGGCGAGGTGCTGCGCCGCGTCGACCTGGTGCGCGAGGAGGCCGGCGACCGTGCCGCGGACCTGGAGTTCAACGTGCTGGTGCAGGCGGTGTCGGTCACCGACGACGCCGAGAAGGAGGCCGCGCGGCTGGCCGGGGTCTACGGCGCCGGCGGCCTGGACACCGCCGAGAAGGTGCTGGCCAGTCCGTTCGTGCTGGTGGGAACGGCCGGGGAGATCGCCGACGGGCTGCTGGCCGCGCGCGAGCGGTACGGGTTCTCCTACGTCACCGCCCACGGGGAGTCCCGGGAGGCGCTGGCCGAGGTGATCCCCCGGGTGCGGGAGGCGGCGGGGGAGCGGGCCGCCCTCAGCTGAGCAGGAGCGCCAGCAGGGAGGCGGCCAGGGCCAGCACGCCGCTGACCACCAGGCCCCCGCCCAGGAGCGCGGCCGAGGGGCGCGGGCGCTCCGGGGCGCCGCCCGAGCGCCGCAGCACGGCGGGCAGCAGGGCGATGTTGACGGCGTAGATGATGATCTCCACGGCCAGGGCGCTGAGGAACGCCGCGCCGTACCCGCCGCCGGCGGCCAGCTCGCCCAGGGCGGCCGACGCCGGGACGCCGAGCAGCACCGCCACCGAGACCGCGCCGAAGGCGATCCGGACCCCCTTGGCGGGGGCGCGGTCCCCCGCGACCAGCAGCAGACCCAGCAGGGCCGCCATCATGACGGCGCCGACGATGCCGAACAGGACGATGTTGACCAGGGAGTTCACCCTGTCATTGTGTCAGCTTCCGGCGAAGGGGCCGAACCGCCCCGAGGTGAGGTGAACCGCACCCGCACCCGCACCCGCGGCCGCGCCGCCGCCCGGAGGCGCGGCGGTGCCGGTGAAGCGCACGCCCGTCACGGTGCGCACCTCCCGGCGGGCCAGCACGGCCAGGGAGGCGGCGCCGGGGACCAGCGCGCCGGGTCCGCGCTCCCGGGCCGCGCACAGGCGCCGCCAGCGCCGGGTGTGCGCGCGGTGGCTCAGCCGGGTCACCGCGCGCCCCCGCGCGCGCTGGGCGTGCAGGGCCTCCTCGGGGGAGGCGTCGACCATCACCACGTGGACGGTGTAGCCGCGCAGACGGCACAGCACCGAGAGCAGCAGGCGCACCCACCCCCGGGTCCCGGACTCGTGAACGGCGACCGGCCCGCCGCGCAGGGCCGCGGTGATCCGGACCAGGTGCAGGACGTGCACCAGCCAGCGCCACGCCGCATAGGGCAGTGCGGACAGGTAGGGGGTCAGGCGCAGGCGGGACTGGTGGGAGTCGACGACGCGCACGCCGCCGCGCACCGCGGTTCGGTCCTCCTGCCCGGTGAGCCCGAAGAGGTTCCTGAGCAGGGTGCTCTTGCCCGCCCCCGGCACGCCGCAGACGAGCATGAAGGAACGCGCGGGGGCCGACGGGAGTTCGAGCACCCGCCCCCCGCCCGCCCGGGCGGCCGGCACCGGCCCGCCGCCTGGGGGACCGGCCCGGCGGACGGGTTCAGGACACTCGATCAATGTGCTCATGCCCCTATAAGTGACCTGTCGGGGTAAGTCGCGGATAAGCCTGGCATCAAAGGGATCCGAGAGCCAGACCTTTCACGCGGTCCGTCCTCCGTCGCCCCGGCAGGGCCGCGCCCCGCCCAGGCCCGGAAGACCGGCTCCCTCAGGCGACCTTGACGCTCCAGCCTCCGACGGTCGCGACGACGTCCAGACTTCCGCCCAGTGCCGCGACATAGTCACGGACCGAGTCCATGGAGGTGACCTGGCCGCTTTCGATCTGAGAGATGCGCGCCTGCGAGATCCCCATCCTCGCGGCCACCTCCGCCTGGGTGAGCTCACTCTGCCGTCGAAGCTCGGCGAGCTGGTGACCACGGAGCTCCGCGCGAAGCCTTTCGCGCCCCTCCTCCCTGGCGGCCTCCCGCTCAGGAGAGTCCCAGGTCGGGTGGTTCTCCCGAAGCTTACGCTTGGTCTCCTCCCACGGAGTGCCCTTCACGATGTCGCCTCCCTGTACTCGGCGTAGCGCTTCTCAGCAAGAGGGACGGCTTCCCGGTACCAGCGATTCCAGCTTCCGGCCTTATCGCCGGCCACGAGGACGACCGCCTCCCGCGACGGATCGAAAACGAACAGAAGTCGGATCGCCGTGCCCGGAGGGGTGCGGGGGCGAAGCTCCTTGAGGTTGTGCAGGCCGCTGTGGCGGATCCTGTCTGCCAGCGGTCGACCGAGGTCAGGCCCTGCTTCGGCGAGGACATCGATGGCCTCCTCCACTTTACTGGCGAGTTCGGGGGCCTCGTCGGCCAGAGAGAGAAACCACTCCTCAACAGGGGCGAGGAGGACTACTTGCCACATCATGCCAACGAATATAAGGATAGCTTATACTGTGCGTCCTGGGAACGGCAAAGGTTCCTCACCCTGTCTGTTCCAGGCGGGAGCCGGCCGGGGTCTTGAGGACCTTGAGCTTCGTCGTGATCCTCGTGCGCAGGTCCGCGACGTGGCTGACCACGCCTACGGCGCGGCCTCCGTCGCGGAGTCGGTCCAGGACGTCGAGCACCTCCTCCAGGGTCTCCTCGTCCAAGGTGCCGAAGCCCTCGTCGACGAACAGGGTGCCGATGTCGGTGCCCCCGGCCTCCTCGCTCGCCACGTCGCCCAGGCCCAGCGCCAGCGCCAGGGAGGCGATGAACGTCTCGCCTCCCGACAGCGTCGCCGGGTCGCGCTCCTGGCCGGTCCAGGCGTCCAGGACCCGCAGCCCCAGGCCCCCTCCCGAGCGGGAGCGGTCTCCGGCCGCCTTGTCCACCGTGTGCCGCAGCTCGTACCGGCCGCCCGACATGGTCGTCAGCCGGTCGTTGGCCGCCGCCACCACCTGCCGCAGCCGCGCCGCCAGCACGTACGACGACAGCCGTACGCTCTCCCGGTTGGCCGGGGAGGTGCCCGCCGCCAGTCGGGCCAGCCCGTCGGCGACCCGGTGCCGCTCGCGCGCCGGGCGGGAGGAGAGCAGCCGCTCCGACAGCTCCCCGCGCAGGTCGGCCAGGCGCTCGGCGCGCCGGGCCAGCCGGTCCCGCCAGGCCGCCGCGTGCTCCAGCGCCGCCTCGGCCCGGTCCGCCCCGCCCTGCAGCGTCCCGAGGTCCGGCTCCGGCCCGGCGGCGTCGGGGGCGGGCAGGTCGGACAGGACGGCCCGCACCGCCGCCAGCTCCTCGTCGTAGGAGCGCGCCCGCTCGCGCAGCGCCGCCCGCTGCTCCTCGGTGCGGGCGGCCCGGCGCACCTCGGCGTCCTCGGCGAAGCCCGCCTCCACCGCCGCCCGCCGCGCCTGCGCCTCGGCCGTGCGCAGCTCCTCGGCGGCCGAGGCGCGCCGGTCCAGGGCGTCGGCGGCCGACCGCAGCAGCCCCGCCTCCCCGTCCAGCCGCGTCAGCCGCGCCCGCAGGTCGGCGTCCTCGCCGCGGGCCGCCTCCAGGCGTTCCGCCAGCCGCTCGGCCTCGGCCTGCCGGGCCGCCCGCCGCTCGGTCAGCTCGGCCAGCTCGGTGGTCAGCGTCCCCTGGTCCTCCCGGGCGCGCTCCAGCTCCGCATCGACCGCCGCCAGCCGCTCGGCCGCCGTCGCCGCCAGCGCGGCCGCCGCGTCCAGCTCGTCCAGCGCCGCCCGCCGGGCCTCCACCTGCTCCCGCGCCCCCTCCGGGTCCCGGCCCCCGGCGGCGGCCTGCGCCGCCGCCAGCCGCTGGGCCAGGTCGTTCTCGGCGCTCTCGGCCTCCGTACGGGCCTGCTGGGCCGCCTCGGCCGCGCGCTGGGCCTGCTCTTCGTCCTCCTGGGCCGGGCGGTCCGCGTCCCCCTCCGCCGGGGCCGGGTGCTCGTCCGACCCGCACACCGGGCACGGCTCGCCGTCGGCCAGCTCGGCGGCCAGCTCGGCCGCCATGCCCTCGATGCGCAGGCGGCGGATGTCCAGCAGCCGGTCGTGGGCGGCCTGGGCGGCGTCGACCGCCGCGATGCGCCGCTGCGAGGCGGCGGCCAGCTCCCGGGCCAGCCCCGCGCCCTCCTGGGCGGCCTTCAGCCGCTGCCGGGCCAGCTCCAGGGCCTCGGCGGCGGGCTCGCGCGGGCCGGTGCGCGCCCGCGCCTCCTCCAGTTCCGCGGCGAGCGCCGCCCGGCGCTGCGGCAGCGCCGCGGCGCGGCCCTTCCAGTGCTCCAGCTCGGTGCGCGTCTTGGCGATGCGCCCGTCGAGCCCCTCCACCTCCCGGCGCAGCCCGGACAGCCGCTCCACGTCGCCCTGCAGGTCCCGCAGCCGGGCGATCTCGTCCCGGCGGGTGCGCTCGGCGGTGCGCAGGTCCTCGGCGGGGGAGGAGGCCGAGGCGTCGGCCAGGCCGGAGAGCAGGGCCGTCCGCTCGCCCGCCGACATCCGCGCCTTCTCCAGCTCGGTGCGCCGGTGGTCGGCGGTGTTCAGCAGCGGCACCACCGCGGCCGCCCGCTCGGCCTCGGCCAGCTCGGCGTCCCAGGCCCGCCGCTCGGCGGCCCGGGCGGTCAGCTCGGCCTCGCGCGCGGCGGCCTCGGCCCGGCGTCGGCGCCGCTCCAGGACGGCTCGGCCCTCTTCCAGCGCGGTGCGGGCCCGGTCCCGCTCGGCGGCGGCGCCGGCGACCACCGGCCCGGCCTCGTGCGCGGCGGCCGCGGTGCTGCACGCCAGCTCGGCCGCCCAGGGGACCAGGGACTCCAGGTCCTCCTCGGCCTCCCCGGGCACCGGCGCGCGGCCCGCCTCGGCCAGGCGGTGGGCGGTGGCGCGCACCTGCTCCTCCGCGCGCGCGGCGGTGCGCGACAGGGCGGCCGCGCGGTCGGCCAGCCACTTCTCCACATCGGCGAAGACGCCGGTGTCGAAGATCCGCTCCAGGGAGGCCACCCGCTCGCGCGCCCCCGCCCGCAGGAAGCGGGCGAACTCGCCCTGCGGGAGCAGCACCACCTGGCAGAACTGGTCCAGCGTCAGGCCCAGCAGGTCCGAGACGATCTGCCCGGCCTCGTCGGGGCGGTTGGTCAGCCCCTTCCACCCCTCGGCGGTGTACTCGGTGACCACCGCCTTGGCCTTCTCCTCGGTGGTGCCCGTGCCGCGCAGCTTGGGGCGGCGCCAGGCAGGGGAGCGCGTGATGGCCAGGCGGCGCCCGCGCACGGTCAGCTCCAGCGCCACCTCGGGGCGGCGCCCGGGCGGCGCGTGCGTGGAGTGCGGCGACTTGGCGGCCTCGCGCACCCCGGGCACCCTGCCGTACAGGGCGAAGCACACCGCGTCCAGCACGGAGGTCTTGCCCGCGCCGGTGGCGCCGTGGATGAGGAACAGGCCGCCGTCCCCGAGGCGGTCGAAGTCGACCGTCTCGGTGCCCGCGAAGGGGCCGAAGGCCTGGACGGTGAGTGTGTGCAGACGCATCAGGGGGCGCTCTTCCGTGTCCTGGCGGGCGTGTCGTGGATCCTGCGGGGTGCGCGGTGCCGCATCAGGACGACGCCTCCCGCTCGCGCAGCTCCTCGAAGGCGGCCCGCACCAGGTCCTGCTCCTCCTCGCACGCCGACTCGCCCCGGGCCCAGTCGACGAAGTCCATCACGAGCTCCGGGCCCGGCCGGTCCCTGAGGCCGCGCGCCCACGCCGGGTCGTCCCGCTCGGGGGCGCCCTCGGGCGCGAACTCCAGGTTGAGCGCGTGCGGGAACCGCTCGCGCAGCCGGTCCATCGGGAACGCGGGCCGCACCGTGTCGGTCAGCGTCACCTGGAGCCAGTGCCCGGTGTAGGCCTCCCACTCGGCCCCGGTCAGCAGGTCGTCCAGGCGCCCGGCGATGCGCGCCACCGGGCGGGGCACCGGTGCCTCGGCGAAGTCGGCCCGCACCGCGCCGTGGCGGTCGATCTCCACCAGCCACGAGCCCTTGGCGTGGTGCTCCTCGGAGAAGGAGTAGGCCAGTGGGGACCCGGAGTAGCGCACCCGCTCCGACATGCGCTGGCGCCCGTGCAGGTGTCCCAGCGCCACGTAGTCGGGACCGTCGAAGAGCGTCGCCGGCACGTGCGCGGCGCCGCCCACCGAGATGTCGCGCTCGCTGTCGGAGGGCGCGCCCCCGGTCACGAAGGCGTGCGCGAGCACCACCGACCGGGTGTCGCCGGGCCGCTCGGCCAGGTCGGCGCGGACCCGCCCCATGGCGTGCCCGAGCACGGCGGGATGGCCGCGGCCCTGGAGCCCCCACTGCCGGCGGGCGATCTCCGGCTCCAGGTAGGGGATGCCGTAGAAGGCGACCGGGCCGTGGTCGTCGTCGAGCACGACCGGGGCGCCCACGCCCTCCAGCGAGCTGCGCAGGTGCACCCCGGCCGCGTCGAACAGCCCCGACCCGTAGTCCAGCCGGGCCATGGAGTCGTGGTTGCCGCTGATCAGCACCGCCCGTGCGCCGGTGCCGCGGATCCTGCGCAGCGCCTCGTCCAGCAGCCGCACCGCGTCGACCGGGGGCAGCGCCCGGTCGTACAGGTCGCCGGAGACCACCACCGCGTCCACCCGTTCGGCGCGGACGGTCTCCACCAAGTGGTCGATGAAGGCCGCCTGGGCGTCCAGCAGGTTCTCCCGGTGGAAGGAGCGCCCCAGGTGCCAGTCGGAGGTGTGCAAGAGCCGCATGGTCCGCGAGCGTACTGCAGCCCCGCCCCGGTGCGGGGGTGACGGACCGAACCGGGTGGGGCGCGATGGGCGGGGCGCCGGCGGGCGGGGCGGCTACTCCTTCTTGCGGGCCAGGGTCAGGCCGTCGCCGACGGGCAGCAGCACCACCTCGGTGCGCTCGTCGGCCAGGGCCGCGTCGTTGAAGTCGCGGATGCCCTGCACCGCCGGGGAGTCCTCGCCGGGGTCCACGACCCGGCCGTGCGAGAGGGTGTTGTCGACCAGGATGAGGCCGCCGGGCCGCATCCGGGGCACCAGCTCCTCCCAGTAGTCCACGTACCCGGTCTTGTCCGCGTCGATGAAGGCCAGGTCGAAGGCGCGCGCGTCGGGCAGCCCGCGCAGCGTCTCCAGAGCCGCGCCCAGCCGCAGCTCGATCCGGTCGGAAACGCCCGCCAGGTCCCAGTACCGGCGGGCCACGTCGGTCCACTCCTCGCTGACGTCGCACGCCAGCAGGGAGCCGTTGCGCTGGTCCAGGCCGCGTGCGATGCAGATGGAGGAGTAGCCGGTGAAGGTGCCCACCTCCACCGCGTCGCGGGCCCGCAGCGTCCGGGCCAGCATCGTCATGAACGTGCCCTGCTCGGGGGCGATCTGCATGCCCATGCTGTCGGGGTACAGCCGGGCCGTCTCGTCGGCCAGGTCGCGCAGCACCGGGTCCACCGGGGCGCTGTGCTCCACCAGGTACTCGTACAGGTCAGGGGTGAGGGACTCCGAGGTTCGCGTCACGGCGGCCATGCTACCCAGCGGCCCCTCAGGTCTGCGGCAGCAGCTCCGGCCAGTCGAACAGGTAGAACCCGTACAGCACGATCGCGATGGTCAGCATGGGCGTGACCACGTTGCGCTCGACCTTGCCGTCGGTCTTGAACCCGATGTTCTGGCCCACCCGGTAGCCGATGAACGGCCACAGCAGCGGCACCCCCATATGGGTGGCGATGTCACCGATGAAGTGCAGCAGGCAGCCCATGGCCACCGCGGTCCCCATCCAGGAGTAGTCGGTGCCCGCGCTGAAGAGCGCCAGGGTGATGCCCGCGGTGACCATGGCGTTGATGACGCCCGAGGCGGTGCGGTTCTTGTCCATGCCGAAGCCCAGCCCGTTGAAGGCGATGCCCATCAGCAGGAACACGAAGATCTGCACGGCCATCTCCGACCACAGCGCCAGCCCCTGCGCCAGGACCCCCATGAGCAGCGCGAACAACAGGGAATGGGTGCCGTTGCGGTGGCCGCCGAACGCCCAGTTCAAAAAGGCGCCCAGGGTCCGGGTGAAGACCCCGTAGGTCTGGGTGATGGTGGCGCTCTTGTGGTCCAGGTCGGGGATGAGCGCGGAGCCGGCGCACACCAGGGAGCCCGCGATGATCTCCCCGGGGCCCATGTGGAAGGTGACCCCCAGCACCTCGGTACCGTCGAGAACGGGAACCAGTGCCATCCAGCCGACCGCGCCGCTGAGCGCGTGAGAGTGCCCCATCATGTGCGGCAACGCTAGCGGGCCCGGTCATTCAAGGCGAATCGGCCGGGAAAAGGTCGATTCGGCGTGCCGTTTCTCCCCGTTCCGAAAATGGCGGCCGCACCGGGCGGCGCGAGCGCGCGCCGAAGATCGTGAACATCCTGTGACGGTCAGGGTGTAAGTCGTTGACGCTTTTCTGTGCACGCTGGTAGACAACCAACAACCGGCCGCCGGTTCGAGGTCCCCCCGTTTTCCCAGCGTGAAGAGGGGTCGCCGACCATGCCCATCGCTTTCCCCCCGAGCCCGACCCGGTCCCTCAGACCCGCCCGGCGACCCGGGCGCCCCGTCGGCCCGCGCCGGACGGCCCTGCGCGGCACCGCGGCCGCGGCCGCCCTGGCCCTGGCCGCAGGCGCGGGGGCCGCCCCCGCCGCCGCGGACGGAGGTGCCGACGAGCGGACCCTGACCGTCGCCATCTCCCAGCCGGTCGACACCCTCAACCCCTTCCTCGCCCAGCTGCTGATCTCCACCAGCATCCACAAGTCCGTCTACGACCCGCTGGTCGCCTACGACGCCGAGACCAACGAGCCGACCGGCGCCCTGGCCGAGTCCTGGGACACCTCCGAGGACGGGCTCACCTGGACCTACACCATCCGCGACGGCATGACCTGGACCGACGGTGAACCGATCACCGCCGAGGACCCGGCCTTCACCTTCAACGCGATGATGGAGGACTCCGAGGCCGCCACCGCCAACGGCAACGCGGTGGCCAACTTCGAGAAGGTCACCGCCGTCGACGACTCCACCCTGGAGATCGAGCTGGCCGAGCCCCAGGCCACCATGCTCTCCCTGGACGTGCCGATCGTCCCCGAGCACGTGTGGTCCGAGGTCGAGGACTTCGGCGAGTTCACCAACGAGGACTTCCCCGTCGTCGGCAGCGGCCCCTTCACCATCACCGGGCACGAGCCCAACCAGTCGATCACCCTGGAGGCCAACCCCGACTACTGGCGCGGCGCCCTGGGGTTCGAGCGGCTGGTCTTCCGCTACTTCGCCGACAAGGACGCCGAGGTCGAGGCGCTGCGCAAGGGCGAGGTCTCCCTGGCCGCCGGGCTCACACCCGCCCAGGCCGACTCCCTGGAGGGCCAGGAGGGCATCACCGTCAACAACGCCACCGGCAAGCGGTTCCAGGCCTTCACCATCAACCCCGGCGCCCAGACCCAGGACGGCGAGGAGTTCGGCGACGGCCACCCGGCCCTGCAGGACAAGACCCTGCGCCAGGCCATCATGATGGCCATCGACAAGGACGAGCTGGTCGAGAACGTCTACGGCGGCTACGCCGAGCCCGCCGAGGGCTACATCCCCAAGCGCTACGACACCTACTACTGGGAGCCCGAGGGCGAGGACCGCCTCGACTTCGACCCGGACGCCGCCAACGCCATGCTCGACGAGGCCGGCTACGAGACGGGCGACGACGGTGTGCGCACCTCCCCCGACGGCGACCGCCTCGAACTGCGCATGCACGTCCACAATGACCGGCCGGACTACGTCTCCATGGGCAAGATCTTCGTGGAGCGCCTGGCCGACATCGGCATCGAGGTCGACAACCGGACCGTGGACCCGGGCGTGCTCAGCGACGCCCTCTACGACGCCGAGTACGACCTCATCTGGACCGGGTGGTCGGTCAACCCCGACCCCGACTACGTGCTGGGCATCCACACCTGCGACGCGCTGCCCGAGGAGCCGGGCACCATGCGCGGCGACGCCTACTTCTGCGACGAGGAGTACGACGAGCTCTACGAGCGCCAGCTCGCCGAGTGGGAGGACCCCGGGCAGCGGGCCGAGTACATCAAGCAGATGCAGGCCGTGCTGTACGAGGAGGCCGTGGTCAACGTGGTGACCTACGCCAACACCATGGAGGCCTACCGCTCCGACCAGATCGCCTCCACCCAGGTCCAGCCCGACCCCGGCGGCAACCTGTGGGGCCAGGACGGGCACTGGAGCTTCTCCATGGCGGAGCCGGCCGAGGGCAGGCAGGACGCCGGGGGCGGCCCCTCCGGCTGGGCCGTCGCAGGGATCGCCGCGGCCGCCGTGGTGGTCGTGGGCGGCGCGGTCCTGCTGGTACTGCGCCGGCGCGCGGCCACCGCCGAGGACCGGGAGTGATGCGCGGGCCCGCCCCGCCCGGACCGGACCGCCGAACGACACCGTCCCACCGAACGAGACCGTCCCGCCGATGAAGAAGGGGTCCGCGTTGACCCGATCAGCGACCTCCGGGGCCGCGCCGCCCGAACAGGGCGCGCCCGGCCCCGGCGCGGCCCCGGAGGGGCCGGGGCCCACCGGCCCCTCCCGCGCCGTGCGCGTCCTGCGCTACCTGGGGGGCCGGCTGTTCACCGCCGCGGTCTCCCTGGCGGCCGTGCTGGTCACCAGCTTCTTCCTGTTCCGCATCCTGCCCGGCGACCCGGTGCGCGCGATGACCGAGGGCCGCGAGGTCACCGTGGAGCAGATGGAGGAGCTGCGCCGCCAGTTCGGCCTGGACCGGCCGCTGTGGCAGCAGTTCGCCGACTACTGCCTGGGGGTGCTGCGGTTCGACTTCGGCACCTCCTACCAGTACCGGGTGCCGGTGGCCGAGCTCATCGCCGAGCGGATCGGCCCCACCGTGCTGCTGGCCGGGACCGGGACCGTGGTGGCCGCCCTGATCGGGCTGGTGCTGGGCACCCGGGCGGCCTGGCGCCGCGGCTCGGCCGGGGACCGGATCACCACCGCCGTGGCGCTGACCCTGTGGTCGGTGCCCTCGTTCTGGCTGGGGCTGCTGCTGATCGTGGTCCTGGCCTCGGGCGTGGGCTGGCTGCCGGGGCTCTTCCCCACCTCGGGCATGGCCACCCCGGGGGTCGAGGGCGCCTTCGACTCCGCGCTGGACGTGGCCCACCACATGGTGCTGCCGGTGGCCACCATGGTCGCCGTCGTCTACGCCCAGTACCTGCTCATCATGCGCTCCTCGGTGCTGGACGAGATGGGGGCGGACTACCTGACCACCGCCCGCGCCAAAGGGCTGCGCGACGCCCTGGTGCTGCGCCGGCACGCGGTGCCCAACGCCCTGCTGCCCACCGTCACCCTGATCTTCCTCAACCTGGGGCGGGTCCTGGGCGGCGTCATCCTCATCGAGACCGTCTTCGCCTGGCCCGGGCTGGGGTCGCTGTTCTACTCCGGCCTGCGGGTGCCCGACCTCCCCCTGGTCCAGGCGCTGTTCGTCCTGTTCGCGAGCGCGGTGATCGTCATGAACCTGCTGGCCGACCTGGTGTACCCGCTGCTCGACCCGCGGGTGCGCACGTGAGCGCCCCGGCCCCCTCCCGCCGCGCGCTGGTGTGGGCGCGGCGGCGCGCCGCCTGGGGGGAGTTCGCCCGCATCTACGCGAGCAACCGCGCCGGGCTGTTCGGCCTGGCGGCGCTGCTGGCGGCGGCGCTGGTGGCGCTGTGCGCCCCGCTGTTCATCGACCCGGCCGAACTGGACGTCACCGGTGGCCCCGGCGGCCGGTTCGAGGCGCCGAGCGCCGACTACTGGCTGGGCACCGACGCCTTCGGGCGCTCGGTGCTGGACATGGTGCTGTGGGGCGCGCGGATCTCGCTCACCGTGGGGTTCCTGGCGGCGTTCGTGTCGGTGGCCCTGGGCACCGTCATCGGCATCGTCGCCGGGCACTTCGGCGGCTGGGCCTCCGACGTGCTCATGCGCGTCACCGACTGGTTCCTGGTGCTTCCGTCCCTGGTCGTGGCCATCGCCCTGGCTGCTGTGATGGAGCGCAGCACCCTGACCATCATCGTCGCCATCGGGGTGACCGCCTGGCCGGCCACGGCGCGCGTGGTGCGCGCCCAGACCCTGTCGGTGGAGGCGCGGCCCTTCATCGAGCGGGCGCGCGCGCTGGGCGGCGGCCACCTGCACGTGATGAAGCGCCACGTGCTGCCCAACGTGATGCCGGTCGTGCTGGCCCAGACCACCCTGCTCGTCGCCGAGGCGATCGTGATGGAGTCGACCCTGTCCTTCCTCGGGCTGGGCGACCCCTCGACCATCTCCTGGGGCGGGATCCTGCAGGACGCCCGCAACGCCGGGGCGATCAGCTCCGGCATCTGGTGGTACATGATCCCGCCGGGACTGGCCATCGCACTGGTCGCGCTCTCGTTCACCCTGTGCGGGCGGGCGCTGGAGGGCGTGTTCAACCCCAGGCTGAGGGAGCGCAGGTGAGTTCGCACGACGAGGCGCCGCTGCTGCAGGTGCGCGACCTGGAGGTCGTCTACCGCACCGCCGGGGGGAGCGTGCCCGCCGTGCGCGGTGTGTCGCTGACCCTGGAGGCCGGGAGCAAGCTGGGCGTGGCAGGGGAGTCGGGGTGCGGCAAGTCCACCGTCGCCCTGGCGCTGCTGCGGCTGCTGCCCAAGACGGCGCGGGTCGGGGGCCAGGTCCTGCTGGAAGGCGAGGACGTCACCCGGATGCGCTGGGGGCGGCTGCGGGCGGTGCGCTGGGCCGGGGCCTCCATCGTGTTCCAGGGCGCCATGCACTCGCTGAACGCGGTGCGCCGCGTCGGCGACCAGGTCGCCGAGCCCATGCTGCTGCACGGCACCGCCCCGCCCGGCGGCGTCGAGGCGCGGGTGGGCGAGCTGCTGGAGAGCGTGGGCCTGCCGCGCTGGCGGGCCCGCTCCTACCCGCACGAGCTCTCCGGCGGGCAGCGCCAGCGGGTGATGATCGCGATGGCGCTGGCCTGCGAGCCGCGGCTGATCATCGCCGACGAGCCCACCACCGCCCTGGACGTGATGGTCCAGGCGCAGATCCTGCGGCTGATCGACGACCTGGTGGCCGGGCGCGGCATCGGGCTGCTGATGATCAGCCACGACCTGTCGGTGCTGGCCGGGACCTGCGACCGGCTGGCGGTGATGTACGCCGGGCGGGTGGTGGAGGAGGGGCCGGCCGCCGAGGTGGTGGCCGCCGCCCGCCACCCCTACGCCTCGGCGCTGAGCGCGGCCTTCCCGCGGGTCGGCGACCCGGCCTCGCGGATGGCGCCCAGCGGGCTGCCCGGAGACCCGCCGGACCCGGCGGCGCTGCCCGAGGGGTGCTCCTTCCGCCCGCGCTGCCCGGTGGCCGAGGACCGGTGCTCGAGCACCGACCCGGACCTGTGGGACGCCGGCGGCGCGGACCGCCGCGCCGCCTGTGTGAAAGTGCTCGCCGCCGAGGAGGCCGGATGACCGCGGAGCTGCAGAAGAGCACGCCGGAGGACGGGCCGCGGCAGGACGCGGGCGGCTCGGCGCAGGCGGGTGAGCCGCTGCTGAGCGCCGAGGGGCTGAGCGTGGAGTTCACCGGCCGCGGCGGCCGCGGAACCGCCCGCGCGGTCGACGGGGTCGACCTGGACCTGCACGCGGGGGAGGTGATCGCGCTCGTCGGCGAGTCCGGGTGCGGCAAGACCACGCTGGCCCGCGCCCTCCTCGGGCTGGAGCGGCCCACCGGCGGGCGGGTGCTGTTCGAGGGGCGGCCGCTGTCCTACACCGCCCGGGCGCTCAAGCGCTACCGCCACCGGGTGCAGCTGGTGCAGCAGGACCCCTCCGGGTCGCTCAACCCCCGGCACACCGTCTACGACGCGGTGTCCGAGGGGCTGCGCATCCACGAGGGCGCCACCGCCGACGAGGAGAGGCGGGTCGCCGACGCCCTGTCCCGCGCCGGGCTGCGCCCGCCCGAGCGGTTCTTCCTGCGCTACCCGCACGAGCTGTCGGGCGGGCAGCGCCAGCGGGTGGTGATCGCCGGGGCGCTGGTGCTGGAGCCCGAGGCGCTGGTCGCCGACGAGCCGGTGGCCTCCCTGGACGCCTCGGTGCGGGGGGAGATCCTGCGGCTGCTGCTGGACCTGCGCGCCGACCTGGGGCTGTCGGCCCTGGTGGTCACCCACGACCTGGGCATGGCCTGGAACATCGCCGACCGGGTGGCGGTGATGTACCTGGGGCGGGTGGTCGAGGCCGGGCCCGTGGAGGAGGTGCTGGCGCGGCCGCGCCACCCCTACACCCGGGCGCTGCTGTCGGTGCTGCCGGAGTCGGAGGAGGAGGCCCAGGTGCTGGCGGGCGAGCCGCCGGACCCGACGCGCATCCCGGGCGGGTGCCGGTTCCACGCCCGGTGCCCGGTGCTGGCCTCGGGCGAGGCGGAACGCGCGGGCGTGGCCGGGGCCTGCCGCACCGAGGACCCGGGCGTCCTGTCCGGCACCGGCCCCGCGCGTGCGGCCTGCCACTACGCCCGCCTGGAGGACACCGGGGGCACCGGGGGCGCCGGGACCCGGTGAGGCCGTGCTGTGCCCGAGAGTTCCGGCCGGGCCACCGGTGGTCCGGGGTGAAGACCCGTCCGGGGAAGGCGCAACGACGGGAGGGCTGGTTCCCCGCTCGCGGCCGCTTGCCGGGTGGCAGGTCGGCGGGGTGCCAGGGCGACGGCGGCGACGACGTAGCGAAGCGGTTGCCCGGTGTCGCCGGTCGGCCGCCGGGCCTCTCGCGGTACCGGAACAGGAGCGGCGACGGGACGGCTGGTGCCCCGCTCGGGGCTGCTTGCCGGGCGCCGGGTCGCCGGGGGCCAGGGGAGTGCGGCGACGAAGAGATGAGGCGGTTCCCCCTGCTCTGGCGGTCGGCCGCCGGGTGGCCTGCCGCCTTGGCCTTGGAGGGGCCCTTCCGGTCGTGTCCGCCGGCGTGGTGGAGCTCTGCGGGCCCCGGCCGCCCCCGGGGGCACTGCCTGCCGTCCGTATCGACTCCCCCGTTGACGCTTCTATGTCAAGCGGCCAGCCGGAGCGCTTGTTGTTC
>NZ_ANAS01000047.1:0-28359 GCF_000341205.1 Nocardiopsis baichengensis YIM 90130 | reverse complement strand
AGCGCGAGCACCCGGGGCTGGTGATGGAACCCCTCCTCGCCGGAGGCATCGACCCGGGGGAGTAGTGCGGCCGCGTGGAGCGCGCCCCCGCCTGCACGCCTGAACCGGTCGGCAGGAACACGTTCGGCGCGTTCGCCCCTGACCACGTCTCCGCCAGGCGGATCCGCCGCCCTCGGCCGCCGTCCGGCGGTCGAAAAGGCGGTCCACCAGGGGCGTGGGCTCCGGATCCGCTCGGTGAAGCCGCGATGCCCGGGGCTCCGCTCACCGTCCGAGAGAGCTTTGACACAGTAGGAAAGGCGCACGGCCGAGCGGCCGTTGCACCTGAAGGGCCGCCGCGTCCACCGGCGGCTCCGTGTGTCCACCGACTTCCGATGATCCGATCATTCGCGATCGCGTCCCGGCGGGGGCGCGAGGTCTCATGAGGAGGACGCCTGACCACCCCCGACAGCGCTCGGACCGACGTCCCGACCACCCCTGAACGCTCACGCGCTCCCCGCACCGCGGCGCTGGTCGCGATGACGGGGGTCGTGCTCGCCCTGAGCGGTCCCGGCCAGACCGCCGGGATGTCCGTCTTCGTCGACCCGATCATCGCCGACCTGGACGTCTCCCGGTCGGCGGTGTCCACGGCCTACATGATCGGCACGCTCGCCGGGGCGGTGGCCCTGCCCTGGATCGGCCGCGCCGTGGACCGCTTCGGGGTCCGCGTCGTGCTGTCGGCGGTCGCCGCGGCCTTCGCCGTCTTCCTCGTCCTGCTGGCGGCCGCCCAGGGGCTGGTGGGCCTCACCGTCGGCTTCGTCGGCGCCCGTGCCATGGGGCAGGGCGGGATGACCATGATCGCCACCACGGCCGTGGCCATCGGCGTCACCCGCAACCGCGGCACGGCCGTGGGGGTGACCACCGCCGTGGGAACCGCCGGGATCTCGCTGTTCCCCCTGGCCACCGAGCGGCTGATCGCCGCCGTGGGGTGGCGTGAGGCCTTCGTGGCCGAGGCCGCGCTGATCGCCGTGGTGGTGCTGCCGATCGCGCTGTGGGGCCTGCGCGGACTGGGGGGCGCCCGCGGCGCCGGGGACGGCGGGTCGGGGGAGGACGGCGGCGCCGCCGAGGCCTGGCCGCTGCGCGCGATCGTGCGCACCTCGATGTTCTGGGTGGTCAGCAGCGCCGTGGCGATCAGCGGGCTGGTCACCACCGCGGTCTTCTTCCACCAGGTGGCCGTCCTGGGGGAGCAGGGGCTCACCCCGGTCGAGGCGGCCGCGAACTTCCTGCCGCAGACCCTGGCCGGGCTGCTGGCCTCCCTGGCCTTCGCCTCGGCCACCGACCGCTTCCCGCCCAAGCTGCTGATCTGCGGGTCGATGACCGTGACGGCCGCGACGCTGGCGCTGCTGCCGCTGGTGGGGCCCGGATGGACGGCGATGGCCTACGGGGCCTCGCTGGGGGCCGCGGCCGCCGGGGCGCGCGCGGTGGAGGCGGCGGCCTTCCCGTTCTACTACGGCACGGCGAGCCTGGGCACGCTGCGCGGCCTCACCCAGTCGATCGCGGTCGGCTCGACGGCGGTGGGGCCCCTGCTGCTGTCGGCGGGGCGCGACGCCTTCGGCTCCTATGCCCCGGTGGTGCTGATGCTGGCCGTACTGCCCGCCCTCGTCGCGCTCGCGGCCCCCTTCGCGCGCACGCCCTCCCGACCCGCCGGACCACGGGTGTGAGGGTGCTCTCAGGCGCTCCGGCGGAAATCTTCCGTAACGTGAGGGTAGGGTTGTGGTGGTGACGCGCCCTTAGGGAATCTCTGCGGCGCGAGTGACCTTCTGTCTCGTATGTCCGGCAGTGCCGCCGGTGCGCGGCGTTCGGCCGCGAACGGGACGGCCCCGTGACCTGGGCCCGCCGACCGCGGGCGCCCCTCCGGGGACCGACGACGAACATCCGCCCGAGCGGCCCGCCGTGCGCCGCCCTGCCCTGATTGGTTCCATGACCTTCTTGACGACGCTCACGCGCCGACGTCCCACCCTGCCGCCTCTGCGCACGCTGAGGGTCGAGGTGCTCGCCGGCCTCGTGGTCGCCCTGGCCCTGATCCCCGAGGCGATCTCCTTCTCGATCATCGCCGGGGTCGACCCCGGCGTCGGCCTGTACGCCTCCTTCGTGATGGCCGTGGTGATCTCCATCGTCGGGGGGCGCAAGGCGATGATCTCCGCTGCCACCGGGGCCATGGCCCTGGTCGTGGCCCCGCTCTCGATCAACCACGGGCTCGGTTACCTCATCGCCGCGGTCGTGCTCGGCGGCGTGTTCCAGGTCGCGATGGGCGCCCTGGGCGTGGCCCGGCTGATGCGGTTCGTCCCGCGCTCGGTGATGGTGGGCTTCGTCAACTCCCTGGCCATCCTCATCTTCCTGGCCCAGGTGCCCGAGCTGCAGGACGTCCCCTGGGCGGTCTACCCGCTCGTGGCGGCCGCCCTGGTGATCATGGTCCTGTTCCCCCGCCTGACCAAGGTCGTCCCCGCCCCGCTGGTGTCCATCATCGCGCTCACGGCGCTGACCATCGGCGCGGGCCTGGCGGTGCCCACCGTCGGCGACAAGGGCGCGCTGCCCTCCTCGCTGCCGGTGCCCGGCATCCCCGACGTGCCGTTCACGATGGAGACGCTGACCCTCATCGCGCCCTACGCCTTCGCCTTCGCGCTGGTGGGGCTCATGGAGTCGCTGATGACGGCCAAGCTGGTCGACGACATCACCGACACCCACTCCAACAAGACCCGCGAGTCCGTCGGACAGGGCATCGCCAACATCGTCACCGGGTTCTTCGGGGGCATGGGCGGCTGCGCGATGATCGGCCAGACCATGATCAACGTCAAGACCTCCGGTGCCCGCACCCGGCTCTCGACCTTCCTGGCCGGGGTGTTCCTGATGGTGCTGTGCATCGCCTTCGGCCCGTGGGTCTCCCAGATCCCCATGGCCGCCCTGGTCGCGGTGATGATCATCGTGTCGGTGTCCACCTTCGACTGGCACTCGGTGGCCCCCTCCACCCTCAAGCGCATGCCCGTGGCCGAGACCGTCGTCATGGCGGTCACCGTCGTGGCGGTCGTGGCCACGCACAACCTGGCGATCGGCGTGGTCACCGGCTCGGTCGTGGCCTTCATCGCCTTCGCCCGCCGGGTCGCCCACCTGGTCGACGTCTCCTCGGTCGCCGACCCCGACGGCGGGCAGGTCGTCTACGTGGTCAAGGGCGAGCTGTTCTTCGCCTCCAGCAACGACCTGGTGTACCAGTTCGACTACGCCGGCGACCCCGAGCACGTGGTGGTCGACCTGACGCACGCCCACATCTGGGACGCCTCCACGGTGGCCGCTCTGGACGCGATCGCCACCAAGTACGCGGACAAGGGCAAGACCCTGGAGATCGTGGGGCTGAACAAGCACAGCGCCGCACTGCACGACCGGCTGACCGGGGAGCTGGCGGGCAGCCACTGAGGCGGGGGAGGCCCCGCGTTCAACTCTTCTCTTACGTAAAGGTAGAGTTCGCGTGGCGGGGGCCGGAGCCGTTTCCGGCTGCGTACTCTCCGGCCTCCTCCCGGTGCAGTGGCCCGGGTCGGCCTCTTGAGCACCCACCCGGGCCACAGCACCGGACCACCCGCCCCTGCACGGGGCCGACCGCTCCGGGCCCCGCTCGCCGCCTGGGACAGGCTCGCGCGCGAGCGCCCTTCACCCATGAGAAGGGAAGCACGCATATGACGGTGACCAGAGCCGAGATCGCCGACCATTTGGAAGGGGCCTTCGCCTCCGGCCCGCAGAAGGGCGGAGGGCTCGCGACGGCCGCCGAACTCCAGGGAGCACGACCGGAGGTCATCGAGCTCCTCGCCCGGCTGCCCGAGGGGACCTATTCCACGCTGCGCGACCTCTGGGAGCACCTGCCCGACGTTCCCCGCGGAACCTGACCCCTCAACGGGCGAAGCGGCGGCCCGGTGTGCGCCCAGCGTCGTCTCCGGGGCCGACGGGCCGTCCTCCCCCCGCCTCGTGCTGAGGTGAGCCGAGAGGGGCGTCGCCGTCACCCCCGACCCGCTCTGCGCCTCGCGCTGCTGCGCTATCGCAGCAGGCCGATGACCCCACTGCGGTCACCGTGAGAACGGCCGGCGCTGTGGGCAGGACACCCGGCCCCGCCCTCTGGAGTGCGCGGGCGAGTTCGGCCTGCACCGTGGTGGCGGCGTCGATCACGGGGTTCTGGGGGCCCACCGGGCCGCCGTCGGCCTCCAGGCGGAACGCGGACGGGCCGTCAAGGTCCTCGATCTCCACCGGCACCGCCACCGCGTCCCGGCCGGCCCCGAGGCCGACCACCCGGGTCTTGGCGGGCAGTCGGCCGTCGGCCTTCCCTCGCCGGGCCCGGCCCGCTCACCGTTCGCCGGGGCCTCAGTCTGGGATGCGGACCCGCTGCCGCCGGGGCGATGTGTCGGCGCCCGGACAGAACCCGCGGCCGCCGGTGGGCCTGGCGACAGGACGGCCGGGTAGGAAGGCGGACGACGGGAGAGGCGGGAGGCCGAGGATGTCCGAGCACGAGGCCGGCGGTGGCGGGGCGGTCCTGTACTGGAGGCCCGGGTGCCCCTTCTGCATGGCGCTGCGCGGAGGACTGCGCACGGTGGGTGTGCGCCTGAACGAGGTGGACATCTGGTCGGACGCGCAGGCCGCGGCCCGCGTGCGGACCATCACCGGCGGGGACGAGACCGTGCCGACCGTGGTCGTCGGGCCTGAGGAGATGGTCAACCCCTCGGTGGGCGCGGTGGTGCGTGCGGTGCGTGAGCACGCCCCGCACCTGGAGACCGGGCGTCGGGGCGGGCTGCGCGGGCTGTTCTCCCGCGTGCTGGGCGCCTGACAGGGGCGGACCCGCCCGGCCCCGGGTCGGGGGCGCGAGCCTGACGGGAGGCGTGCGCCGCGCCCCGAGCCCCGAGCGCCGTCTCCGGGCGCCGCATCCGCCGGTGCGCGGTGTCCGGATCCGGTCCGGGGCGGACGAGGGGGACGGTCGTCGCCCGACGGCCGTGCCGGGCCTTGTCCGGCGCCGTTGTGCCCGCTCAGTGCGTTCCGGTCCCGCCTGCGCATCCGCCCGGCGCCCGTCCCCGCGTTGTGCGCCGCCTCCTCCTTCCAGGAAGCGTAAGCCGCGTGCAAGCCGTATTTCCCACGATTTCATGCGAAAGGGGAAATATGACTTCAGAGGCACAATCGCGGGTCGGCGACCTGTCCCCCGAGCAGCGGGCGATGCTCGTGAAGTCGCTCCGCCGGCGCATCGGGCGCCCCGCCGACGGGCCCGGCCACTACGACGTCGTGATCCTCGGCGGGGGCGCCGCCGGGCTCACCCTCGCGCTGCAGCTGCACCGGACGCGCCCCGGCACCCGCATCGCCGTGGCCGAGCGGCAGCGCCACCCGGTCCCCGAGACCGCGCACAAGGTCGGCGAGTCCACCGTGGAGGTCGCCGCCCACTACCTGCGCGACGTCCTGGGCCTGCACGACCACCTCCAGGAACAGCAGATCCGCAAGTTCGGGCTGCGCATGTTCTTCAGCAGCGGCGACAACACCGACATCGCCCGGCGCGTGGAACTGGGCAGCTCCGCCTTCCCGCCGCTGAGCACCTACCAGCTCGACCGCGGGCGGTTGGAGAACGAGCTGGGCCGCCGCTGCCGCGCCGCCGGCATCGATTTCCTCCCGGGCGGCAGGGTGCTCCGGGTCGACCTCGCCGAGGAGGGGGAGGCCCACCACGTCCGCCTGCGCGACGACCAGGGCGAGCGCAGCCTCCACGCCGCGTGGGTGGTCGACGCCACCGGGCGCAACCGGCTGCTGCAGCGCCGGCTCGGCCTGGGCAAGGACGTGGGGCACACGGCCAATGCGGCGTGGCTGCGCGTCGGGGCCGCCATCGATGTGGGCACCTGGACGAGCGACCCGGTCTGGCACGCCCGCATCGCCGAGGGCGACCGGGCCCTGTCCACCAACCACCTGATGGGCCCCGGCTACTGGGTGTGGCTGATCGCCCTGTCCTCCGGGGCCACCAGCGTCGGCATCGTCGCCGACGCGCGGACGCACCCCTTCGAGGAGTTCAACACGCTGGACGGCGCGCGCGCCTGGCTGCGCCGGCACGAGCCGCAGTGCGCGGCCGCCCTGGAGGAGCACCGCGACGAGATCCGGGACTTCCGGGTCATGCGGGACTACTCCTACAGCGCCGAGCAGGTCTTCGACGGGCAGGCCCGCTGGTGCCTGACGGGCGAGGCCGGGATCTTCCTCGACCCGCTGTACTCGCCGGGCCTGGACCTGATCGCCATCGGCAACGGGCTCATCACCGACCTGGTCACCAGGGCGCTGGACGGCGAGGACGTGCGGGCCGCCGCCGCGGTCCACGACTCCCTGTTCCGGCGCATCGCCGAGATCTGGCTCGCCCTCTACGAGGACCAGTACACCCTGATGGGCCACCCCCGGGTCATGGCCTCGAAGGTCATCTGGGACACCGCCTTCTACTGGGCGGTGTTCGGCCTGCTGTTCTTCCAGGACGGGTTCCGCCGCCTGACCGACAGCCGCGTGGTCGCCGAGACCCTCTCCGGCCGCCTCACCGGGATCAGCAACCGGGTCCAGGCGTTCTTCCGCGAATGGGCCTCGCTCGACGACGCCGGGCTCGAACCCCGGTTCGTCGACCTCTACTCGCCGCTGAACTTCATGGTGGAGCTGCACTCCGGCATGGCCGACACGCTCACCCCGGAGCGGTTCGAGGAGCGCTTCGAGGCCAACGCCCACCGCCTGGCCCAGTTGGCCGGGCAGCTGGTCAGCGCGGTGATCGACGCCTACGCCGCGCGCCCCGGCGACGACCGGGCCGTGGCGATGATCCAGCGCTGGCAGCAGGACCCCCTGATCGCCGACCTACTGGCCGTCTACCGGCGCGAGCGCCACCGCGACCCCACCGGTGACGGCTGGATCACCGTGCGGCCGCCCCGTACGGGGCCGCCCGCGGCCGGCCCCGACCCGGCCCCCGACCACCACCGCGACGACGACGAAAGGCACCACGGTGAGCGAAACACCGACGAAGTCACCCTCACCTGACCGGGCCGACCGCTACGACGTGGCGATCCTGGGCGGGGGCATCGCCGGCCTGACCCTCGCCCTGCAGCTGAGCCGGACCGCCCCCGGGCTGCGGATCACCGTCATCGAACGGCAGCGCCACCCGGTCCCCGAGGCCGCCCACAAGGTCGGCGAGTCCAGTGTCGAGGTGCAGGGCCACTACCTGCGCGACGTGCTCGGCCTGCGCGAGCACCTCGAACACGAGCAGCTGCACAAGTTCGGGCTGCGCATGTTCTTCCCCCAGGCCGACAACTGCGACATCGCGCGGCGCACCGAGTACGGCCAGATCGACGAGGCGCCCCTGGCCTCCTACCAGCTCGACCGCGGGCGCCTGGAGAACCGGCTCGGGGAGTTCGTCGCCGACCGGGGGGTGGAGTTCCGCACCGGGTGCCGGGTCACCGGCGTCGAGATCGGGCCGGGGGAGGACGACCACACCGTCAGCGTCGGCGACGACGACGGCGGTGAGCGGCGCCTGCGCACGCGGTGGCTGGTCGACGCGACCGGCCGGTCCTCACTGCTCAAGCGCCGGCTCGGCCTCGCCAAGCCCCTGGACCACCGGGCCAACGCCTCCTGGTTCCGGATCGACCACCCCATCGACGTCGAGGACTGGTCCGACGACGACGCGTGGCGCTCCCGGGTCGGCGGCGGCCGCCGCCGGCTGTCCACCAACCACCTGATGGGCCCCGGCTACTGGGTGTGGCTGATCCCGCTGGCCTCGGGCTCCACGAGCGTGGGCATCGTCGCCGACGCCCGCGTGCACCCCTTCGACGGGTTCAACACGCGTGAACGCGCCCTGGCCTGGCTCGACGAGCACGAACCCCAGTGCGCCGCCGACGTGCGGCGCAACGCCGGCAGGATCCAGGACTTCCGGGTCATGAAGGACTACGCCTACGGATGCAAGCAGGTGTACTCGGCGGACCGCTGGTGCCTGACCGGGGAGGCGGGCATCTCCATCGACCCCCTCTACTCCTCCGGCGGCGACCTCATGGCCATCAGCAACGGCCTGATCACCGACCTGGTCGAACGCGACCTGCGGGGTGAGGACGTCTCCGAGAAGGCGGTGGCCCACAACCAGGTCTACCTCGTCCTCGGCGAGATCTGGCTGCTGGCCTACCACCGCCAGTACCCGGTCATGGGCAACGCCCGGGTCATGGTCGCCAAGGTCATCTGGGACACGTTCATCTACTGGGCGGTCCCCGGGCTGCTGTACTTCCACGACGCCTTCCGGCGGCTCGACGAGCGCCCGCAGACCTTCGCGGGGCTGCACCGCGCCTGGACCGTGCACGCCCGCGTGCAGCAGTTCTTCCGCGAATGGCACGGCGTGGACGACGCCGCCTCCTCCGGCGGGTTCGCCGACCCCTATTCGCTGCTGGACCTCATCGTCGACCTGCACAACGGGATGGCCGCCGGGCTGCCCGACGACGAGCTGGAGGAGCGGTTCACCGCCAACGTCGCCCTCCTGGAGCAGCTCGCCGGACAGCTGGTGGCCACCGTGACGGACCGGCTGCGCACGGCGGCGCCGGAGGCGGCCGCCGAGCAGATCGCGCAGTGGCGGGACGACCCGCTGCTCACCGAGCTGGTCGCCCGGTACCGGGAGCGCGACCCCATCGAACCCGTGGACGACGCCTGGATCACCCTCGGACGTCCGACCACGCGACCGGCGGAGGCGAGAACATGACCGAACCCCGCGGACCGTCCGCGCCCGAGGCCTACGACGTCGCCGTCGTCGGCGGAGGCGCCGCAGGACTCACGCTCGCCCTGGAGCTGCGCCGGAGCCGCCCGGACACCCGCATCGTGGTGGTGGAACGCCAGCGGCACCCGGTCCCGGAGACCGTCCACAAGGTCGGGGAGTCGACCGTCGAGGTCGCCGGCCACTACCTGCGCGAGGTCCTGGGCCTGGGCGAGCACCTGCGCAGCGAGCAGCTCGACAAGTTCGGCCTGCGCGTCTTCTTCTCCGAGGGCGACAACGGCGACATCGCCCGGCGTGTGGAACTGGGCCACTCGGAGGCTCCCCCCGCGGCGGTGGGCACCTACCAGCTCGACCGGGGGCGCCTGGAGAACGCGCTGGGGCGCGAGCTCCGCGACCGCGGGGTGCGCTTCCTGCCGGGGAGCAGGGTCGAATCGCTGGACCTGGGCGCCGGGGAGGACCACCGGCTCCTCGTGCGCACGCCCGACGGGGGCGAGCGCCGCATCGAGGCGCGGTGGGTGGTGGACGCGACCGGCCGGTCCTCGCTGCTCAAACGCCGGCTCGGGCTGGGGCGGCGGGTCGGGCACCGCGCCAACGCCGCGTGGTTCCGCGTCGGGCACCCCATCGACATCGCCGACTGGTCCGACGACCCGCAGTGGCAGGCCCGGATCCGGGAGGGGCGGCGGGAGCTGTCCACCAACCACCTGATGGGCCCCGGGTACTGGGTGTGGCTGATCCGGCTCTCCTCCGACGCGATCAGCATCGGCATCGTCACCGACCCCGACCTGCACCCCTTCGAGGAGACCAACCGGTTCGACCGCGCACTGGAGTGGCTGGCCGTGCACGAGCCGCAGTGCGCCGCCGCCGTCACCGAGCACCGGGAGGAGGTCCGCGACTTCCGGGTGATGAAGGACTACGCCTACGGGTGCGAGCAGGTCTTCTCCGCGGACGGCTGGTGCCTGGCCGGGGAGGCCGGCGTCTTCCTGGACCCGCTGTACTCGCCGGGCCTGGACCTGATCGCCATCGGCAACGGGCTCATCACCGACCTGGTGGGCCGCGCCCTGGACGGGGAGGACGTCGAGGAGCGCGCCGCGATCCACGACCGGATGTTCCTGCTGATCACCGAGGGCTGGCTGGCCGTCTACGAGGACCAGTACCCGCTCATGGGCGCGCCCCGCCCGATGCTCGTCAAGATCATCTGGGACACGGCCGTGTACTGGGCGGTCGTCGGCCTGCTGTACTTCCAGAACCGGATCCGCGACCTGGGCGACCTGCCCGGCGTGGTCGCCGGGCTCGGGCGGTTCAGCGTCTGGAGCCGGGAGGTGCAGCGCTTCCTCCGCGAGTGGGGCGCCGTCGACGACTCCGCCGGTCCCGCCTCCTTCGTCCGCTTCTACGACTTCGCGTTCATGCCGCGGCTGCACGTGGGCATGACCGCCGACCTCGGCGACGGCGGCCTGGAGGAGCGGTTCGCCGCCAACCTCCGGTTCATCGAGCACCTGTCCGGACAGCTGGTGGCCACGGTGATGGCCGAGTTCGACGCCGACCCCGGCAACGCCGACAAGCGCCGCCTGCTCCGGCGGTGGCGCGGCAACGACGTCCTCATGGACCTCGTCGCCGTCCACGAGCAGGAGCGCTCCGCCGACCCCGTCGATGACGCCTGGATCACCCTGGGCGGCGACGTCCTGGCCTCCGGGGGCCGCCGATGACGCCCGGGCCGACACCCCCCGCCCCCGCGCTCCGGGAGAGGCTCGCCCGCCTGCCCCACGGGGAGCGCGCCGAGCTGCTCCGCCGGCTCCGGGGCCGCACGCCGGCCGCCCCGGACCCCGGCGCCTGGTTCGCGCGGCCCTCCGCGGGCGCGGCGCCGGCGCTGCGCCTGTTCTGCCTCCCCTACGCCGGCGGGGGCGGGTCGGTGTTCCGCTCCTGGGGCGCGGACCTTCCCGCCGGCGTCGAGGTGTGCCCGGTCCTGCTGCCGGGGCGGGAGGCGCGCCTGTCCGAACCCGCCCACCGGAGCCTGCCCGCCCTGGTCGAGGCGCTGCACCGGGCCATCGGCCCCCTGCTGGACGTGCCCTTCGCGTTCTTCGGGCACAGCATGGGGGCGCTGATCGCCTTCGAGCTCGCCCGCCGGCTGCGGCAGGCGGGGGACCCCCGGCCCGAGCACCTCTTCCTGGCCGCCTTCCGCGCCCCGCACCTGCCCAACCCCAACATCCGGATCCACCACCTGCCCGACGAGGTGATCAAGACCGTGCTCCTCAAGGAGGGCACGCCGCGGCAGGTCGTGGAGGACGACGCGGTGATGCGGAGCCTGCTCCCGACACTGCGCGCCGACCTCGAACTCTGCGACACCTACGACCACGTCCCCGGGCCCCCGCTGTCCGCGCCGCTGTCGACCTTCGGCGGCCTGCAGGACGTCCGGGTGAGCGGCGGCGACCTCGACCAGTGGCGCCGCCACACGGCCGCCCGGTTCCGGCTGATCATGCTGCCGGGATCCCACTTCTTCGTGCACAGCGCCCGCGACGCGGTTCTCGCGGAGGTCTCCGCGGAGCTGGAGACCACCGTGACCAGGGAGAAGGAGCGTTCTCATGACCGACCGACCGGCGAGTGAGGGGCCGGAGGCGCCCATCGCCATCACCGGAATCGGCTGCAACCTGCCCGGCGGCGCCACCGGCCCCGAGGCGTTCTGGGAGATGCTGTGCGCCGGGGTCGACGCGACCCGGGACCTGCCGGCGGACCGGTGGGACGTCCGCAAGTTCTCCCACCCCGACGGCGCCCGGCTGGGCAAGTCGGGCCCCGTCCACGGCGGGTTCCTGGAGCGCGTCGACCGGTTCGACGCCCAGTTCTTCGGCGTCTCCCCGCGTGAGGCGGTCTGGATGGACCCGCAGCAGCGCCTGCTGCTGCAGGCGGCCTGGGAGGCCCTGGAGGACGGCGGCCGCTCCGGGACGGACCTGGCCGGCGGCGACACCGGCGTCTTCACCGGCGGCTTCACCCTCGACTACCAGCTGCTGCAGAACTACGGGATCTACAGCCGGTACCAGCTGGAGGCCCACTCGGCCACCGGAATGATGATGACGATGCTGGCCAACCGGCTCTCCTACGCCTTCGACCTGCGGGGCCCCAGCCTGGCCGTGGACACCGCCTGCTCGGGGTCCCTGGTCGCGGTGCACCTCGCGGTGCAGAGCCTGCGCAGGGGCGAGTGCTCGGCGGCCCTGGCCGGCGGGGTCAACGTGATGGCCGCCCCCACCATGACGATCGCCGAGTCCAAGGGCGGCTTCCTCTCGCCCGAGGGGCGCTGCCGCAGCTTCGACGCCGCGGCCGCCGGGTACGCCCGGGGGGAGGGGGCGGCGATGGTGCTGCTCAAGCCCCTGGACCGCGCCCTGGAGGACCGTGACCCGGTCTACGCCGTCATCCGGGGGACGGCCCTCTCCCAGGACGGACACACCGGCGGGATCACCGTCCCCAACGGGGACGCCCAGCAGGCCGCCATGCGCACCGCCTGCCGCCGGGCCGGGATCGCCCCCCGCGAGATCGACTACGTGGAGGCCCACGGCACGGGCACCCCCGTGGGGGACCCGGTCGAGGCCCACGCGATCGGCAGGGCGCTGGCCGCGGACCGCCCGCCCGGGGCGGCGCCCCTGCTGATCGGATCGGTCAAGACCAACATCGGGCACCTGGAGGCCGCGGCCGGGGGCGCCGGACTCATCAAGGCCGCACTGTCCCTCAAGCACCGCCGCATCCCCGGCCAGCTGCACTTCAACGAGCCCAACCCCGACATCCCCTTCGAGGAGCTGGGGCTGCGGGTCCAGACACGGCCGGGGGAGTGGCCGGCGAAGGCCGGCCCCCGCTGCGCGGGCGTCAACTCCTTCGGGTTCGGCGGCACCAACGCCCACGTCGTGCTCCAGGAGGCACCGGCCGAGGAACCGGCCCCGGCACAGGGCGCGGACGGCGACGGCCGCAGGTACCTCGTCCCGCTGTCGGCGCGCAGCCCCGGCGCCCTGACCGACATGGCGCGCTCGCTCGGCGACGCGCTCACCGGGCACGGCCACGCCCTGCGGGACGTGGGCTACACCCGCAGCCGCCGCCGCGCCCACTTCGAGCACCGGGCGGCCGTGGTGGCCTCCACCCCGGCCGAGGCGGCCGAACGCCTGGCCGCCCTGGCCCGGGACGAACCCGGGCCAGGGGCGGTGACCGGCCAGGCCCCCTCCGGCGAGCGGCCCCGTACCGCCTTCGTCTGCTCCGGGATGGGCCCGCAGTGGTGGGCGATGGGCCGGCGGCTGATCGAGACCGAGCCCGTCTTCCGCGCCGCCGTCGAACGCTGCGACGCCGAGCTGCGCACCTACACCGACCGCTCCCTGATGGCGGAGCTGTGCGCGGACGAGGAGTCCTCGCGCATGGCCGAGACCGAGGTGGCCCAGCCGGCCAACTTCGCGCTGCAGGTGGGGCTCGCCGAGCTCTGGCGCTCCTGGGGCGTGGTCCCCGAGGCGGTCCTGGGGCACAGCACCGGGGAGGTCGCGGCCCAGTACCTGGCCGGCGTCCTCGGCTTCGAGGACGCCGTGAAGGTGACCTACCACCGCAGCAGCCTCCAGCAGCGCGCCACCGGCACCGGGCGCATGCTCGCCGTGGGCATGACGCCCGAGACCCTCGACAAGGCGGTCGCCGACGCCGGCCCCCGGGTGTCGGTCGCCGCCGTCAACAGCCCGGGCGCGGCCACCCTGTCCGGCGACGCCGAGGTTCTGGAGGACATGGCCGCCCAGCTGGAGACCTTCGGGGTCTTCCACCGCTTCCTCCCGGTCAAGGTCCCCTACCACAGCCCCGCCATGGACGTGCTGCGCCCCGACCTGCTCCGCGCCCTGGAGGGCCTGCGGCCGCGCAGGGCCGCACTGCCGCTGTACTCGACCGTCACGGGGTGCCGGATCGACGGCGGGGGCGCCGACGCGCACTACTGGTGGCAGAACGTCCGCGCCACGGTGCTGTTCGCCGCCGCCTTCCGGCAGCTCCTCGCCGACGGCTACACCCGCATCGTGGAACTGAGCCCCCACCCGGTGCTGGCCGGGGCGATGCGCGAACTGATCGCCGAGCACGGCGGGGACGGGGCCGTCGTCCCCTCCCTGCGCCGCGACCGGCCCGACGACGCCGTGATGCTGGAGTCCCTGGGGCGGCTCTACACCCTCGGCCACGACGTGGCGTGGGACCGCTTCTACGGCGAGGACGCGCGCTTCGTGCGGCTGCCGACCTACCCGTGGCAGCTCCAGAGCCACTGGAACGAGCCGGCCGAGGCCACCGAGGACCGGCACTACGACGAGGTCCACCCGCTCATCGGACAGCGCCTGGCCGCGGCCCGCCCCACCTGGGAGCGGGAGATCGGCACCGGGGCCCTGCCCTACCTGGCCGACCACCGGGTGCAGGGGACGGCGCTGCTGCCCGGTGCGGCGATGGTGGAGATGGCGGCCGCGGCGGCCCGGGACGCCTACGGCGAGGCCGACTACAGCGTCGAGTCCCTCGACCTGCGCAAGGCGCTCGTCCTCGGGGACGCCTGCGACCCCCGGGTCCGTACCACCCTCCACGAGGACACCGCGACCGTGGAGATCGCCGGGTACTCCGCCGACCGGGAGGCGGACCGGCGCTGGACGGTGCACGCCTCCGCCCGGCTGAGCCGGCGGCGCCCTGAGCGGACCCGGCGCGACCTGGACCGGGCCCGCGGCGCCTGCCGGCGGCGCCTGGACCACGAGGAGGTCTACCGGCGGACCGCGGCCATGGGCCTGGAGTACGGGCCGAGCTTCCGGGCCGTGCAGGAGGTCGCCACCGGTCCGGACATCGCCGTCGGCCGGATCGCGGTTCCCGAGGGCCTGCGCGCCGACCTGGACCGGTACCGGTTCCACCCCTGCCTCACCGACGCCGCGTTCCAGGTGCTGCTGGCCGCGGCGGTGCCCGCGGACGCCGACGGCGGCGCCGCGCCCTACCTGCCCGTCGGCATCGACCGCGTCAGCGTCCTGGCCCCGCCCGCGGCCGAGATGTACGCGGTGGCCGAGGTCACCGGCGCCGACGAGCACACCGTCGTCAGCGACATCGCCCTGTGCGACGCCGACGGCCGCGTCCTGCTCGACGTCCACGGGTTCCGCGCCCGGTCCCTGGAGAGCGTGTCGGGCCTGAGCCCCGAGCGCATCGACGCCGGACTCTACGAGCTGCAGTGGCAGCGGGCACCGGCCGAGGAGGTCGCCGGCGCCCCGGTCGAAGAGGCCGCCGGCCAGGGCGTCGGCCCCGCCGTCGACGGGGGCGCCGAGGCGGCCGCGGAACCGGCGGGGGAGGGCCCCTGGCTCGTCTTCGCCGACCGCGCCGGCGTGGCGGCCCGGCTCCGGGAGCGGCTGGCCGCCACCGGGCGCCGCTGCCTGCTCGTGCACCACGCCGACGTGCCCGAACCCGTCCCGGACGGCGAGGACGCGCTCACCATCGACCCCGCAGCGCCCGACCACTACCACCGGCCCGTGCGCGGGCTCGCTCCGCTCACCGACGGGGACGCCCCCGCGACGGTGGTGCACCTGTGGAGTCTGGACGCCCCGGACGAGGCCGCCCTGAACGAGGACGCCCCGGACGGCGGCGCTCCGGACGGCGGCCTCCGGGACGGCGAGGACACCGGGGTGCTCTCCGTCGTGCACCTGATGCAGGCGCTCTCCGACGAGCACGCACCGGCCGCGCGGGTCTGGCTGGTCACCCGGCGGGCGCAGCCCGTCGGCGGCGCGCCGGTCGCCGTGGAGCAGGCGCCCGTGTGGGGGCTGGGACGGGTGGTCGGGCACCAGGAGTTCGCCGGCCGGTGGGGCGGCCTGGTCGACCTCGACGACGGCGACCCGGCCGACCAGGCCCGGCGCCTGGTCGAGGAGGTCACCGGCGGTCACGGGGAGGACCAGGTCGCCTTCCGCGAGGGGCGGCGCCACGTCGCCCGCCTGGTGCCCGCGGGGAACCTCACCCGGCCCTTCCCCCTCACCCTGCGCCCGGACGGCGCCTACCTGGTGACCGGAGGGCTGGGGGCGCTCGGGCTGCTCGTCGCCCGCCTGCTCGCCGACCGCGGCGCGCGGAACCTGGTCCTGATGGGGCGCACCCCCGTGCCGCCCCGCGGGGAATGGGCGGGGATGGGCCCGGACCACCCCCGGCGGCACCTCGTCGACGCCGTCCTCGACCTGGAGCGCCGGGGCGCCACCGTGCACTGCGCCGCCGTCGACGTCGCCGACGGCTCCCGGCTGCGCGCCTGGTACCGGGGATGGGAGCGCGATCTGCGCCCGCCGATCCGCGGCGTCGTCCACACCGCGGGCGTGGTGCAGGACGAGCTGCTCACCCGGATGAGCCGGGAGGCCTTCCAGCGGGTGCTCCGGCCCAAGGCGGCGGGCGGCCGGAACCTGCACCGCCTCTTCCGGGACGCCCCGCTGGACCTCTTCGTGCTGTTCGGCTCCACCGGTTCGGTCATCGCCTCACCCGGCCAGGGCAACTACGCGGCGGGCAACGCCTACCTGGACGCGCTCGCCCACCACCGGCGCTCCCTCGGGCTCCCCGCCCTCACGATCGGCTGGGGGCCGTGGTCGGTGGGCATGGCGGAGGACCCCAGGCTGGCGCAGATGTACGAGCGCAAGGGGATCGGGATCATCACCCCGGAGAACGGGATGCGCATCCTGGAGCGCGTGCTGGACCAGGCGCCCGCCCACCTGGTGGCGGTCTCCGTGGACTGGCCGACCGCCCGCCGGGCGGCGCACGACCGGCTACCGCCCATGTTCGCGCAGGTCGGAGCCGAGGAGGACGCGGAGGCGGCCCCCGACACCGGTGCCTCGGTCCTGGACGCCCTGCGCCGGAGCCCCGCGGCGGGACGGCCCGCCGTACTGGCCGCCCGCCTGCGCGAGATCACGGCCGCGGTCCCCGCGGTCCTGCGGCTCGACCCCGCGGGGTTCGGGGACGAGGAACCGCTCTCCGGGCTGGGGGTGGACTCGATGATGGCGGTCGAGATGAAGCACCGCATCGACGCCGAACTGGGCATCGACGTGCCGGTGCTCGACCTCCTGGAGGGCACGTGCATCGCCGGCCTGGCCGACCGCACGCTGGCGATGCTCCGCTTCGCCGACGCCGACGCCGACGCCGACGCCGACGCCGACGCCGAGAGCGGGGGCGGGGAACCGGGGCCCGGCCCCGATCGGCCGACCGCCGCTCAGGACGGCGCCGGACAGGACCCGGCGGCGGACGAGCTGGAGGCCCTGCTGGCCCAGCTCCCGCCCGACAGCCTGGAACAGATCCTCGAGGAACTCGACGAGCTCGACGAACTCGACAGCGCCCCCGACACCGACCCCCACAGCGCCCCCGACGGCGCCGAGCCGAGCGGAGCCCAACGCGATGAATCTGTCAGCTAGCCGCCTGCGCCGCGCCGTGATGGGCGTCTCGGACGCGGAGGCCACCTCGTTCAGCCGGGGCGACGGGCCGGTCTGGAGCCACCTGGAGACCGCGGTGCGTACCGCGGTGGGCGGCTACCACTGCGTCCTCGACTCCAGCCGGTTCGAGGACCTCGTGCCGCGCCTGGACCGGACCCCCCTGGAGCTGCGCGGCTACGCCTATGAGGGCGCGGCCATGGGACTGACCGGGCTGGACTGCTTCCTGCCGGGCCCCTCGCGGTTCCGCGCCTATCTCCGCGGCCCCGGAGAGCCCCACGTGTACATGGCCCACATCGGGGCCGGGGAGGCGCTGGCCCGCCTCCGCCGGCGCCCCGAGCGCTTCCTGGCCCGCCTGGACGACCCGGTCCTGAAATGGCTGGTGATGGACGGCTACGGCTTCCACGAAGGGTTCTTCAAGCCCGCGCGCTTCGTGGCGCGGCAGCATGTCCCCCGCCACCTGTCCCCCTACGCCCGACGCGTCTTCGACCAGGGGGTGGGCCGCAGCATCTGGTTCACGGCCGGGGCCCAGGTCCCCCTGATGGCCCGCCTCGTCGGACGGTTCCCTGCGCGGCGGCACGCCGACCTGTGGCTGGGCCTGGGGGTGGCCTGCGGCTACGTGGGAGGCGTGGACCGGGGCACCATCGAGGACCTGCGCGCCGCCGCCGGGGCGCACGCGGCGCGGCTCGCCGTGGGGACCGCCTTCGTCGCCAAGGGACGGCACCTGGCCGGCAACCCGGTCGCCGACACCGACCTGGCCTGTTCGGTGCTCTGCGGCGGAGTGACCAGCGCCCAGGCGGCGCGCCTGGTCGACCAGGCCTTCACGGACCTGCCCGCCGGCCCCGTGCCCGGCTACGAGGTCCTCCAGCGGCGGCTGGCCGACAGCTTGGCCGAACGCCCGCCCCGACAACCCGCCGATCGGCCCGCCGAGCGGCCCGCTGAGCGGCCGAGTGAGCGGCCGGACCACGTGCCGGCCGAACGACCGGGCGAAGCGCCCGCGAAGGAGGACGTCCGGTGACCCTTGCCGGCACCCTGCTCAAGCCCTTCTTCTCCGTCACCCCCGCCGACCTGCCCCCGGGGGCCGCCGGCGACGCCGCGTCGGCGCGGCGCATGCGCCACGTGGTGTTCACCGTCACCGAGTGCTGCAGCCTCGCCCTGCTGCACCCCCGCGGGCGCTCCCTGGTGCCCCGCCTGGACGCCTACCCCGACGAGCTGCGCGGCTTCGCCTACGAGGGCGCCGGGGTGGGACTGGCCGCGCTGGACCACTGGCTGCCGTGGAGGCGGCGTGTCCGGCGGTTCGTCGCGGGGGCCGGCCGGCCCTACCGCTATGCCGTCTACCTCGGGGCCGGAATGGGCCTGGCCCGCATGCGCCGCGACCCCGAGGGGTGCCGCCGGCGGCTGGCCGACGACGTCCTGAGCTGGGCCGTGCTCGACGGCTACGGATTCCACGAGGGCTTCTTCGCCCACCGGCGGCACGTCCAGGAACAGGCGGTGCCCCCGCACCTCAGCGGCTACGGCGCGCGCGTGTTCGACCAGGGGCTCGGGCGCGGCGTCTGGTTCGCCACCGGTGCCGACCCCGGGCGCATGACCGCCGCGGTCGACGCCTTCCCCGAGTCCCGCCGCGGCGACCTGTGGGCCGGCATCGGCCTGGCGTGCGGCTACACCGGCGGCGTCGGCGCCGACACCGTGGCCGCGCTGCGGGAGCGCGCCGGCCCCTTCGGCGCGCGGCTCGCCGAGGGGGTGGCCGTGGCGGCCTGGGCGCGCCACCAGGTGGGCAATCCGGCCGAGCACAACGAGACGGCGTGCTCGCTGGTGTGCGGGCTCACCAGCGCTGAGACCGCGAAGGTCGCCGAGGAGGCGCTGCGCGGGGTGCCCGGCGACGACGTGGTGCCGGCCTACGAGGTCTGGCGCCGCCGGCTCCGCATCCGATTCGCCGAACCGGCAAGGAGGTAGCCCGATGCCCCTCTCCCCGGGATCACTGATCCGCCCCTTCTTCGGCCTCGACGCCGATTCGTTCCCGAAGCTGGCCGCCGAGCGGTTCGGCCCCCAGGAGGACATGGACCGGACCTGGCGCACCTTCGAGCCCGTCGCCCGCACGCTGGTCGACGCCTTCTCCGCCGCCCTCGACACGCCCCGGCACGAGGACCTGGTGCCCCGGCTCGACGCGGTCGACCCCGAGCTGCGCGGCATCGCCTACGAAGGCGCCGGCATGGGCCTGATGCTGCTCGACAGCCTGGTCCCCGGCAGGCGGCGGCTGCCGCGCTTCGTCCACGGCCCCGGCGCCCCCTACCGCTGCCTGGTCTACATCGGCGCGGGGCTGGTCCTGCCCCGCGTCCCCGCCGGCCCCGACCGCTTCCTCCGACGCCAGGACCCCTTCCTGCGGTGGCTGGTGATGGACGGCTACGGCTTCCACGACGGCTTCTTCGCCTGGCGGCGCACCGTCGAGGGCCGCAGCGTGCCCCGAGACGTGCGCGGGTACGCCCGCCGCGCCTTCGACCAGGGGGTGGGGCGCAGCCTGTGGTTCTCCACCGGGGCCGGTCCCGACCGCATCATCGCCACCATCGACGGCTTCCCCGCCTCCCGCCGGGCGGACCTGTGGAGCGGCATCGGCCTCGCCTGCGCCTACGCGGCCGGGGTGATGGACCGGGACGCCGTGCGCGCCCTGCTCGAAGCCGCCCGTGAGCACGCGGCCGACATCGCCGTGGGCACGGCGCTGGCCTCGGTCTTCCGTGAGCAGTCGGGGCTGGTCGCGCCGCACACCGACGTCGCCTGCGACGTCGTGTGGGGCCAGGACGCCGCGGCGGTGGCCGCGACCGCCCACCGCGCCGGACGCGGGCTCCGGGACGCACCCGGGCGGCCCGCCTACGAGCACTGGCGACAGCGGATCCGGGACGCCTGGCCGCATTCCGCCCCCGCCCCCTCGTCCGCCAAGGAGCTGCACGTATGACCGCGATCGGACGGCTGCGCAGGGCGGCCTTCGGCATCCCGTCGGCGCAGGCGGTGTTCTCCCGGCCGGGCTTCGCCCCCGAGGCGTGGCAGCGCTTCGCGCCGGTCGCCCGCTCACTCATGGAGGGCTACCACGCCTCCTTGGAGGATCCCCGCCTCCCCGCTCTGGCCGCGCGACTGGACGCGGTCGACCCCGAGCTCCAGGGCTTCGCCTACGAGGGCGCGGGCATGGGCCTGGCGGCGCTCGACGCCGTGGCGCCCTGGAAGCGCCGGCTGCCCGCCTTCATGGCCGGGCCCGCGGCACGGCACGCCTATCCGGCCTATGTCGGCGTCGGGCTCGCCTTCGCCCGGCTGCGCCGCGGCCCCGAGGCGCAGCTGGCCCGGCTCGACCCCCTGCTGGGGTGGGTGACCGCGGACGGGTACGGGTTCCACGAGGCCTTCTTCCGGCGGCGGCGCTACGTGCTGCACCGTGCCGTGCCCACCCACCTGACCGAATACGGCCGCCGCTGCTTCGACCAGGGGGTCGGCCGGGCGCTGTGGTTCTCCGCCGGAGCCCGGGTCCCCCTGGTGGCGCGCCTGGTCGACGGCTACGCGCCCGAGCGCCGTGCGGACCTGTGGGGCGGGGTGGGACTGGCCGCCTCCTACGGCGGCGGTGCCGACGAGCGCTCCCTGCGCGACCTCAGGGACCGCGCGGGCCCGCACGGGGTGCGCCTGGCACGCGGGGCGGCGACGGCCGCCTGGGGGCGCCGGCAGGCCGGCGGATCCGCGCCGCACACCGAACGCGCCTGCCGGGTCTTCTGCGGACTCGGCGGCGCCGAGGCGGCGCACGCGGTGGAGGAGGCGCGGCGGGACCTGCCGGCGGTCAGCGTGGAGCCGCCCTACGAGATCTGGCGGCAGCGGATCGAGCACGCACTGGCGGCCGCGGCCGCCCCGTCCCCCTGAGAGAGGAACAGACGTGTACGACGTGATCATCATCGGCGCCCGCGTGGCCGGGTCCCCGACCGCCATGCTGCTGGCCAGGCAGGGGTACAGCGTCCTGGCCGTCGACCGGGCCGCCTTCCCCAGCGACACCGTCTCCACCCACATGATCACCGTCGGCGGCAGTGCGCAGCTGCGGCGCTGGGGGCTGATCGACCAGGTGGAGGCGACGAACTGCCCGCCGATCACCAACATCGAGCTCGACCTCAGCTTCGAGCGCTACGGCCCCTTCACGCTGACCGGCTTCCCCCGCCCGGTCGACGACGGCTTCGCCGCGATCTACGCCCCCAAGCGCACGGTCCTGGACAAGCTCCTGGTGGACGCCGCCGTGGACGCGGGGGCCGAGGTCCGGGAGCGGTTCTCGGTGGCGGAGGTGCTCACCGAGGGGGACCGGGCGGTCGGGATCCGCGGTGTCGACGCCGACGGGAAGACGGTCACCGAGCGGGCGCGCATGGTCGTGGGCGCCGACGGCATGCGCTCCATCGTCGCCCGGACGGTCGGGGCCCCCGAGTACCGCACCGCCCCGCCCAAGGCGTTCGGCTACTACACCTACTGGGACGACGTGCCCCTCAGGGGGCTGGAGTTCTACACCCGGCCGGGCAGCACCGTCATCGCCTTCCCCACCAACGACCGCCAGGCCGCGGTCTTCGTCGAGCGGCCCGAGCGCGACTTCGCCGGGTTCAAGAGCGACATCCCCGCCAACTACCTCGCCACCGTGTCCGCCATCGCCCCGGACCTGGCCGAGCGCATCGCCGCCGGGAGCCTGGCGCACCGCTACATGGGCGCCGGCAACCGCCCCAACTTCTTCCGCAGGCCCTACGGCCCCGGCTGGGCGCTGGTCGGCGACGCCGGGGCCCACAAGGACCCGATCACCGCGCAGGGCATCACCGACGCCTTCCGCGACGCCGAACTGCTCGCCGGGGCGATCGACGCCGGCTTCTCCGGGCGGGAGCCCCTGGACACCGCCCTGGCCTCCTACGAGGCGCACAGGAACCGGGAGCTCAAACCGCTGTACGACTTCATCGTCGACCACGCCGCCATGGAGCCGTTCCAGGCCTCCTTCGAGGACGTGCTGGCGGCGATGCGCGGGAACCAGGACGCCATCGACCGCTTCTTCGGCGTGATCCAGAACACCGTGCACTGGGACGACTTCTTCACCCCGGACAACCTGTCGGCCCTCATGGGCCTGTCCCCCGAACCGCAGGCCTAGGAGGTGCCTCCCGGGCGCCGCGCAGGAGGGCCCGACCCGAGAACCACCCCCCTGGTCCGCGAAGGAGCGATGAGCCGTATGCCCTACGTCATCACACAGCCCTGCGTCGGCAGCAAGGACGCCTCCTGCCACGGGGCCTGCCCCGTCGACGCGATCCACCCCTCCCCGGACGACCCCGGATTCGACGAGCACGACCAGCTCTACATCGACCCGGACGAGTGCATCGACTGCGGTGCCTGCGAACCGGTGTGCCCGGTGGAGGCGATCTTCCCCGACTACGAGGTCCCCGAGGAGTGGCAGGCCTCCATCGGGGCCAACCGCGGCTTCTTCGAACGCCCCTGAGCCCCCGCACGCCGGACGCGGGGGCCCGGCCCTGAGGCCCCCGCGTCCGGCGGCCCCGACCCCTCCGTCGGTGGCCGCGTGAAGCGGCCACCGACGGCGCATGCGCACCGGTCGCTCCCCACAGGAGGGGCCGGTCCCGTCCGAGCCGTGCCGCCCCCTCCGTGGCCGCCGTGCCCCCGTCCCGGATCGACCGGGCCCGACACCTCCCCAGGAGCCCCGGATGCCCTCACCGGCCGAGACCACCGTCCACTTCCTGCTCCAGCTCGGCATCGTCCTGGCCGTCTACCGGTTGATCTGGCCGGTGTTCAAAGCGCTCGGCCAGGTCCAGGTCGTCGCCATCATGGTGACCGGATTCCTGCTCGGCCCCTCGCTGCTCGGGGCCCTGGCCCCCGGAGTCCAGGAACGGCTCTTCCCCACCGAGGCGGTGGTCGCCGGCGAGACGGTCGCCCACCCCTCCTTCACCGTGCTCTACCTGGTGGGCCAGCTCGGCCTGGTCCTCTACATGTTCCTGGTGGGCAGCGCCTTCGACACGGGGATGTTCCTGCGGCACACCCGCGACGCGGTCTCCACCTCGCTCGCGGGCATCGTCCCGCCCGCGATCTTCGGCTGCGTCGTCGCTTGGCTGATGGTCTCCCAGGGCGGCTATTTCACGGAGGGCGTCACGGTCTGGCAGGCGGGCCTCTTCCTGACGGCCGCCATCGCGGTCACCGCCTTCCCCATGCTGGCCTGGATCATCCACGAGTCCGGCCTCCAGGGGACCCGGCTGGGCACCATCGCACTGGCCTGCGCCGCGGCCGACGACGCGGTGTCGTGGATCCTGCTCGCCGGGGTCGTGGCCTCGACCAAGGGCGACCCCGTCCTGGCCCTGGCGGCCTTCGGCGGCGGCGTCCTCTACCTGGTGCTCATGCTGACCCTCGGCCGCCGGGGGCTGGCGGCCGTCGGCCGCTGGGCGCAGCGCCGGCTGCGGGCCGGCGAGGAGTTCCCCGCGGGCCCGTTCGTCCTGGTCGTGATCGTGCTGCTGGCCGGAGCCTGGTTCACCGACCTGGCCGGGGTCTACGCCGTGTTCGGCGCGTTCATCGTCGGAGTGGCGATGCCCCGCGACCGCTTCACCGAGCTGATGCGCAGCAGGCTGGAGCCGCTGGTGGGGTACGTGCTGCTGCCGGCGTTCTTCGTGTGCTCCGGGCTCAACACCGAGCTCTCCCTCATCTTCGAGTGGCGCATCCTGCTCATGGCGGGGCTGGTGCTGCTGGTCTCCTCCGTGGGCAAAGGGCTCGCGATCGCCCTCGCCGCGCGGGTCCAGGGGATCGAGCGCAACGAGGCCTACGCCCTGGGCGCGCTGATGAACGCGCGGGGCCTGATGGAGCTGATCCTGCTCAACATCGGACTGCAGGCGGGGCTGGTGTCCATGCAGCTGTACACCATCCTGGTGCTGATGGCGATCGTGACGACCTTCGCGGCGACCCCGCTCCAGCGGTGGTTCCTCCGGGACAGGACCGAGCCGGGCGGCGCCCGGGGAGGCGCGGCCCGGCCGGGCGGTACGGCCCCCGGCCCCCGCGAGCGCAGACCCGAGGCGGACCCGGCGCCGTGAGCGGACGCCGCGGGGGACCTCTGGGGGCGGCAGGGGCAGGGGGCGCCACCCCGGGCGTCACCCCGGGCTGCGGAGCCTCTGCCGGATCCGGGACAGCCGGTGGGGCGGCCGGGTCCCCAGCTCGCGCTGCAGGGTGCCGAGGAAGTCGTCCAACTGCTCCATCGCCCCCAGGACGTGGCCCTGCCGGAGGCTGACCTGCACGCTGGCGGCGATCGCCTCTTCGCAGTAGGGATCGATGTCCAGGATCGTCGCGGCGCAGGAGGCCGCGGCGAAGTCGTCGCCGGCGTCGAGGGAGGCGCGCAGCAGCCGGCTCAGGACGTCCTGGTACTCGCGCTCATAGGCGGTGCGGACGGGGGCGAAGGCGTCGGTGAACAGGTCCTCGGGAAGGAACGTCCGCTCGTAGTAGGCGATGAGCTCCCGGCAGGCGACGATCTCGGCCGCGGCGTCGTCGGCGGCGCGGGCGGCGTCGGCGCTCCGCAGGAGCCTGCGGGTCTCGCCGACGTCGGTCCGCCAGCGGTCCGCGGTGTCGAACCGGTAGCAGCCCCCGCGGTCGGATCTGATGAAGGACGACGGCCGTCTGCAGGGCAGCTCCGGTTCCAGCAGGCGGCGCAGGTGGTGCAGGGTCACGTGCAGTCGGTTGGGGCAGCGGTCCCCGTTCTCGCCGGGCCACAGGACCTCGCAGAGCTCGGCCGCCCTCCAGCGCCGGCCGGGGTGGAGCAGGAACCACTTGAGCAGGGTGCGGACGCTCTCCCGGCGCCAGGCCGGCCCCTCGAGCGGCCGTCCGTCGCGGAGCACCGTGAACGCCCCGAAGAACCTCGCCTCGTACTGCGCCTGCCCATTCGCCAATGCAGATCACACCCCTCGTGCGGAGTTGTCCGTTTCGCCGGTCCGAGCTCGGAGGATTCGCGGGCCAGGGGCGCCCCTCGCAGGAGGGCGTTCGGCGCCCTGCGTCCGCACCCGGTCTGTCCGTCCGCTTCCGTGCTGCACGGCCCGGGCGGGCCGCACCCCCGCGGACCCGCCGGTGATGGGGGGCGGCGGGGCGGGGAGCGCGGTTCCGTCCGGTCACGGCGTGTAGTCGACAATTCACCATTATTCGACCGGGTGTGAAAAGTCGGCCTGCGGCCCTTATATTATCACCCGGAAAATTCAGTGGCCTGCCTGAAATGCTGTGACTCTCCGTTGAAGAAAAAGTCACCGACCGCAGGAGGGTGCAGGTGGCCATTGCCGTGCGGCGCCCGGGGGTGTGTTCGCCGGTGCGGTCCCGCGGGCGGGATTCTGGCCGGGAACGGCCAAGGGGCAGGCGTTCTGGGCGGTGGGGCGTGCCGTCCCGGAGGCTGCGGCGGTGGGGGCGGTCCCGGGAGAGCGGTTTCCTTCGTTCCGGGGGCGAGAGGAATTCGACCGGCCGGGAAAATGGAGAATTCCTTCAGCGGGGGAGGTGTGTGCGGAAATAAATTCGGGGCGGCGGGACGGCGGGATCTCCGAGCGCGGTTCGGTCGTCCGGTGACGGGGCGACGTCACCGAGGGTGAGGCGCGTGCCGCGGCCGGGGTGGGCGGAGCGCGGACGGGAAGAGTGAAGGGCCTCCGCGGCCCCGGCGGGGACCTCGTGTCCCCGCCGGGGCCGCGGAGGCCCTCTCGGTGCTCCGGCGCTAGCGCCGGCCCGGTCGGCGCGGGGGCTGCTCGCTCCCGCCCACGTTCCTCTCGATCCACTCCCTGAGCGGGGCGGCCCCGTTCCAGACGCCGCGCACCTCGTCGAGGACCTCGCGCCGGTGCATCCAGTCCGCGCGCTCGTACTCCCGGACGACCACGGCGCCCTTCCAGGTCAGCTGCTCGGCGCGCGGATGGTCCTTGGCGAAGCCCGTGGGAACGCGCTTCAACGGGGGCTGCCGCCCCGGGCCGACGGGCAGCGAGCGGCCGGCGAGGGCGCGGCCGATCTCCGCGAACTCGGCCCCGGCGGCGGGGTCGTCGATCGCGGCCCTGAACCGTTTGATCTGGTCGGGGGCCAGGGCCATGGCGCCGCAGGCCAGCCGCATCCCCGACGCCTCCAGGCGAAGGAACGCGCCGATGCCGCCGACCGCCCGGTCGGAGGTGGTGACGCCGACCCAGGTCTTGTAGGGGGACTTGTCCTTGGAGAACCGGACGTCGCGATTCGGGCGGAAAGTGCGCAGCGGGCCGAATTCGGGCTCCAGGTCCGACATCAGCCGGCCGATCGGATCCTGGACCGCGTTCTCCCAGGTCGTCCGGTTGGCCTCCCAATAGGTCTTGGAGTTGTCCTTCTCCAGCCCCTCCAGGAAGGAGAACAGCTCCGGCGGGAACCCGTTGAACGCCGAATCCGGCGCGCCGCCGTCCTCAGTCCCCACGCCCCGCCACCCTCTCGTTGTACTCCAGGGCCTCCCGCATCCACGCGGCGAAGTCCTCCTCCGAATCCGTCCCCTCGGGGGCGACGACGACCCACCCCTTGCTCATCGGCTTTCCGCGCATCTGCGCCCATTCGGCCCCGGGACGACCGAGGAGCCCGTCCACCCGGTCGGGGTCGCAGCGCACCATCAGCCGCCCCTGCGTGTCGGCAGTGACCGCCATCTTGCCGTTCACCATGAACGACAGTCCGCCGAACATGCCGACCTCGCGTACGGGGCCGACCTCCGCGAGCGCCTCCCGGATCCGGTCCGCCAGTTCCTTGTCGTAGGCCATCGGCCGCCTCCTCCTAGCCCTCGGCCACCAAGGGGAGCGCAGGGTCGCCGCTCCATTCGGAAAGGCCGCCATCGTAGATGGCGACATTGTGCACGCCCAGCGTCGTCAGGGCGAGGGCATCGCTCGCGGCGTTCACGCCCGCGGCGCAATAGACGATCACGTTCCCGCTCGCCAAGGCCCCGACCTCCTCGAAGCGGTCCGCGAGGAGGTCCGGAGGCAGCAGGGCGCCCGTCTCGGGGTCGAGGAGCGAGGCCGCGGGGACGTTCGTGCTCGACGGGATGTGGCCGCGCCGGCCGTGGGCGACGGGGACGCGGCCCTCGTGCTGGTCGCGGGAGAGCGCGTTGATCAGGCACGCGGCCGGATCCTCGGTCGCGGCCAGGACCTGCTCGCGGGTGGCGGCGAGCTCGGGGCGCCGTCGCGCCTCGAACCGTCCCCGGGCGACCGCCGGCACCTCCGCGGTGGACGGCCGCCCCTCGGCCGTCCACTTCCGCCAGCCGCCGTCCAGGACCGCGGCGCGGTCGTGCCCCAGCAGCCGCAGCAGCCACCAGAGCCGGGCCGCGAAGGCCATGTGGGCCCGGTCGTAGAGGACGACGGTGTCCGAGTCGCTGATGCCCAGGTCCTCCAGCGCGCCGACCAGCCGCTCCACCGGCGGCACGGCGAAGGGGCGGTCCGCCCCGGCGTCGGCGAAGTCGGTCAGCAGGTCGGCGAACACCGCGCCCGGGACGTGCCCCTCGGCATAGCCGGGGCGGCCGCTCTCCAGCTCGATCCCGCCCGTGGGGAGGGGGCGGTGCAGCACCGTGCAGTCGACGACGGCGAGCCCGTCCTGCCCCAGGTGGTCGGCCAGCCAGTCCGTCCCGACGACGGGGGAGGGCACCTGCGGGCCGGCCGCGCCGGCGCCACCGGTGTCGCTCGCTGCCCCCTGCGTGTCCTCGGCGTCCGCTCCGCTCGCTTGGCCCCCTCCGCCCTCTGCGTATTTGGGCAGGAGGGTGAGGAATTGCGGGGGGACGAGGAAGGGGTGGACTTCGACGCGTTGCCAGACGTGGTTGGTGATGTAGGGCTCGTTGTCGAGCCATTGGTCGAGGTGGTCGCGGTCGGGGAAGTCGACGATGAGGACGCCGCCGGACATCTTTCCGGCGCCGTCGAGGATGGCGCCGCCGAAGAGGAAGGAGCCGTCTTCCATCATCTTCTCGCCTTGGGCCATGTGGGCGGGGCGGATGTCCATCCGCCGTTCGAAGGTGCCGGGTTCGGTTCCGTCATGGGCGATGACCACGTACAGCAATGGAGGGGTCCTTTCCCGGAGGGCTCGGCCCACGGCCCCCGAGGGGCCGTGGGCCCTCGGGGGCTCCGCGGCGGGCGCGCCGCAGGGAACGGTGCGCCCGCGCCGCGATCGCACGGGGGCGGGGGCGGCTCAGCCGTTCTCGGCCTCGGCCCGCGCGCCCGGCGGCGGGGCGGCCGGGGCCTCCGGCCG
>NZ_ANAS01000046.1:0-44141 GCF_000341205.1 Nocardiopsis baichengensis YIM 90130 | reverse complement strand
CCCGCCCTCCTTGAGCAGCACCCCGAGGTTGTTCATCGCGTCGGTGTCCCCGGCCTCGACCCCCTTCCGCCAGGCCTGCTCGGCGACGTCGTTCCGGTCGGCGGTGTAGGCGGTGATGCCGATGGTGACGTTGTCCTCATGCTCGGCCCAGTCGATGGCCGCCTGCCAGGCGGCCTCGGGGAGCGGTTCCTCGGCGGTGAGGTAGTCGAAAGCCCTCCAGCACCGGCCTGCGTGGTCGGTGGGGACCAGGAGTCCGGCGACTCCGCTGCGCACCTCGGTGGCCCATTCCCAGGCCGCATCGGCGCCCTCGGGGGCGGGCGGGGGCGCGGGCAGGTAGTGCTCGGCGGCCTGCTCGATCCGCTCCCTCGGCTGAGGGGCCGACAGTCCGGTGTCGGCCAGGTCCACCGCCGCGGCCACCAGCGCGAACCCGCGCGGGTGGCCGGCGTCCGGGGCGTGGCGCCAGGCCCGCTGCAGATCGGGGCCTGCGGCCAGGTACTCGGCCACCCCGAACGCCTCCTGGTCGGCCGCCTCTGCCAGGCGCTCGTCCCCGGCCGCGGCGGCGCGCTCCCGCTCCCCGGGCTTCCATATGCGCTCGAGCTCCAGAGCCGGGGCCTTGAGGACCTGGTAGCCCACGGCCTTGGCCCCGTCGGCAGTGGTGGCTGCGGGTTTGTACTTCTCCAGCTCGCCGAGGCGGATGGTGGCGGCCACGATCGCCCCGGCCGCCCCCAGCTCGTCGAGCAGCGGCAACTCCAGGCCGGCATAGGGAAGGCGGCGGTCCACGTCGTCCAGCCACACCACCCACCCGTCCGGCGCGGCTCCGGCGCGCTCGGCCAGCCAGGCGGGCAGGGGCCGCAGGTCGGCGTCCTCGGGCGGGGCCAGGAGCATCCGGTCGGGCAGGGTGCGCGCCACGGCTGCGGCCAGAGCACGGGTCTTCCCGGCGGTCGGGGGGCCGGCCACCAGCACCATGCCCCCGCGGGGAGCGGCGACCGCGGCCTGCAAGCGCCGGTCGAGGTCGGCGTCGGCGTCGCGGGGAACATACGGCGGCTGGTGGTCCCCCTGGGCGTCGGGGCGGGCGGCGTGCGCACCCAGCCGCGAGGGGTCGGCCTCCCGCGCGGCCACCGCCGTCTGCACCCACCCGGGCACAGGATCCACGCGCGGCCCGCCGACGGCCTGGTGGATGTTCACGTCGCCGTCGACCCGGCCGACCTGCACCGCGTTATCGGTATCGCTGGCGCGGTTCTCTACCCGTGGTCCCGCCGGCGGTCGGGGTGGGGGAGGAGCGTTCCGGCGCGGCCAAGCCATACCGAGGGCTGCGGCGGCCAGCACGAAGGATCCCGCCCCGGCGGCCCAGGACACCTCCTCCAGCCCGGGCAGCATGACCCCGGTTGCCACCAGCCCCGCGCATGCCAGCCCTGCGGCCACGGCGACCCACATCCACACACGCATGGGGCGATTCTTCCGGCCCGGCCGCCGCTACGCGACGCCCGGCCGCGACCGGCCCCAGCCGCCGGCCCCTCCCGTGGAGCCTCGAAGAGGCATCATCTCTGGGATGACAGGCGGGCGGGGGCACCCCCGCCGCGGCGGTGGTGCCGGGTGTGGGCGACCTGCCGCTTGACCCCCAGCGCCCGGCCCAGGTCGGTGTAGGAGGCTCCGGCCGCGCGGGCGGCGTCCATCGCGGCCCGCTCGCGCTCCTCCATCGCCCGGCGCAGCTCGCCGAGCAGCGCCACGGCCGCCAGGGCGGTGGGCCCGTCGGGCGCCTGTTCGGCCAGGGCGCGCTCGGCGGCGTCGGCCGCGTCCATGGTCGCCAGGCGCTCGCGCCAGGCCTGCGCGGCCTGCCAGCCCAGGTGCGGGGCGTAGCGGTCGGTCAGGTGCTCGATGGGGGTCATGGCCAGCGGGTCGCCGGCGTCGGCCGCGGTGCCGGCGTAGGGGCGCAGCAGCGCCGCCAGGCCGCCGGCCTCGCGCAGGTGCCGCGCGAGCGCGCCCGGCTCGCCGGCGGCGTGCAGCGGGGCCGAGGCGTCCAGGGCGTCGGCCAGGGCGCCGGTGCGCTCGTCGGGGGCGGTGGCCGGGTCGGGCGGCGCGGCCGCGGGGTCGGACCGCTCGTGCCCGGCGCGGCCCAGGGCCTGCAGGACGACGGCCAGGGCCGCCGCTCGGGGCCCCAGCCTCCGCTCCAGGCGGACCTCCCCGGCGGCCGGGCCCAGCTTCTCGGCCACCTGGCCGGGGGCGGGGCCGTCGGTCCACTCCCACCGCCAGCCGTCGCGGCGGTCGTAGCCGGGCTCGGTGTCGATGCCCAGCTTCTGGGCCGCCGCGCGGGCGCGGCGGCGGATCTCCTTCGCGTCCATGCTGTCACCATAAAGCTGACGCTCTCTAAGTGTCACCCTTATGGTGACGAGCTTGGGACAGAAAAGGCCCCCTCCGGTAGCCGTGGTACCGGAGGGGGCCTGGCGCGTTCAGGCTCTGCTGTTGTGCGACCAGCCCTTGCAGTCGCGGCCGTTGCGGTCCTGGTGCTTGAGGGGCCGGAAGGACTTGGAGGTCTTCACCCAGCGGTCGCAGCCGGGGCAGAGCATGGTGCGGCCGCGGGTCCGCGCGATCGCCGCCCCGGACGGCACCGCGCCCCTGGGGTCCGAGCCCCGGCACTCCTTCAGCGTGTAGGAGGCCCAGAAGTAGGTGTCGTTGATGAAGTGGCGCTGGCGGCTGCCGTCCTTGCGCAGGGCGACTCGGCGTTCGCAGTAGGGGCACACGCGGGCTGAGGGGGCCATTGCTCTCCTCCCGGGGGTCAGAGGTTCTCGCAGGCGACGATCAGGAGCAGGACGCCCAAGGCGACGGCGAACTCCCAGGGCCACGAGGAGAACTGTCCGGAGAAGTTGCGGGCCATGGCGGCCTCCAGAGGGGGAGCGGACACGACCTTTCATGGTGCGACGCGCCGGTGACATTCCGTGGGCGGTGGCAGGGTCCGGCCACCCGGACGCCGACCTCTTTCCAAGGGTGTACGAAGCTCCGTACAGTTTCATCTGTATGTAGTTATATACAGCAGAGGGGTTCCCATGGCGTTCTTCATCCAGCAGCTGCTCGACAAGGCCGGCGCCGACCTTCCGGCTCGCGACGAGGAGGCCCTGCGGCAGGACGGCGCCTCGCTGGAGCGCGACGCGCACATGCTCGCCTGGGCGCTGGCCGAGATCCGCCAGGGCCGCTGGGACGGGCGCCGCCGCGACCCGGACGACCCCGGCGGCGACCCCGGCGGCGACCCCGGCGCGGCCCAGCGCCAGCACATGGAGGAGGCGCTGCACGCGGCCGACCGCCTCGTCCCGCGCGCCGAGGCGCTTCGGGCCTGGGCGCTGCACGGGCTGCGCACCCACCACCACCGCTCCCATGCCGACATCGCCGACATGCTCGGCGTCCCGCGCTCGACCGCGGCGGCGCGCTGGCGCGCCCTGGAGCGCACGCCCCCGGAGCTGTGGGACTGGGCGCGGGGCACCCGGCCGGAGCCGCCCGCGTGCGACCTGGCCTCGGCGGGGGCCGTGGTCGTCGACAGCGGCGGGGCCATCCTGGCCGCCGAGCGGGCGCGGCCCCCGGTCGGGCTGGTGCCCGGGGCGGCCGGCCACGTCGACGAACACGGCGACGCCGAGCAGGCCGCGCGCGCCGAGCTGGCCGAGGAGGTGGGCGTGGGCCCCGACGGCCCCGGTCCGCGCCTGATCAGCCTGGACAACCCCGTCGGCGGGTGGCGGGCCAACCGGTGCCGCCGCCCGGTGCCCGCGGGCCGGACGCCCGGCCACCAGTGGACCGTCTACCGGGCCCTGGTCGAGCGGGCCGACGCGGTGGCCGCCGCCGAGGAGGTGGTCTCCTGGCGGTGGGTGGACGCCGAGGAGGCCCAGCGCCTGGCCGACCGGACCGTGGCCTGGGCCAAGGGCGCCGTCACCGACGCCGAGTTCAAGACCCGCCCCGGGTGGGAGCCGGTGTGGCTGCGGTGGCTGGCCGAGTACGGCCTGGTCGAGGCCGGCGGCGGCGACCTGGCGCGCGTGGAGGCCCTGGCCGAGCAGGCGCCCGCGGGGGCGGCATGACCGAGGTGGACGTGGTGGTCGCCGCCCTGGCTGTGGACGGCGGCCGCCCGGTCGTGCTGGTCGGCGGCGGTCGGCGCCTGCCGCGCGTGCCCCTGGGGCCCAAGACCCCGGGGGCGGCGGCCGCGGGCCTGGCCGAGCGGGTGCTGCCCGGCGCCCCGCCGCGCCGGGTGCGCCAGCTCGGCGCCTACGGCACCGGCCGCGCCCTCGACCTGGTCCACGTCGTCCTGGTGCCCGGCGGCGCCCCGACGGCGGATGGCCACGCCTGGTCGGCGCCCGACAGGGTGGCGGGTGAGGACCGCGCGGCCGCGGCGGCGGCCCGCGACTGGCTGGCCGAGGCGATCGGCTCCGAGACGCTCGCGCTGGACCTGCTGCCCGACGCGTTCACGGCCGCCGACCTGCGCCGGGTCTACGAAGCGGTCTGGTCCACGACGCTGGATGTGGCGAACTTCCGCCGGTGGGTGCGCGCCCAGGAAGGCGTGATCGCCGCGACCGGCGAGAAGCGAACCGGGGTCGGACGTCCGGCCGCGCTCTACACCCGCGCCCCCGACGCACCGCGGCGGCTCCGCCTCCCGCTGGCCCGGCCGGAGCCGGGGCCAGCGCCGTCCGGACACCGCGCCTAGCCGTCCTTTACGAAGTAGATTCCTTGAGGTCGTCGCAGTCCGGGAGGTCGGGCCGCTCGGCGCCCTTGAGCTTGAACAGCGGGGGGTCGTGGGCGGTGCTGGTCGCCGACAGCTCGCAGACCGTGCGCTCCTTGACCTCGGCGGAGGGCACGTAGGCGATGGTGCGGCTGTCCTCTTCGAGCAGGACGGTCCACTCCCCGCTCACCGAGAGCACGTAGGCGACCTGGGTCTTGCTCTCCTCGCCCTTCTTCTCGGTCGTGATCTCCTCCGGCGGCATCCACGGAAGCCGGACGGTGTGGGACAGGTGGGTGAGGCTGAAGGTCATGGAGTAGGCGTTCTGCACGAACATGAACGCGCCGACCATCAGGAGCAGGGGCACCAGGCGCGGGATCAGCCATGGGAGGAACCCGAAGACGAGGACGTCCAAGGGGCCGATGCTGACCTCTTCCTCCTCTGACTCCTCCTCTGGCTCCTCCTCCTTCTCAGGCTCTTCGGGCTCGATGAAGTAGAAGGCGTACCCGGACGGCGGCCACCTCTTCAGGGCACGAGCGACCCCGATCCACAAGGCGGCGAATCCCCCGATCCACACCAGGTCTGCGCGGGTGAGCAGGTAGTCCGCTCCCTGTGCGTCCAGTCCGGCGAACAGGCTGGTGATCTGCGTCCACACGCCCTCGGCCGCCTCGCGGAGGGTCTGCTGTGCCGGGGAGATGAGAAGGGCCGCGCCCCCGGCAAGGAGCGCGGAGCGCCAGCTGCGGATCGCGGCGAAGAACAGGGCCAGGGCCGGAAGATAGGCCGACAGGATCGGGATCATCGTGCCCAGCAGCGTGCTGATCGCCCCGACCGTCGAGGAGATGGTCATCGCCGTGGTGGTGTCGTAGTTGGCCACCAGCAGCAGTCGGCAGGCCGACAGGAACAGCAGGATGACCGGGGACAGCAGCCACCCTTTGAAGGAGCGGGAGAACTGGACTCGGGGACGGCGGCGGGGTTGGCTCACGCGGCTTCCCATCGACGGCTGAATCGCGCTGGGCAGTCAAACACCCCGCCACGACGCGGTTCGCCGCATATGCGGTGAGTGACCGACACCGGTCACCCTGTCCTCAGCGCGTCCAGCGGCGGGTGAGGGGGCGTCGGGCCGGAGTGCCCGGTCGCGCGTGCGGTCCGCCACCACAGACAGGGCCGCATCGCGCGAGCGGGTGCTCCGGGATGCGGGGGTCGATGGGGGCGGGAGCCCCCTCGTACCGCACATCCCTGCGCTGGCCTTGCGCTGCGCGGGCGGTGACACGGCTACGGCCCCGGACACGGTGCGTCCGGGGCCGTAGCGGTCGGGGGTCAGAGTTCGGGGGCCGGGGGTCCGGCCGACCGCTGGGGTGCGGGCGGGGTTGCCGGGGGCGGGGGCGCCGGGGCGGGCGGTTCGGGTGCGGCCGCGCGCTCAGGGGCCGGGGGCTGGGGCGCCGGGGCCGCGGCCTCGGCGGTTCGGGGCCCGGCCTGCGGGGCGTCCTGCCGGACGGGCTGCGCGGCGGGCGGCTCCGGGCCGCGCTCGGGCTCTGCCTCTGCGCTCTTCGCCTCGGGAGCGGCCTGCCGCTGCTGGGGTGCCGGTGCCTGCTGTTCGCGGGCGTCCGGCCTCCCGCGCTCCTGCTCGGTGCGGCGGGGGTCGGCCTCGGCGGCGCGGTCGCCGGCCTGCTTGCCGGTCTTGCCCCCGTCGTCGGCGGGCGCGGCGTCCCGGGCCTCGCGCTGTCCGTGGTCGGCGCGCTCGGCGCTGCGGTCCGGGTTCTCCAAGCGGTCGACCTGCTCTTCGAGGGCTCCGAGCAGCTCTTCCTGGAGCGCCTCGTGCCGGATGAGGCCCTTGTCGTCGTAGACGTCGTCGCGGATGCCGCTCTCGGCCTGGTCGGCGAGGTTCTTCACGGCCTGCTGCTCCAGCCCGGCCTCCAGCTCGTGGGCGGTGTCCGGGGCGGCCGTGTGGAGCCGGTCGTAGAGCCGCTCCATCTTGGTGGGCTCGCGCTTCTCCGGCGCGGGCCCGGCCTCCTCGCCACCCTTGGGGGAGATGACGGGCAGCTCGTCGGGCTCGCTGAAGGGGAAGTCGTACCACACGTGGTAGCTCCCCTGAGCGGGGGATTCGGTCAGGTTGGGCCGGGCGGCGGCCTGCGCGCCGGGGGCGGCGGGCCGCTGCTCGGCGCGGTCGTCGTGGTGCCTGTGCGGGGCGGTCTCGCCCAGGGCGGTGGTCTCCGGGCGGGCGGTGGCGCCCTCGCGTCCGCCGGCCTCGACGGCCTCGGCGGCGATGCCGTCCTGGGCCTCCCAGGCGGCCTGGTCCAGGTCGGCGGCCACGGCCTGGTCGATGGGCGCCTCGGGGGCCTCGCCGCGGTAGTACAGGTCGGCCGCGGTGTCGGCCTGCTCGCGGGCGGCGCCGGTGGTGTCGGGGTCGCCGTCCTGGTAGGCCCGGTCGTACCGGGCCCACTGGTCGCGCTCGTCCGCGGTGCGGGGCTCGTGGCCGCGGGCCCACCGGGTGAGCGGGTCGTCGTCGGCCTGCTTGGCGGCCTGGTGGGCCTGGGCTCCCTGGCGGTGCAGGTCCAGCACGTGGTCGCCGTCGCGGGCCTGGCGGTCGTAGCGGGCCCACTCGTGCCGGTCGGCCTCGTCGCGCGGCTGCTCGCCGCGGGCCCACCTTTCCTTGGGGGCGTCGCTGGCCAGGCGGGCGTCGATCTTCTGGCGGGTGCCGTCGGGGTCCTCGCGCTCGGCGGCGCGGACCTCGTCGCGCGCCATGAGCGCGGCCTCGCGCTGCCCGTTGAGCACGCCGGCCTGCTGCTGGGCGGCCTGGTGCTGTTCTTCGGCCTGGCGGGCGTCCCGCTCGGCGGCCTCGGCCTGGCGGCGGGCGGATCCGCGCCGCCACCACCGGGCACTCTCGGCCGCCTCGCGGGCGGCGTCGGCCTGCTCGCGGGCGGCCTGGGCGGCCTCGGCGCGCTGTCGGGCGGTGCCGGTGGCGGCCTCGCGGCGCTCGTCCAGGTCGGCGACCAGGCGGTGGGTGCCGCGCGCGGTCAGCGCGCTCTCGGGGACGGCCTCGACGATGTGCGCCGGTCGCTTGGGGGCGATGCCCTGCTCGTCGACCTTCCTGTTCATCTCCTGCTCCCAGCGGCGGGCGTCCTCGTCGCCCACGGCGGGCACCGGTCCGGGACGCGCTCCCGCAGTGCGCGCGGGTTCGTCGTCGCCGAACAGCAGCTCCGCCAGGCGGCGGAACAGCCCTTTCTCTTCTGCCATTTCTCCTCCATTCCTATCTAGCTAGCTTCCTAGCTAGTTGACAAGCTAGTAAGCTGGCTTGCTGAGTGCAACGGGGTTCGGGAGGGTGGCCGGTCTCGGCCGGTCAGACGGTGACGGTGGCGGCGACCAGGCCGACCACGGCCTGCTCGGCCGCGGCGGCGCGGTGCACGGCGGCGATGACGTCGGCGCCGAGGTGCAGGTCGATGTGGCCGGCGGCCAGGACGGCGCCGCCGAGGTCGGCCACCGCACGGGCCAGGGCGGGCCATGCGGCCATGTGTCCGTCGTAGAGGACGTGCTCGGCGGGGCCGGTGAGCAGGAGGCGGCCGCCGCCGAGGCGGGCGTGCCAGCCGGGGGCGGGGGTGGGGGCGGCGGGCAGCAGGCTGCGCCCGGGGCGGGCCAGGCCCATGCCCAGCAGCCGCTCGAGGGCCGCGTCGCGCACGTTGTCGGCCAGGCCGTCGGCGCCGACGTCGACCGCGATGAGGGGCAGGGGTGCGGGGGCGCCGGGGGCGGAGAGCAGGGCGGGCTGGGCGGTGGGCTCGATGGGCACACGGCCAACCTACAGAGGACGCCGCCCGGTGCCCTGTTGGACGGGGGCACCGGGCGGCAGGGGGCCGTGCCCGGCCTCATGGGCTGGGGAAGCGGGCGCGGCCGGTCTCGGTGGGCTGGTCGCGCAGGGCGGCCTCGAAGGCGGGCAGGTCCGGCTGGCTGATCGCGTTGTAGCCGACTGTGTCGGGGGTCCATGTGCCGGGGTTCCATCGGCGGGCCCAGAACCAGCGGGGGCGGCCCCGCTGCGGGCGGTGGCACCCGATTTCCCAGGTGTGGCCGTGCTCCTGGCGCAGGCGCTGCAGCTCGCGCTGGTCGGCCAGGGCGGCCTGGAGCACGGTGGGGTGGTAGACCGCCAGGTCGGGCACGCACGGGTGCGGCTCGAGCAGGCGCGCGGTCCAGATGCGGCGGGTCTCGGCGCCGTGGGCGCCGTTCTCGGTCGCGTTGCGCGTGTCGATGTGCCAGTGCCGGCCGTACTCGTCGCGCAGCTGCTGCAGCCGGTCGGCCAGCGGCGGTGTGGGGCTAGTGGGGGTGGGCACCGTCGCCTCGCAGGGCTCGCTGCACGTACAGGCGGCTCTCCAGCAGCTCGACGTGCTCGGCGGTGACCTCGGTGCGCAGCCCGGCGCGCTCCTGGCGGGCGTCGGGTTCCTCGGTGCGGTGCCGGGCCACCAGGCCGGCGCCGGTGCGCTCGATCCGCCAGTCGGGGTAGCGGCCGCGCAGGCGCTCCAGGTAGGCGTTCTCGTCCTCGGTGGTCAGGTGGCCGGAGAGCGTCGCGCGTTCGGCGGCGCGGGGGCGTGGGGGCATCGTCATCACCATCGGTATCTGGGCTGTGGCGATGACGCTACGAGGGGGCAAAACCCCTGGCCAGAGGCGGAGCGCGGCCCAAGTGCCGCGCTCCCGGCGGGGTCCGACAGATTCCTGTCGGGTGGTCAGGCGGCCACGCCCAGGTGCGCCGCCAAGGTGGCGACCTGGGGGCTGATGCGCTTGGGGCGCGCCTCGCACATGTCGGCAACGACCTGGTAGGCCTCGTTCTGGCGGCGCATCCATTCGGGGGAGCGCTGCATGACCTGGGTCATGGTGCGGGTGGCGGCGTCGATGTCGCCGGTGCGGACCTGGGCGTGGGCGACGTCCAGGTGGTGGCGTTCCCAGTTGATGGGGGTGACGTCGCCGACGCGGCGCCGGTCGGGCAGGCGCTCGGCCAGCTCGAGCGTCAGGTCGGGCTCGTCGCGGATGAGCGCGAACTCGGCCTGCTTGAGCGCCATGGTCAGGGGTCCGAAGGTCGCCCAGGAGTCCACCTCCCTGCCCAGGGCGGAGGCGGCGGCGTCGGCCATCTGCATGTGCTCCTTGGCACCGTCGGGGTCGTTGTCGCGGATGGCGGCCGCCGCGGCGCGGAAGTGCAGGTTCCCCCACGCCGCAAGCTCCGACGAACCCGCGGTGGACATGCGTGGTTCGACCTCGTCGGCGGTGGCGGTGCACAGCCGCACGCACTCGGCCAGGCGCCCCTGCCGGGTCAGGGCCCAGCCCTGGCCGTTGATGGCGACGGCGGCCAGGGTGCGGTCGCCGGCGGTGGCGGCGTCGCGGATGCTGGCGCGCAGCGCGGCCAGGGCATCGGAGAGCATGCGCACCTGGGTGAGGTAGCGGCCGGCCATCTGCAGGGCGACCGCCCGGGTGCGGTAGGCCTGGTCGGTCTCCAGCTCGGCGACGGCGCGGTGGGCCTCGGCGATGACGGAGGGCAGCATCTCGGCGACGTCGTCGTAGCGGTCGCCGCGGTAGCTGGTCTCGATGCGCTGAACGGCGGTGGCGATGGCCTCCAGGTCGACGGGTCCCTCGGCGGCGGCCTCTTCCAGCAGCGGGGTGCCGGTAATGCCCACGGGCGGGGTGATCACCGCGCGCAGGCGGGCCAGGGCGTGGTGGTCGGGCTGGGCGTCCAGGCGCGGGGTGATCGCCCGGTCGGAGTAGAGGTCGCTGGTGGAGACCTCCAGGGCGCGGGCGATGGCGTGGAGGGTGGCGGTGGTGACCTGGCCACCGCGTTCGGCTTTGCCGACGGTGGTGGGGGACAGGCCGGCCTGTTCGGCGAGGTGTTCCTGGCTCCACTGGCGGTGGCGCCGCAGGGAGCGGATGTTGGTCGGTACGGCTGTGCTCATCGGCGCACCCATCCTGTCTGCTGGGGGTTCCTGTTCCCCAGGCTAGACAGCGCCGCCGCGCGGCGGGGGAGTACGGGCGCGCCCGCGGGATCGGATCAGCCCGGCGTGGCGAAGGAGGGCAGGCGTGCGGCCGCGGTGCTGCCATCCTTGGTGCAGAAGACCTCGTGAGGAGACGGCGATGAGTGATGCCCCAGCAGATCTGAAGGTGCCGGATTCGGCGCTGGTGAACAGCGGTGAAGTGGTCGCGGTGATCAATCAGAAGGGCGGCAGCGGGAAGACCACCACCGCGGTCACCCTCGCTGCTTACCTGGCCTCGCAGGGCGTGCCGGTCGACCTCGTGGACGCCGACAAGCAAGACGGGTCGGCCACCGAGTGGCTGCCACCGCAGTGGGAAGAGGTGCCCATCCGCCGCCGCTGGGACCTGAGCCACGTGCTGCTTGAGGAGACCGACTACGACTCGGCGCTATGGCCGACGGACGTGGAAGGGCCCCTGAGCATCCTGCCCTCCTTCGAGTCGCTCGAGCAGTTCGAGCTGAAGCAGGCCGGCGGCAAGGACTTCCTTCTGCAGGAGGCGATGGAGAACTCCAAGCGCCGTGTGGGGGTGACCATCATCGACGCCCCGCCGAACCTGGGGCAGGTGACCTTCACCTGTCTGGCCGCCGCCTCCGCGGTGATCATCCCGACCCGGATCGGCGGGCTGGACATGAAGGGGGTGGCCCAGCTGAACAAGACCGTGTCGCGGGTGCGGCGGCTGAACCCCAAGCAGCGCACGGTCGCCCTGCTGGTGGTCGACCGGCAGAAGTCGAACCTCACCGATGATGTGGCCGACCAGCTGGCGGCGGACTACCCCGAGGCGCTCCAGGGCTCGATCAGCCACACGGTGCGGGTGGGGGAGGCCCCCTACGCCCAGGAGCCGCTGACGACCTTCGCGCCCTCGTCCAACGCGATGCAGGACTATAAGGCCGTGGCCGACGCTCTGTTCGCCCCGGTCCTGCAGGAGTGGGCCAGTGAGTAAGAAGAAGCGCCGGTACGCGGTGCCCTCGACCCGTTCCAGCACTTCCGAGCAGGCGGCCGAGCAGGTGGCCGAGGACAGCGAGAGCCTGATGGAGGGGGCGTTCCAGGACCGGCGGCAGGCCTCGGTGGTGCCGCCGGTGAAGCGTCCGCTGGTGGAGCTGGTGGGCAACCCGCTCAACGACCGCGACGACCTGGGCGACATCGACACGCTCGCCGAGAGCATCCGCGACCGGGGGCTGCGCCAGCCGGTGACGGTGATGGTGCGTGAGCACTTCGTCGATCTGTATCCGGACCTGGAGCCCAAGCTCGGGGACGCGTCCCTGGTGGTGGTGCACGGCAACCGCCGCCTGGCCGCGGCCGAGAAGATCGGGCTGAAGGAGATCGAGGTCTTCTTCGCCCGGGGGCCGTCCGACGCTGGTGAACTGCGCGCGGACGTGCTGATCGAGAACCTGCACCGCAAGAACCTGGAGCCGCTGGAGGAGGCGCGCGCAGTCCAGGATCTGGTGCGCATCCTCGGGTCGAACGCTGCAGCGGCCCGGGCACTGAACATGTCGAAGGTGTGGGTGGGCCAGCGGCTGGCGCTGCTGAACCTGGTGCCGGAGCTGCAGGAGGCGCTGCGCGGCGGTGAGCTGAAGATCAAGGAGGCCCGGCGGCTTGGCGCTCTTCCCGAGCAGGAGCAGCTGGCCGAGTGGGAGCGTGGGGTAAACCCGGTTTACCCCACGCCGGGTTCACCCTCCAGACCGTCGTCAGACGGGGGGGTAAACCCGGTTCACTCCGATGGCGCCGAGGGGGCCTCGTCGGCCGGTGAACAGGACGGGGGCGAAAGGACGGGGGCGTCGCCGGCGCCTGCCGCTCCGGCTGCGGGCGGCTCGTCCGGCAGCGCTGCTGTGCGCCCTGTTCAGCTGACGCTGTCGTTCGAGTGGTCGGAGAGCAGCGATGGCCAGAGTGCCGCTGAGGAAGTCGCGGAACGCATCTACCAGGGGCTGGGGCAGCTCGGTTCCGCCGAGCGCGACGCGGTCCTCGACGCTTTGAAGGCGCGGCGCTGACACCGACATGAGGAGGCCCCGGCCGTTCGGCCGGGGCCTCGTGCGCTCAGGAGCAGTTGACGTGCTGCCAGTTGCCCTGCGGGTCCGATGGCGAGTACCACTCGTCGCAGACTTCGCAGTAGCGGAGGCGAAGGGGGCGGGTCAGGGCCTTGAGCAGGTTCTTCATCGCTGGCCCCCTCAGATCCGCACGTGCAGCGGGTTGACGACGCAGTACCAGCCGCGGGCGCCGCCGGCGTCGGTGTAGGCCATCGGCTGGCCGCAGCAGGCGGGGGCCGCGTGCGCGGTGGCCAGGGCGCGCAGCAGGGCTCGGGGGTCGAGATACATTGGGTCCTGCCTCTCTGTAGGCGGCCCCGGAGCGATTCTTGGCGGAAGAGTCCGGGGCCTTCTTCTTTTTCGTGCTTCGAGTGGGTGGTCAGGTGGTGGCGGCCGCGAGGGTGGCCCAGGCCTGGGCCAGGGCGATGCCGCGCTGGCCGTGGCGGTTGGTCGGGTCGGCGTCCAGCTCGTCGAGCAGCCGACGGGCGTGCTCGGCCGGGGTCGGCGGCTCGGCCAGCGGCGGGTCGGGGTTGAGGTGCTCGGCGCCGTCCAGGACGGTGCGCGGGTCGGACACGGCCCGCGCGATCGTGTTCCGGGCCAGCGGCCCGACGTCGTGGACCCACGGGGTGGCTATGCCGTAGCCGGAGGTCTCCACGCGGACCCGGTGCTCGCCGTGGGTGGACACCGCCAGCACGCGCCAGGCACGGGGCCTCCCCCCCTCTCCGGTGCTGATCGTGGCCAGCGGGCAGCCGATCTCGACCACGGGGCGGCCGGCCGCGTAGTCCCACCGGACGGTGGTCAGGTCGTCGGCGGTGGTCTTGACCCCCAGGTCGAGGTCGTCCAGGTGGTCCGCGAGGCGCTGGGCCGCTGGCAGGGCGGCGGCCCTGGCGCGGGCCAGGCCCTCCTCCCGGCGGCGCTCCTCGACGGCGTTGCGGTCGGCTGCCGCCGCGCGGCGCTCCTGGATCAGCTGGTCGATCGCCTCGGCGGGCAGCTCGCAGGGCTGCCTGTGCCGGTCGCTCATCTCGGTCTCCTCAGTGCTCGATCTGGACGGGTTCGGGTGCGGCGGGTGCCGGCTTCGGCTCGGGTCCGGGGGACTCGGCGGCCCGTCGCTGGGCCAGGTGCTCCTGCTCGAGGCGGTCCAGGCGCTGCTCGGGCGCCTCCTCCCGGCGCGGGGCCGGGGCGGTCGGCTGCTCCGGGCCGTCGGCGGGTGCGGTCGGCTCGGTCTCGCGGCCGCGCTCGGGTTCTGCCGGGGCGTCCGCCGTCCGCTCCGCCGACGGCCCCGCGGCGGGCGCGCCTTCGGCCTCCTTCTCGGGGTCGTCGTCCCTCTCGGGCTCGGCCAGCGGCTCCAGGTGCTCGACGAGCTGGGGCGGCTCGGGGCCGAGCCGGTCCAGGGCGGCCTCGGCGGCCGCGATCAGGTCCGGCGCGGCGGCCCCCGAGTCGTCGCCGGCGGCCTGGAGGCCGGCGACCGCCTGGTGCACGCGGTCGGCGGCGGCGTCCCGGGACACCCGTGCGGCCAGGCCTCCCGTGGTGGCGTCCGTCGGGGTGACGGGCTCGGCGGCCACCTCGCCGAGGGGCGGGCCGCCGCGGGCCTGCATGGCCGCGTCGACCACCTGTCCGTCGATGTCGACTCCGCGCTCGCGCAGGTCGCCGACGACCTCCAAGGCGCGGCGGACCTGCGGGTCGCGGACGGTGGCCGGGTCGACGTCGACCTGGTCGAGCTGCTCGGGGGCGGCCATCAGGGATCCGAGGAGGCGCCGCTCCCGGGCGGCCCGCTCCGGGTCCGCCTCGGGCTCGGGTGCGGGTGCCTGTTCGGCGGCGCGGGATCGGCGCAGCCGCGCGTCGTCGCTGCGGTCCTGCTCGGCCTGCTGGCGGTCCTGCTCCTGGCGGTGCTCGGCCCACTGGCCGCCCTGGTCCGGGAGCATCTCGCCCGGCTTCAGAAACGTCCGGCCGTTAGGGGTCTCAGGGCTCCGCGGGGCGTCGATGGAGGCGTTGGCCAGTGCGTCCACGGCCCCGGCCAGGCGGTCGATGATGCCCCAGGCGGGCGAGGTGATCCGCTCGGCCGCGTGCGCCGGGTCGGTGCGCAGGGTCGCCATCAGCTCGCGCGCCTCGTCCAGCTGCTCCTGGGCCTTCACCAGCGGTGTCTTCGGCCGCTCTTTGACGGCCTCGACCGCGGTGCGGGCCCCGGCGGGCAGGCGCTCCCAGGCCTGCCGCATCCGCGCCAGCTTGCCGCGGGCCTTCTCGGCGGCCTCGGCGGTGGCGCCGGGCTCGTCGGTGTGCGCGGCGGTCCTCAGCTCGTCCGCCATGTCGCCGGCGGACCAGTGCATGGCGGCGTCCACCACGAGGACCGCCGACCGGTCGGGGCGGGCGCCCTCGGCGGCGTCCGTCAGGCCCCACAGCCTGGCCGGGTTGGCCAGCTCGGGACGCACCCGGGTGTCGTCGCCGGCCTCTTCGGCGGGGGCGGTGTCGGCGCGCAGCCGCTCGGCCACGGCCGACCGGGTGGCGTGTCCGCTGGATGCGGTGTCTTGGAGGCGTTTCCAGACTTCCTGGTGGTAGCCCTTGCGGAACAGCGAGCTGCTGGTGATGCCCCACTCGCGGACCTGCTCGAGGAGGCGGGGGCCCGCACCCTCGCCGTCGGCGCGGGCCTCCTCGTCCAGCAGGATCTGCCCGAGCAGAGCGGCCTCCGCGCGCTCTACCGGGTCCATCAGCGCCACACCCCCACGGCGGCGGGGCCGAGGACGTCGGCCAGCTCGGCGAGCTGGTGGTGCTCCTCGGGGGTGGGGGCGGGCAGGTCGGGCTGGTCGGGGCCGGTGACCTGCACGGTCCGCAGGCCGTCGGCGTTCTCCAGGGTCGGGACATGGGTAGGCTGAGCCACGGAAACTCCTTGGCAAAGGTCGGTTTCTGAAGCCCCGGCCGGTGGCGGAATCACCGAGCCGGGGCGCTCTTGTCTCTGCAGGCCCGGGGCGGAATCCCAAGCGCCGCACATTGACACTCTGCAGACAGCTTGCTAGCTTTGTCAAGTGGTCACAAGCTAGCAATACTTCAAAACGTGTTCCGGGCACACTGGTATAGCGATCTAGAAAGCCCGCAAGCCAGGAAGGTAGCCAGGTGCCCAGCGACAAGAACGAGGAGGAAGGGCGTGACTCCATGCAGACGGCTCCGGCGCCGACCGCTGAAGAGGAGGACTTGGTCCAGCTCACTGGTCGCGTCCCGAAGTCTTTGCGCCGCCGCGTGAAGATGGCCGCGGCCGCGCTGGACATGAGCGCGCAGGACATCCAGCGACGTGCGATCGAGGAGTACCTCGAACGACACGGTCTTTAAGAGGAACCCCGACCGGCGCCTTTTCCGCCAAGAAACCCGCGCCGACCGGGGTCACCGACCAGAAACAGGAAGGTTCTGATCTTGTCCTCAATGCTACGGGCCCCTGACGGGGCAGCCGATGACCAGGACGGTTACACGCCCCAAGCAGCCGGCACCGTCCGCGACGGCGACGGGACGACACGCCGCTATACGGTGGTGGGCTGGCCGCCCTTCGGCCGCTCGGGCTCGAAGAAGGCGGCCGCCGACAAGCCGGAGAAGCGGGGCGGCTGGTACGTCCTGACCATCACCTCGGCGTTCCTGCTGCTCATCGCCCTGGCTGCGGGCACGATGTACGTGTCCTACGAGGCCCAGGTCGCCTACGTCCACTCCTACAAGGGCCAGGGCCAGGCGGTCGAGCTGGCGGTCCACCTGGAGGCCATCGCCTGGGACGCCGCGGCGCTGATCTTCGGCCTGCTGGGGCTGGCCACCGCGATGCGCGGCCAGTCCGCGCTGCGGGCGCGCATCGGCAACCTGGTGTGCATCGGCGTCAGCGTGGCGATGAACGCCGCACCGGTGTGGGACGGCGCCCAGACCGGCGCCGGAGCGCTGCTGGTCTACGCGGGGCCGCCGCTGCTGTACGCGGCCACCTCCGACACGGTGATCCTGGAGATCCAGAACCGCGCCTGCCGTGACCAGGACAAGAGCCACAGCATCTGGGCGCTGGTCGGCGCCCTCTTCCGCAGCGTCGGCGCGGTCTTCGGGTGGCTGCTGCTGATGGTGCTGGACTTCAAGCGCGCCCCCGGGGCCGCACGGAAGTGGTACGTGGAGCACTGGAACTACGCCCCGGGCCGCTCGGCCGCCGACGACAAGGCCGAGAAGGCCGAGAAGCGGGCCCTGGAGGCCGGCGACATGGCCGAGCGCGTCAAGGCCGCCTCGGCCGAGCAGGTCCAGGCCCTGGAGGCCAAGGCCGAGGAAGAGCGGGCCGCGCTGCGCGAGCAGCACGCCGCCGACCTGCAGGCCGCCCGCGAGGAGGCCGAGCAGCGGCTGCAGGAGCAGAAGGCCGAGTACGAGGCCGCCCTGGAGGCCCTGCGCCAGCGCCTCGCCGGTGTCGAGCAGCGCGCTGAGGAAGGCCTCAAGGCTGCCGAGCAGCGCCGTGAGGCCGACCTGGACGCCCAGGACACCGAGCGCCGCCGCGAGGTCGAGCGGCTGCGCGCGGCCGTGGAGCAGGCCGAGGCCGGCGCCGAGCAGGCGCGCGCCGAGGCCGCCCGGCTGGGCCGGGAGCTGCAGGTGGCGCGCGGCGTGCTCTCCCTGCGCCAGCAGGTGGAGCTGATGTACGACGAGCTGGGTCGGCGCGGGGACGCCCGGTACGGCTCCTACGAGGAGATCGACGCCGTCGCCGAGGAGCTGCTCGCCCGCCTGGAGGAGGGCGCCGAGGCCCGCACGGTCCGCCGGTACCTGCGCGAGATCGTCACCGGCCTGGCCGAGTCCGGCCAGCACACCGGCGCGGCGCCCGCCGAGACTCGCGTGACCAGCGCGTCTGAGGCCATGATCGGGGGTGCGTGATCATGACTGATCACAACGTGACCAACGGGTCGCCCGAAAACCTCGGGGTCACACCCCCCGGAGCGGACGCCCTTCCCCAGGCGATGAACACCGCCGACGCACAGGACGCTGTAATGAACCACCTCCTCCTCCCGCTCGCGGCGCAGGCGCCGCCGGAGCTGCCGATCCCCTGGGACCTGGTGTCGCCGGAGCTGATGGCCGGCGGGGCCGGGCTGCTACTGGTGGCCGGAGCGATCGCCAACGCGGTGCACCGCAACCTGCCCGCCTCCTCACGGCGGCGCCCGGCCCTGCGCCTGGGCTGGCGGGCCAAGCTCCGGCTGCACCCCGGCCCCGGCTGGGCGGGCGACTGGGAGCGCTACCGCAGCCTGGGCCTGCCCGCGGCCCGCAAGGTCGCCAAGTCGGCCCGCCCCTCGCTGTCCTGGTGGGACCGGCACCGCCCCGGCGCCTGGGGCGCCTATGCGACCAAGGTCGGCACCGGGTGGGGCTGGGCCATGCCCCGGCGCGCCTTCATCGACGTGGAGACCATCATCCTGGCCATGGCCGGGCCGCGCCGGGGCAAGTCCTCGGCCGCGATCAACTCGATCCTGGACTGGGTCGGGCCGCTGGTGGCGACCTCCATGCGCGACGACCTGGTGGACGCGACCATCGGCCCCCGCACCGAGCAGGGGGGACGGGTCGACATCCTCAACCCCGAGGGGGTCGGCAACTACGCCACGACGTTCGGGTTCAGCCCGGTCACCGGGTGCGCCGACTCCTTCACCGCGGCCCGCCGGGCGGTGACCATGGTCGAGGCCGAGACCGGAACCGGCCTGTCGGACGCCCAGTTCTGGCACGACCAGACGTCCATGGTCCTGGCCGGCTACCTGCACGCCGCCGACCTGGCGGGCTACACCATGGACGACGTCTACGAATGGGCCAACGGCGCCGACGACACCCCGCTGCGGGTGCTGCAGAAGGCCGCCGGCGCCAACCCCGCGTCGCGGGGGGACGTGGAGAACTTCCTGCGGTTCATGCCCGACCGCACCAAGGGGTCCCTGGTCAGCACGCTGCGGGGCACCCTGAAGTTCATGCAGAACCCCGAGGTGCGCCGAGTGGTCGCAGGCGACCTGCCGCAGCTGGACCTGGGCGAGTTCCTGACCAGCGGCAACAACACCCTGTACCTGGTGAGCAAGGGCGCCGACTCCGCAACGCGGCCGCTGTTCGCCGCGCTGCTGGACGAGATCGCCTTCACCGCCCAGGTCGAGGCGACCCAGGACGGCGCCGTCCACGACCAGGCCCAGGCCGCCGGGCGCGCACTGTCCAAGAAGCGGCGCCTGGACCCGCCGCTGCGCATGGAGCTGGACGAGCTGGCCAACACCGCGCCCGTCCGGGTCGACCGGTGGGTCTCCTGGATGGGCGGAACCGGGGTCCAGATCCGCATGTACGCCCAGTCCTGGGCGCAACTGGAGGAACGCTACGGGCCCATGGCCCAGGCCTTGTGGGCCTGCGCCGGGGCGATCCTGGTCTACGGCGGCAGCACCGAACTCGAGATGCTCCGGCGGGTCTATGAGCTGGCGGGCAAGGTCGAGGTGCGCAGCACCGACACCATCACCTACGACCAGCACGGCAACAAGAACAGGGAGAAGAACTACCGGGAGGTGGACCTGCTCACCGCGGCCGACATGCGCCTACCCCGCCACTGGGCGATCCTGTTCACCGGCGACGCCCAGCCGATGCTGGTGCGCACGCCCAACGGGCACAAGCGCAAGGAGGTGCGCCGCTGGAAGGACAAGCGCCCCGCCGGGTTCCTGGCACCGGTCAAGCTGCAGGCCCCGACCCGCAACGAGGAGCTGCGCGAGCAGATCGAGCGCGAAAAGGCCGGCGACCAGCACACCCCGGCCGAGCCGGCGGCCGAAGAGGCCCCGGCCACCGAGGAGCGCACCCCGGCCCAGGCGCCGCCGCTGCCCGACGAGATCGCCGAGCGGCGCCGGATGCGCCAGGAGGCCCTCGTCGAGCAGGCGCGCCAGCGCCGCCTGGAACAGCAGGGCGAGAAGGAGGCCACCGCCGGTTCCCCGCCGCCGGCCGCCGGTTCCCCCTCGGCCGACACCGAGGGGGAGGGCGAGTGGTCGGGGCCCCCGCCCCGGCTCTCCCCGCCCGCTCTCCAGGACGGGCCCCCGCCCCCGCCTCCGCCCTCGACCGGGTCCGGGCTCCCCGCCCCGCCGCCCGCCCCCCAGGCGGGTCCGCAGGACGGCGGGCCGCCGCCCGCCCCGCCGACGCAGGGCCCGGAGCGGCCGCGGCTGCACCCGGCGCCCTGGCTGCCCCCGGAGGAGGGCGGCCCCGGCCGCAAGAGCCTGCCGGAGCTGGACAACGAGTCGACCGGCGACCCGATGCCCTGGGACGAGCCCTGGGGCCAGGTCGATGACCTGCCCCCGCTCGACGACGACGAGGAGAAGTAGTGGCGGACGCAGACGACGAGCTGCGGCGGCGCCTGACCGGGGCCGGTGCCTCCCACAGCGGGGGCGCCGGCCCCGCCGGTGAGCAGACCATGCTCGCGCTGTCGATGGTCAGCGGGGACGTGCGCGAGCTGCAGCTGCGCCTGGACCGGCTGGCCGAGCAGGTCGAACAGGGGGATGCCCGCACCGCCGAGGGGGCCCGGGAGCGGCTGCAGCAGGAGACCGAGGCCCTGCGGGCCGAGCTGGTGGCCGTCGCCCAGACCGTGACCGAGCTGGGGGAGACCGTCGAGGCCCTGGGCGCCGAGGAGGAGGAGAAGGAGAAGCCGCCCCGCCCCTGGGACTGGGAGGCCATGGACTGGCGGCAAGAGGTCGAGGCCATCCGCACCCTGGCCGAATGGCTCCCGCAGCTGCACGCGGCCTGGCGCCCGGCCCTGAGCACCGTCCCGGACAAGGCGCAGACACCGCTGGTGCCCGAGTGCTGGGCCGAGCACCCGGACATGCGCCGGGCGCTCAGCGCGCTCTACGTCGCCTACCAGCAGGCCTACAAGGTCAAGAAGAGGAGGCCGCACCACGAGACCGACTGGTACCGCGCGCTGCACGAGCGGCTCGGCGACATCACCCAGCTGGCCTCGGCCTACCGGTGCCACAGCGCGAGCGAGGACAAGCCGCACATGCTGCTGCGCGGTGAGCGCCAGGAGGCCGGGGCCGAGAGGGTCGTGCAGCGCATGGTCCTGGCCCAGCTGCACGAGGCCGAGGCCGCCGGCCGCACCGACGATGCCCTCGCCCTGCGCGAGGAGTTCGACCTGGACGACGAGACCGTGAGGGTGTTCATGGCCGAGCGGTTCCGGGCGGTGCTCTCCGCCCCGACCGCCTCCCAGCCCGTCGGGCGGCTGGAGTCGGCCCGGCTCCTGGCCGACTACCAGGTCGTGGGAGCCGACGACCTGCGTTGGGCCCAGTGGCTGAGCACCCTGATGCAGGACCTGGAGGCCATCGGCCACCGCGGAGACGACCTGTCCGGCCTGGCCCGGCAGCGCCTGGAGCCACTGCTAGAGGTCTACGGCCCGCTACTGCGCAAGTACGACGCGATCCGCAAGGTGATCCCGATACTCGTCGAGCAGCGGGCGGCCAGTGAGGCGGGCGACGAACACCAGGTTCGGCACCTGCAGCAGAGGATCGCCGCCGAGATCCAGGGCCACGACATCACCGACGAGGACATCCAGGTCGTGTGGGAGGAGCGCAGGGCCGCCAGGAAGAAACACTGACGGCTGCCACGCAGAAGGGGGAGGGCACCCGATCCGGGCGCCCTCCCCCTTTCTCGTCGTCGGCCGTGTCATGCCTCGTCGATGGGCGCTCCCCACGGCGGCTGGCCTGTTGCGCAACGCAACCAGAGACAGGTGTGCTCCACGCCGACGGAGTAGTCCTGGCTGCGGCGTAGCGGCGACTCGGTGTGCGAAGTCTGGCCGTGAATGTAGCGCACCGCCACGGACTCCTCGTACTCGATATCGCTGCAGGTCGGCGGACTGTTCCGGGGCGCCTCCCCGGACAGCGGGCCGCGGCCGCGGCCGAAGGCGAAGTCCACGGTCGCACACACCGCCCGGTAGAAGTCGCTCCCGGGCTCGGGGGCCTCGGTCAGCTCACGTACCAGCCAATCGATGGCGGCCGGCTCGCGCACCGGTGGCTGGGCGGCGATGAAGTCCTGCTCGTCGGCGTCCAGCACCAGCTTGTGGCCGCCCGGCTGATTCATCCGCCGGATCAGCTCTGCCCCCTCCTCCCTGGACAGCGCCCTGGGGGGCGGCATCGGCGCCTCGCTCGCGATGATCTCCGAGACCGGGGGCGGGATGTAGCGCTCAGAGCTGCTCATGGCGCGACCCTACCCACCTCACAGGGACAGCCCAGGGCCCTTGCGCTGGTGCGGCCCCGGCGGCGGGGGCGCCGCCGCCCGGCCGGGCTGGGCGGGCCCCTTCGGGTTCAGCTGCGGCGCCCGGTTGCCCGAGGACAGGGCCGCCGCGCGCATCGCGCGCTCCCGCGCGGTCTCCTCGCGGGCCGGCTCTTCGCGGTCGGTCGCCTTCTCCTGCTCCTGGGACTCGCGCTCCCGGCGGCGCTCGATCTCCTGCTCCTCCCGGCGCGCCAGGTGGTCGCGGTAGCGCTCGCCGTCCTGGCGGCGCTCCTCGGCCTCGGCCTCCCGACCAGTGGCCCGGTCGGCGGCCCGCCGCAGGATCTCGCGGGCCTGGCGGGCCTGCTCCAGGGCCCGGTCCAGCCAGGAGTCCTGGGTGCGCTCGGCCAGCCCCAGGTCGAGTTCCTCCTGCACGGCCTCGGTCTCGGGACGCTCTGCGCGCTCGGCCTCGTGGGCCCACAGCCGGGCGCGCTCGCTGCGCACCTGCTCCTGGCTGCGCCGCTCCAGCTCGCCCTGCTCGCCCCGGTCCAGGTCGGACTCGCCGCCGACCCCGGCGGCCCCGGCCGCGTCGCCGAACAGCTCCTGCTGCCCCTGGCCCACCTCGGGCGCCTGGGGCTGGGCGGGCTCGTGCTCGGCCCGGCGGTTCCGGCGTTCCGGGGCCGGGGGCAGGCCCAGGGCAAGCTCGCCCTGCTCGGCCTGCGGCCCGGCGCGCTCCGGCTCGGGCTCGGGCTCGTTCTGGTCGAGCAGGCCGTCCTTGGCCCACTGGCGCACCGACCGGCCCAGCAGCTCGACCTGGCCCTTGATCTTCTCGACCACGCCCGGCCGCTCCTCCTCGGCCTCGGTGCGGTCGGGCTCGCCCTCGGGCCGGTGCAGCGGCGGCAGGTCCAGGTCCTCGTGGCGCCGGTGCAGCTCGGCGTCGGCCGCCATGGCGCGGTTGCGCAGGGCCTCGGTGTGCTCGTGCCAGGCCTCGCGCTGGGCCTGGACCTCCTCCAGGCGGTCGCGTCGCTGCTCGGCCTTGCGCACCAGCGCGTCGTTGGCCACCGCGCGCGTGAGCAGGCGCTGGGCCTCGGCGCTATCAGGGTCCTGCCCCTGCAGGTGGCGGGCCCTGGCCTCGTCCAGCACTACCTGGCGGCGCCGGTCGGTGATCTCGCGGTAGACCCGGCCCAGCTCGCCGCCCACGTGCGGGGGCGCCCAGGTCGCGGCGCGCTCGTAGTCCGAGCGCCACACCCACAGCTGCCCGTCGCGGGCGCCGCAGATCTCGCGCTCGGAGGCGGTGCGCCCCAGCGCGGCCGAGGCGGCCATCCACGCCGCCCGCTGCTCAGGGGAGTGGCGCTCGGGCGCCGACGGCAGGGCGGTGGGGGAGTCGGTGTTGCCGTACTGCTCCCGGTAGGCCTGCACCCGGCCGGCGCGCTGGACCCACTCGGTGCGGCCCATGATCTCGGCCGGGGGCTCGCCGAGCCGCTCGACCAGGTAGTCGGGCGGGTCGGCGGCGGCGCGCTCGCCCAGCTCCAGCACCCGGGCGTCCATCTCCCGGGCCAGCTGCCGCACGAACCCGTCGTCGTCGGTGATGCCGGTGGGGGTGATGCGGGTCCAGGACTCCGCGGACGCCTCCCCGGTGCCGATGATCTTCTCGACCCGGGCGCTGAGCACCTGGCCGACCGAGCGGACGTCCTTCCACCCCTCGGCGGAGGCCCGGGTGATGGTCTGGTCAAGGTCGTGGCCGGCCAGCACCGCGCGGCGCACCGCGGTCATCACGGACCCGCGCGCCGGGTCCTTCGACAGCTCCTTGTTGATGTCCTCGGGCAGGATCGCTGCCAGCGCCTGGGTGGTCCGGTCGGCGATGGCCTCCTTCAGCTCCGAGGTCCACATCCCGCCCAGGTGGGCCATGTGGGTGACGCGGTCGGCTTCCAGGGCCATGCGCTCGGTGGCGGTCTCATCCGCCTGGTCGGTCTCCATGATCTGGGCCAGCACGCCCAGCGGGTCGCGCAGATCCGCCTCGTCCCCGGACCGGTCCGCGCCGGAACGCTGCTGATCCGCACCGTCCCGCGCCCCGTCGGCCGCGCTGTCGGCGGGGGCCGCCGCCGCGGTGCCCGGGGCTGCCTCGTCGAGGTCCTGATCCGCTCCGGGCGCCTGCCGGTCCGAGGTGGCACGCTGCCGTTCCGCACCGTCCCCGGCCTTCTCCGCGGTCTCCGGGCGAAGGTCGGCCTGCGGCCGCTCGGTGCACACCCACGCCGTGGAGTTGCCGCGGCCGCGGGAGAGCATGACGTAGAGCTCCTGGCGCGCGATCCCCTCCCGCACGACCGGCTGGCACTCGTCCAGGGTCCGGCCCTGGGCCGCGTGCGTCGTGCCCGCGTAGGCCAGCTCGACGTTCCGCTCGACGTAGTCGCCGGGCAGCAGGACCGAGGCCCCGGGGCGGCCCTGCTCGTCGAGCAGGCGGGCCTGCAGCCGCCCGTCCGCATGGCGCCCCACGACCTGCAGCACGTCGCGGTTGCTCAGCTCGCGCTGTTCCTCGCCGATGCGCAGCTTGCGGTTGTTCTTCCGGGCGGTGATCCGGTCGCCGACGGCCACGGCGTTGCCGTCGTGCAGCCCGGCGATGGGCTCGGCGGCGACCTTGCCCAGCTCGACCAGGCGCTCGCGCACCCGCCCGGCCAGCTCGGCGGCGTCCTCGTTGCTGGAGGCCAGCACGATCGACTGCAGCCCCCGCAGGTGCGCGGCCGCGAACGCGTCCACGGCGCCCTCGGCCATCTGTTCGTGGGTGCCGCCGCGGATCCGGCCGCGCCGGTCGTACTCGGCCAGGACCTCCTGGTCCCCGGCGCGCAACCGCTTGGAGGCCTCGCGCTCCCATTCCTCGTGGAACCTTCTCACCTGGGTGAGCTTGTAGCTGCCGTGCCGCTGCGCGAGCAGGCGCATCAGCCCGCCGGCCCCCGGGGCGCTCAGCTGCTCGGTGTCCCCGGTCAGCAGCACCTTGGCGCCGGCCTCCTCGGCGATCTCGCGGATCCGGGCCATGTGGTCGGTGGTGACCATGCTTCCCTCGTCCACGACCACCAGGTCACCGGCCTGCAGCCGCGTCTTGCGGCCGTCGATCCACCCGAGCCACCGGGTGATGTTGTAGGCCTGGTCCAGCCCCTCCCTCTGCAGCACACCGGCGGCGTTCTGGCCGGTCGTGAGCCCGATCGTCCTGCCGTCGGTGGTGGCCCTCCACAGCTTGGCCAGGCGGGAGACCGTGCGGCTCTTGCCCGAGCCCGCGTATCCCTCCAACACGTCGATGCGGCGGCCGGACGTGGTGATGCCGTAGACCGCGGCCGCCTGCTCCCCACTCAAAGACGCGAGATACTGCCGAGCTTCCTCGTGTTCCGCGTCGGATCGGGCCTGCTCCATCCCGGACCGGCCCCGGCCCACTGCGGATCCGGGGCGCTCCACCTTGTCCCCGGCCGCACCGGGCGCGGGGGCCGCCGAGTCGGCCACGGGGACACCGTGGTCCAGGCCCGGACCCGCTTCGGGCCGCTCCCGGCCCGCCGCGGCACGGCCCTGGTCCACCCCGTTCGCGCGCTCGGCGGCGGGGCCGAACCCGAGCAGCTCGGCCGCCAGGTCGGCCTCGGCCGCCGGCGCACCGGTCTGCACCGCGGCCGTGATGAACTGCTGCTCCTTGTCGAGCTGGTCCGGGGTGGTCCAGCGCTCGGCGGTGGGGTCCCGGTAGACGCTGCGACCGTCCGCCAGGCGCCGGTCGGCGGGGATCTCGACCACGTCGTCCACAGTCAGCCGCAGGGTGCGGCGCTGGCGCACGTCGGCCGGGTGCAGGGCCTGCTCGGTCAGCTCCTCCAGCAGGGCCCCCACCCGCTGGGCCGGAAGCCCGCCCAGCGACGTGGGCAGATGGCGGCTGATCGCCCGCGCCAACTCGTACCGGGTGAAGGACGGCTTCTCCCGCTGCACATCGGCCAGGGCCGCCTCGATCACCCGGCCCATGTCCAGCTGCGCCAGCTCCTCGGCGTCGGCCGCCAGCTGCGCCTCGTCCACCTGGAACAGCGCCCGCCCGGGGATACTCGCCAGCGAGTCGACCTCGGCGCGGGTGGTCTGGGCCTCCCAGGCCTCCAACTCCTCCTCGACGGTCGGGATCTCCGACAAGGCCTTCTTCGCCGACTTGGTGTCCTTCGTGACGAACTGCGCCATCTTCCACACCGCGAGGGCGTTGGGGGCGTAGCCGTGCTTGGCCTCGTAGGCCTGGATCAGCTGCTCCAGCCCGTCGACCACCTCGGCGCGACGCGAGCTGAACTCGATGATCTGCTCGATGTCGACACCGACGACCTCCCAGCCCTGCCCGTCGGCACGGGCCTCCCAGCGCAGCCCCAGCTTGCGCGCCGACAGCTCGACCAGGCCGCGATCGAACACCGCCCCCACCTGCGGGCGGGCCCGCAGCATGGCCTGCCCGTCCAGGCTCCGCCACTTGCCGTCCGGGCACAACTGCCTGTTCAGCACCGGGTTGTGCACATGCAACTGAGGATCGCCGTTGCGACTCGTATGCTGAACAAACGAGGCGGACACCCACCCGCCGGCCTCCATCCACCGGCCCGTCGAGGAGCCGCCGACCTGCTTGCCGTGGTACCCGACCCGGGTCCACCCGGCCAGGCGGGTCCACTCCTGCACCGCGGTCTGGGAGGCCTCCTCCAGCACCTCGATCATCATCCCGGCGGCCCGCTCGAGGGCCTCCGCAGTGACCAGGTCCCCAGCCTCCCGGGCCTCCTTGGCCCTGGCCAGCAGCCCGGCATGCGTCAGGGTGTAGGACTTCGGCGGGGAAGCAGCGCCGTCGAAAAAGGCCAGCGCCTTGCGCTCTTCCTTCCGCGCCTCGATAAGGAGCTGCTCGCGCCGCTCCGCGGTCGCCTCCGGCTCGGCCTTCAGCTTCTCCTGGAAGATCTCATCGGCGCTCTTGTACTGGGCGGGCTTGCGCCCCAGGCGCGGCTTTTCGGCATCCGGCAGTTCCTGGTCGAAGACCCGGGGGTCGCGGATGTCGTAATGCCCCTCGTACAACGCCTGCATGACCTCGGTGGTGACCTCGGACCCCTCGGCCAGCCCGAGCGCCTCGGCGCCCTTCCCGTGCCATTTCCCGGGCGGCTCGCCCTGCTCCCGGACCGCGGACTGGTAGTAGTTCTCCCGGTCGCGCTGGACCGCCTTGTCGAGGTAGCGCCAGTCGTACCCTCGGCCGACGGAGAACACCATCCGGGCGCTACCCCCCTCCCAACGATCGAACTCCCGTTCGAGAGCAGCCGTGACCCAACGCGCCCAGCATACCAAGATCATTAGGGAATGCATGGGTGTGTTGGAGCAGTGGGGTCGATGCATGACTACCTGGTGTGATGGGTGCGTGAGCTAGCAGAGCTGGAGTTGAAGCAAGGTGTCGGGGCTGGAGTCGGCTTGGAAGAGGCTCGATGGAGGGGCCGCTAGGGAGTGAGTTGTAGAACGCCGCTAGGCGGCCTACACTCGGCCCGCACACATCACGCACAGATCACGCCCCGCGAGGCGCCCCCGGCGCCGAGCAATTCCCCGGCTTTCGCCGGGGAATTGGGGACTGCTACCCACGGGGAATGGCGGTGGGGTTCTCCGCCCGGCTTGACCGGCGGTTTCGGCGGCGACCAGAAGACCATCCTGGCGCGTGGCCGGAGACGGTCACCACGGTTTCGGCGGCCAGCCATTCGGCTGGCCGCCACCACTTATCGTGGGATGAAAGGAAAACCGCCCCCCGGCCCCTGGGAGAAACGCGTGACCGCCACCCCCCGCACACCCCGGAAAGCGCACCGCGCCGGAGCATCGGCCTCAGCCAAAGCGCGGAGCATCGCGGCCGCGGAGCGGCCGCGCACCCTCGCCTCCGCCGCGCTCGCCGCGGCCGCCGGCGCCGCCCTCGGCGCCGTCCTCCAGGGCGCCGCCCTGGCCCTCGTCCTGGCCGCGGCGGCCGCCACTGCGGCCGCCGTCTGGCGCTGGCGCCGCTCGGCGGCTGCCACCTGGCGTATGGGCGCGGTCGGAGAGAAGCGCACGGGCCGCCGCCTCGACCCGCTCGCGCGGCGCGGATGGACGGTGCTGCACGACCGGCGGCTCGGCCCGGGGTCCCGGGCCAACGTCGACCACCTCCTGGTCGCGCCCGACGGCACCGTGGTGAACGTCGACTCCAAAGTGCGCAACGGCGCGGTGCGCTATGACCGGCGGAAGCGCTACTTGCGTATCGGCAAGACCAGCGGGTTTCAGCTGGTCAAGAGCACGCTGTACGAGTCAGAGCAGATCGGCCAGACCCTGCAGCGTGAGCTGGGCCGCCCGGTGAAGGTGGAGAGCGTGCTGGCGGTGCACCGCGCCAAGCTCCCGCCCTGGCACAACATCGAGATCAAGGGCGTGAAGGTCATGTCGGCGCGGGACGTGCGGTCGTGGCTGCGGTCCCGGGGCGGCCGGGGCACGATCGGCGGCAAGGAGGTCGCGGCCGCCGCCGAGAAGCTGTTCCACCCCTACCAGTAGCCCGGCGTGCGAAGGGGGCCCCGGCCGGGACGGCCGGGGACCCCTTCGCGTTCGCGTCAGGTGTCGGGGGTGACGTGCAGGGCGTCCACCACCAGCAGCGCGTCGTAGACGGCGCAGACCACCAGGGCGTCGGGGCGGCGCATCAGCCACACGTGCTCCACGGGCTCGCCGGCGGGGGAGAGGTAGGGCTCGGCGACCGTGGCCGGGTCCTCGGCGGCGGCCAGGTCCTCGACGTAGCCGCGGACGCGTTCGCGCAGGCGGGGGCCGAGCGGGGCCAGCTGGCGCAGGAACTGGGGGGTCAGGTTGATCTCGCGGCGACTCACGCGGCCTGGGTGCCTCCGTCGAGCAGTGCGAGCAGCTCGTCCCACTGGGCGCGGCGCTCGTCGGGGTCGGCGGCGGTGATGCGGTACCCGGGGACGTCCCGGCCGGCCTCGCGCTCGTCGGTGTGGCGCCGCACGGCAGCGTCGACGGCGGCGTGCTCCTCGGGACTCATCTCCGGGCTCATCGCGTCACCTCCAGGGCTCCGAGTCTAGCCCGGCCGCCCCCGCCGCGCCCCGGGGCCGGACACGGGCCTCCGCCGGCGGACGCCCCCGCGACTATGTTTGCAAACTTCAAGCCACCGGCTACGGCGCGCCGCCCGGGGCGTCCGCGCAGGTCGGGGGCGGTTTCAAAAACGCGACCCGATCCGAGGGGGTGCTGGCCTGCACGGACGCCCCGCTGCGGTTCAGAACAGGGCGTCGCCAGTCGGGGGGAGTCCGGCGGCGGCCGCGGCGGCGATCGCGGCCTCGACGTCGCCGCCGGCCGCGCGGACGTCCAGGATCGCGTCGCGGATGGCCACGGCCCGGCCGCGGGCGCCGCGGGTGTCGGCCAGCGGACCGGACCCGCGCCGCGCGGTGTACTCGGCGATGTTGTCGAGCCGGTCGACCAGGCGCAGGTGGCCGGGCGCTACACAGCTCGGCTCGTCGCACGCATGGGCGACCACCGCATCCGGGTCGCCCTCGATGACGCCGTGCGCGATCTGGAAGCCGGCCACATGTGCCCCGACGACGTGGCGGGTGCCGTCGGTGTGGGAGCCCACCCGTAGGCGACCGTGGCCGGTCGAGCCGATGCTGCCGAGCCAGTAGGCGCACCGGTCGGGGCCGCGCCAGCACACCAGGGAGCGGAAGCGGCGCAGCAGGGCCGGGTCGTCCAGCCAGGCGCGCCAGAGCTCGGCGGGGACGGCGCCCCGGCGGCCGAGGTCCGCCCGGCGGGCGCCGGCCCCGGGGGCGGGCGGTGCGCCGAACAGGTCGAGCTGCCCCTCACCACCGTCGGGGGTCACTGGTCGCCGCCTGGGCGCAGGCGCTCCTCGGCCGCCTCGGCGCGCGCGGCGGCCGCGTCCGCGCGGTCCTGGGCGGCCTGGGCGCGCTCCTCGGCCCGGTCCGCGCGGGCCAGCGCCCCCTCGATGCGGTCCTCGGCGCGGTCGGCGCGGGCCGCCTCCCGGTCGCGGGCCGCCTCGGCGGTGGCGGCGCGGCGCTGCTCGGCCTCGGCGGTGGTGCGGGCGGCGGCCAGGTCATGGCGCAGCGCCTCGGCCTCGGCGCGCACCTGGGCCAGGGCGTCCTCGGCCTGGGTGCGGGCGGTGTGCTCGGCGTCGCGCTCGCCGGCGGCGGCGTCCCGCGCCGCGGCGGCCTCCTGGGCGGAGCGGCGGGCCGCCTCGGCCTCGGACCGGGCGGTCTCGGCGTCGGCGGCGGCCTGGTCGCGCTCGTGCTCGGCGGTGCGCCGGGCCTCGACGGCCTCCTGGCGCTCGGCGGTGGCGCGGTCGCGCTCGGCCTCGGCGGACTGCTGGGCGGCGCGGGCCGCGGCCGCCTCAGCCTGAGCCTCGGCGGCGGCCTGCTCGGCCCGGCCCCGGGCGTCCTCGGCCTCGGTGCGGCGGGCCTGCTCGGTCTCGGCACGCGCCTCGGCCTGGCGGGCCCGGCTGCGGGCCTCCTCGGCGGCGGCGACGGCGTGGTCGCGCTCGTCGGCGGCCTGCCCGGCCGCCTCGCGGGCCTGGTCGGCCTGGGCCTGGGCCGCTTCGCGGTCGGCCAAGGCGGCGTCGCGCTCGGCCTCGGCTGCGGCGCGGGCCTGTTCGGCCTCGGCGGTCTCGGCGCGCGCGGCCGCGGCGTCGGCCTCGGCACTGGCCTGGGCGCCCTGGGCCTGCTGGGCGGCGGCGGCCGCCTGGGCCAGGTCGGACTGCATCCGGGCGCGCTCCTCGGCCAGGGCGGCCTCGATGCCGGCGGGGGAGGCCAGCTCGGCCAGCTGCGCGCGCAGGGTCTGGGCCTGCTGGTCGAGCCGCTCGGCCAGCTCCTCGGTGCGCACCACCACGCCGACGACGCCGGGGGCGTTGCGGTCGCGCTGCCTCCTGTTCTTCGCCGCGGCCGTGCAGGCGTCCGAGCAGTAGGCCGGCGGGCGGCCGGTGCGGCCCTCGGGCGGGCCCTTGCGGGCGATGGGGCCGCCGCACTCCTCGCAGGACTGGGGCCAGTGGCCGTAGGGCGCCTCACCGTCCTGGGACGCGTCGGTCATGGTTGCCGCCTTTCCGTTCCCGACGGGCCCGTCCCCGCCGACGCACACAGTCTACTACTTTCAGACTTAGTGTTTCCGGAAAGTCGAAAAGTCGCGCAAAGAAGAAGCCGCGCTCCGCGTGGCGGCCCCTGCGGGGGCCGGGCCTCGCGCCGGGCTTGTGGTGCCCGGGGGGCCTGTGCGGGTGCGCGGCGTGGTGGCCGTCGGTGGCGGTACGCGCTCCGTTGGGGCGGCGTTCCGCGGGTGGGGCCTGGTGTCCTCCTGGGTGGGCCGTGCGGCCCGGTGGTCTGTGCGGTGCGTGGTCCAGTCTAGCGCGTGGGGCGCGCGTTGTCCGGGGTGTCGCGCCAGACGGCGACGACGCGTACGCCGTCGCTGGCGACGTGGGCGCCGTGGTGGCCGGTCGCCAGCACGCAGCACGCGCCCCACTGCGGCACGGGCGGGTGTCCGAAGGAGCGGGCGGGGCAGTCGCCCATCTCGGAGATGAGGTCCATCGGCCAGGGGTCGAACAGCTCGGGGTCGCTCATGCCCGGAACGCTACAGCTCGAGGAGCGGCTGTGCTGGGGGTTCGGCGAAGTCAGGCGGCTCGGGCCTGGGCGGAGCGTGCGCGGGCGGCGGTGTGGTCGGGGCGGCCGCGCTCGTCGCGGGGGTAGGCGCCGCTCGGCGCGCGTCGGGTCAGGGCCGCCGGCGCCCGGAGGCGGTCGAGTTCGTCGAGCCAGGCGCGCCATGCGTCCTGTTCGGCGGCGTAGCGGGCGGCGCGCTCGGCGCCGGTGCCGTCGGTGCCCAGGCGCTCGGCGGCCGCGTCGAGGGCGTCGGGCCCGGTCACGGCGCGCGGGGCGCTCGCGGTGGTGGTCAGGCCGTGGCGCTCGAGCAGGTCCAGGTGTCGGGCGGTGGTGGCGGGGGTGTACCCGGTCGCCGCGCTCAACGCCGTCACCAGCTCCTCCCGGGGTGTATCTACGGTGTACAGGCCGCGGGCCTCGAGCTGCACCAGGGCCTCGTGGGTGGTCTGGGCGTGGCGGCCCAGGCCCTGCGGACCCCCGGCCGGGGTGCGGGCCCACACGTCGTGGGCGGCGCGGTCCAGGCGGGCGGTGACCTCGGCCAGCAGGTCGGAGCGGGAGCGGACGGCGCGGGGCTCGGCGGCCTCGGGGGCGCTGTCCCCGGGGTCCCCTGAGGGGTTACGGGGGGTGCCCGTGGGGGGCGGGGTCCCTTGTGTCCCACCCTGGTGTTCGTGCTGGTCGGTGCGGGTGTCGGGCCACTCGGCCGGATCGGCCAGGCGCCAGGTGGAGGCCTCGCGGCCCTCGCCCCGGGAGAGCAGCTCCAGGCGGCCGTCAGAGGCCAGGCGGTACAGCGCGCGCGCCACGGTGCTACGGCCCAGGCCCGTCTCCAGGGCCGCACGGCGCACGTCCAGCGCGACCTCCCGGTGGCCGGAGCGCAGCACCTGGCGCAGCACGCACTGCAGCACCCGCCGGTCCGCCGGCCCGGCCTGCCGCGACCACCACGAACCGTCCAACACCCGCTCCAGCACCGCCTCGGCCAGGGCCGCCAGCTCCGGATCCCCGGCGCCGACGGCCGCCACCGACTCCCTGGAGGGCAGCTGCGCCGCGTACCCCACGGCCTTGCGCCACTGGCGCTCCAGCACCCGGGCCGCGTCCGGCCCGCTGCGCCGACGGCGCCCCCCACCGGCCCGGCGGGTGCGCAGGTGCTCCAGCCCCGGCGCCCCCGCCTCGGCCTCGACCAGGTCCTCGACGTCGGTCAGGCCCCAGCGGGCCAGGGCCAGCCTGGGCAGGATCCGCGCCAGGTGCGCCGAGGCGTCGCCGTCGGCCGGCGGGGTGTCGAGCAGGTGCCGCACCATGTCGGGCATCGGCAGGCGGCGGCCGCGCAGCCGTAGCTCCGCCTCGTCCACCGCCCGGCCGGGGCCGCCGTCGGCGCCGTCCTCCTGGCGCTCGTCGTCGGCGCAGAGCAGGGCGGCCAGCCTCGCGAACGCGGCGGCGTCATTGGCCTCGGTGTCGGCGATCGACAGGGCGTCGGCCGGGTCGGTCGGGTGGATCAGCTCGGCGCGGCTGCCGTCGCGGTGCGGCGCCCCCGGCGGGCGCACCAGCCCGTCGGCGTGCAGGGGAGCGGTATCCAGCGTGGCCAGCAGCCGCCGGGCGGCGCGCCCGATGGAGGCGGCCGCGGCCTCGTCCAGGCCGTCCTCGCCGGAGACCGGGACCCACACGTGCACACCGCCGGCGGGCCCGGACCGGCAGACGTAGTACTCCAGCCCGGCCTCGTCGAGCAGGCCCAGCAGGGTGTCGGCGTCGGCCCACACCCGGCCGCGCGCCTCGGCGGTGCCCTCGTGGGCGTCCAAGTCGAACACGACGGTGCGCATCCGCCCGGCGTCGCCGAGGTAAACGGCGAACGGGACCTGCGGCGGCTCGGCGCCGACCACGGCCTCGTCGCCGCGGGGGTAGGCGTGGCGCCGCCCGGTGTCCAGACGCACCCGGCCGCGCGGAGCGGCCCAGCGGACCAGCTCATCCCACACGTGGGGATCCGGTCCGTCCTCGTCTGCGGTTGTGGTCGCGGTCTCGGGGGGGCTGGCTAGCCGCAGGTCAGCAGCACCGCGACGTGCTGTGACTGCGCCTGTTTTGGAACGTGCTCGGCTAGCCGACCGGCCATCAGTTATGATGACTCCCGTCGGTTTGAATGCAAAACAGGTCGGCGCGCCGAAGGCCCTGCCCGGCAAGGCAGGTTTCGGCAGGTGAGGGACCCGGCGGCAACCGGGGACCTCTGGGCGGAGCCTGGCGGCAACCTGGTTCCGCGGATGAAGTTGTTTGGGGTAGTTCCTCCGCCGTTGGGGTGGTAGCCGTGGCGGGGGTTAGCGGTAGATATGGCCCGGCGTGTGCCGGGCCCTACGCATGTCTAGGCCGGTTTCTTCAGCTCGGCTCCCTCTCCCTCTTCGGGTAGTGGACCGTTCGCCAGCGGATCGACTTCCGCCAACATCTCCAGGTAGAAGGACAGCGACACGTTGTGCCGCTGTGCGGCCGCCTTGAAGTGCGCTTTCACTTCCGGCGGGACCTTGGTGGCGAACATGACGAAGGTCTCCGCGCTCCTGTTGCCACCGCGGCGATTGCGCCGCGTGGGCGTGGAGTCGTCAGAGGTGTCTGTGTTCACGGGGACGATCATTCCACACCCGCTTCGTGTTTGTAACCAAAACGCGGACGCGTGGCCGGATTCTGCCAGGCTTTTTTTCGAGCCGCCCTTTACCTGCCCTATTACCTGCGGGAATGGGCGTTTTGCGGGCGGGAGGCGGCAGGCCGTGGGCGTGTCGGCCCCTTGCTGCGACCCGCCGCCCGGCGGCGGCTCAGTCGTCCTGCTGGGGAGGCTGGAGGATCTGGGCCTGCACGCGGTCGACGTCGGCCTCGATCATCTCCACGATCGTCTCGGCGCGCTCTTCGGCGGTGAGCCCGACCAGTTCGGGGATGTCGTTGAGGAAGGCCTGGCCGCGGCTGCGCACGGGCCCGTCGGGGGTGGGGAAGGCGTAGTCGACGATGACGCTGGCGCCCATGTCGGTGATGCGGGTGATGCGCTCGTCGGCGGACTCCAGGACCTGGCCCTGGTCCTCGCCGGGCGCGCCGTCGGGGTAGCCGGCCAGCATGGCCACGCCCTGGCGGGCGGTCTCCATGTACTGCTGGGCGCGGATCAGGCGCTCGTTCATCTTCTCCCGGACCTCGATGGGCAGCGGCTTGTCCCGGTCCAGGTCGGCGAAGTGCTCGCCGGCCTCGGCTCCGAGCAGGGCGCCCTCGTAGGCGGCGACCAGGCACCCGTTGGCCAGGGTCACGACCCCCTGTCCGCCCACGGGGGTCATGGCCAGGCCGGTGAAGCGGATGCGCTCGGCGAAGCGCTGGTACATCAGGGCCATGTCGGTCTCATCGTCGTTGTTGCCCAGGACGCTGTTGTAGGCCGCGACGGTGCGGGGGCGGTGCTCGTGGTCCTGGGCGCGGATGATGTCGTCGGTGACGGCGGCCAGGACCCCCAGAAGCTCGGCGGTGGGCTGCGGGTCGCCCTCTGCGGGCTCGGGCAGTGACAGGTCGGGTTCCAGGGCGCGGACGGCGGCGTGCAGGCGCCGGGCCAGTTCCTCGGTACTGCGGGGCTTTGCCATGGGTGGCCTCCCGGACCTTCGCGGTTGTTTCCTGTGTGACGTGCGAGCACGGGGCGGGGTTGCGACCAGGGCCTTTGCGCCCGGCCGGGGCGGTGGGCACTCCATTGCACCCGGTGGGCGCCGGGGCTAAGCTGGAGCCCTAGCCGGGCCCCGCGGGGGCACGGAAGTGGAGCCAGGCCGCCTGGGGCAGACCGGGAGCCTGGCTCGGCGCATTTGCGGGGGCCTTTCAGCATCCGGTGTCCACGGCGATCTCGTAGACGACGTGCTCGAGGATGCGGTGGTACTCGGCCTGGCCCTGGCGGCGGGCGCGCACGGCGCCGGCCACCACGTCGGCCGCCCACAGCAGCGGTTCTTCTCCTCCGTCGAGGTGTTCGACCACCAGGCGGCCGTTCTCGGGAAGGGTGCGGCGGGCGGCGATGACGGTCTTCACGTCGCGCTCGTCCAGCGCCGCGCCGCGGGACTCGCAGCACAGCCGCCGCACGCCGTAGCCGTGCAGTTCGCCGACCAGGATGTTCAGGCACTTGGCGCGGGCGCGCTCCTGGCGGGCGCGGCCGACCGGGGTGCCGACGGTGACCAGGTGCAGCCCGCCGAGGTCGGCGACCTCGCCGGCGGCGGCCTTGCGCTGGCGGGCGTCCATCTCGGTCCAGTGGGTCTTGCGGACGCGGCGACCGCCCCGCACGGCCAGCATCGCCTCGCGCGCCGCCTCCAGGCCGCCGGGGTCGAGGACCGCGGCCGCCACGACGTAGAACCCGCCGACGGGGGCCTCGTGGAAGGACTCGTCGGCATAAGCCGTCAAGGGCGGGCTGTCCATGCCCTCGAGCCTGCCAGCTCAGGGCGACATCCGCCTCCTGGCCTGCGAAGTTGTGGACGATGCCGCGCCGGTGGAGGGCGCCGCCGCCGGGGGCGCGCTAATCTATGTTTGCAAACATGAAACCACCGGGTGAGTGGGAGGGCTGATGGGGGAGACGGCGGTGGTGCGGGTGCGCACCGCCCGGGGCGTGGCCGAGCTGGTACAGCGGACCTGGCGCGCCGAGCGGGACCGGCTGGCGTCGATGCTGGAGGAGCTGCCCGACCCGGGGGAGCCGGGGATCGCCCCGTCCCAGGTGCGCGAGCGGCGGCGGGCCCGGCGCCGGTACGCCGCGCAGCTGCGGGCCTCGGGAACGGTGCGGCCGACCGCGAACGAGCTGGTGGCCGACGTGCTGAGCACGGAGCTGGCCGGGCGCGGGTGGCTGGCCGGACAGCTGGTCTCCCCGGATCCGGAGCAGCTGCCGGTCTCGCGGTGGCCGGGGACCGGGACGGGGCGGCTGGGGGCCGGGTACCCGGGAACGGTCTACGCCCGGGTGTCGGCGGAGCTGGTTCGGCGGACGGTGGCCGGGTGCTGGTCGGTGTCGGCCGAGCCGATCCGGGCGCTGCTCGAGTGGCGCGACGCCCACCCGCGGCTGACCTCGCGGCGGGCCGACCGTGAGGCCTGGGCCGAGTACGACCGGCTCGCCGCGAAGGTGCTCACCCCGGGGGACGTGTACCGGGCGGCGCTGGAGCGCCTGCCCGGCGCCGACGGCTAGGCCTGGCGCCGATGATGTTTGCAAACATCAATCCTGTGGCCGGGCCCGTCCGTCGCGTGCGGCCTGCGCAGGGAAGAACCCGCCCTAGGCGGAGAGCTGGCGCTCGTTCTGCAGCCATTCGCCGAGGACCTGGCGGACGAGGTCGGCCCGGGTGGTGGAGCGGCGTTCGGCCGCGGCGTCCAGGCGGTCGATCTCCTCTTGGGGCATGCGGACCTTGACCTCGGGCCCCACGGCGGGGCGGCCCCGGCCGCGGCGGGGGAGGTTCCGCTCGGTGATGTGGGTCTGGGCGGTCCCGTCCTCGTCACGGGCCGTGTCGGTGCCGTGCCAGGCGCGGACCCGCAGCCCGCCGAGCAGGTGCTCGCCGGTGCGGTGCATGTGGTCGGTCCATGCGAGCAGCCGCGCGCCGGCGAACTGGTCGGCGCTGCAGTCCTCCTTCTCGGTGGCGACCTCGTCGGGGGCCGCCTGCTGCCAGGAGTCGTCCGGGCCCTGCCGGGCCTCGAAGCGGTAGGTGATGGTCGGCATGATCGCCTCCGTGAGCCATGTTTTCCGGGCCCGTTTAATCTAAGGCCCCGGGATGCGTGGCGTCAATAAACGGGCCCGGAAAAAAGGGGGGCAGTCGCCCTCGCCCCCGGCGCGCGACTCCGGCTCGTTCGTGTTTGCAAACATAAAAAACAGTGCTCAGCGCGCTATACGCCGGTTGCGGCCGGTACCGTGAGCCGCTAGCGTGCCCGCCATGGAGACCACCTATGAGCACTGGGGCCAGGTCCCCGGCGACCTCTACACGAAGCGGGCGCTGGAGGGCCTGGAGCACCCGCGCCGCCCGGCCGGGCGGCCGTCCGCCTGGGTCGAGTCGCGGGACTGGCGCGACCGGCGCATCGATGTGGAGCTGTACCGCCTGGAGGACACCGAGCCGACGGCGGCCACCGCGGCCCAGCTGCGGGCGGCCGCGGCCCGCTCGTCGCGGGTGCGCACCTGCTCGGACTGCGGTGCGCGCTGCGACCGGGACCTGGCCCCGCACCCCGACCGGGCCGAGCAGGTGCCGCTGTGCCGCACCTGCCTGCGCATCGCCCGGCTGCGCGAGCGCCAGGCCCTGCTGGCCGAGCGGCGCCCCGAGGCCGTGGAGTGGGCGCGCGGCCTGGCGGCCGACGGGGCGGCGGCGCTGTGGCTGGACCGTGTACGCCCGCCCCGGGAGCCGGGCGCGCGCCTTCCGGCGGCGGTGGCCGTGCTGGTGGAGGCGGCCGGGCCCGTGCGCGCCCGGGTGGCGGTGCGCCTGGCCGGGGCGCGCAACCCGCACGTGCCCGAGGGCGCCGTCGCGGTGCAGGAGGCGGCGCAGGCCCTGCGGGGGCTGTCCTCCCGTCCGGTGGTGGTCTGGGACGAGGAGCAGGCCGGCCACCTGCAGGTGCTGGCCACCCGGCTGGCCAAGGCCGGGGTGGGCCCGGGGTGGGGGCGGGTGTGCCAGGCCTCGGGGTTGGTGAGCACCTGGCGCGGCGAACTCGACCCGGACCGGCCGCGCGGCCGGGTTCCGGCGGTGGCGCCGGGGCGGGCCGACCGGCTGGCCGAGCTGCTGGAGCGCATCGCCGCCGACGGCGACCGGCCCTAGCCGGGAGGGGGCGGGGCCCGCCGCGGCCCCGCCCCCCGGCGGGGGTCAGGGGCAGGTCAGGACCAGCTGGCCGTCCCCGGCCGGGGTGTGCCCGTCCAGCGGGTGGAAGCACGTGGTGCAGCGGCCCTCGGCCTCGGCGGCCGCGGTGTCGCCGGTGAGCCGCAGCAGGTCGGCGTCGTCCTCGAGGAGGACCGGGCGCAGGACGCGGACGTCGCCGGTGCGGGTGTCGGTGAGGGTGCCGGGGGAGGGAAGGAGCTGCATCGGTGCCTCCGTGCGCTGTGTGTGCTGCTGATATGCGCAGCACGACCGCGCGCCCCACGGCCCCGTCCGGGATGGCGCGAAGCGCCACCGCGCAGCGGCGCGCAGCGTCCTGGGCGGGGCCGTGGGGTGTGCGGTAGCCCTTCGGGGGTCAGCAGCACCCCGGGGCGCACGCAGGCCCCGCGTGCCCCGTCGCGGCCCCGGAACCCGGCGGGCGCCGAGCGCTAGCATGGGCCCCTTGACCGGGCAGGAGCACGACGGAGCGGGGGCGGTGGCGGTGCGGGCGGCGTGGGGCACCTACCAGCAGATCGCCGACCGGCTCCGCGCGCGGATCGCCTCCGGTGAGCTGGCGCCCGGCGCCGAGGTGCCCTCCGAGGCGGACCTGGGCGCCGAGTTCGGCGTCGCGCGCACCACGGTGCGCCGTGCCCTGGCCGTGCTCGAGCGGGAGGGCCTGGTGGCCGTTGCCCCGGGGCGCGGCCGCACGGTGAGCGGACCCGGGTCGCCTGCGCCGTTCCCAGGGGAGTCGGCTGCAGCGCGGATCGCCCGGGATCTGGCCGGGCAGGTCGCCGGCGGCGACCTGGCGCCCGGCGACCGGCTGCCCTCCGAGCACGCCCTGGCCGCCGAACACGGCGTCTCCCGGGGCACCGCCCGGCAGGCCCTGGCCCGCCTGGAGACCGCCGGCCTCGTGGAGGCGGCCCAGGGCCGCGGCCGCTACGTGCGCGCCGCCGACGCTGCTTCGGCCCGGCGCGAGGCGCGCTGCCAGGACCAGTAGGCCCGGCCCGCCCGCCACCGGGCCGCCCGCTCGGCCCACACCGCCCCGCGGGTCGCCGGGACGCACCAGGACAGGGCCAGGCGGCCGTAGCCGGCGGTGTCGGCGAGCTGCTCGGCCCCGGCCGCCAACGCGGCGACCTCCAGCCGCGCCTGGCGCGGCATCGGCTCGTCGCGCAGCCCCGCGGCCGCCACCGCGCGCAGACGCCGGGCGGCCCGGCGCAGGTCGGCCTCGGTCTCGGCCAGCCGCTTCCCGGCCTGGCGGCGCACGTACTCCCGCCTGCGCCGCTGCTGCTCGTCGGAGCTGATCGGGCGGGGCCCCAGCTCGGGCAGCGGCGGCAGGTCCCGGCCGACGGGGCGCAGGGGCTCCCACAAGGCCACGGCTTCCTCGGCGGCCTCCAGGCGCGCGAACAGGGTACGGATGCGCTCGGTCAGGGCGTGGCCGTAGTACTGGCCGGGCTCGTCGAACATGTCGCCGGCGGCGGTCTCGGTCAGCCCCGCCGCGCGGATGAGGCTCCACTTGGCCCGGGACAGCTCGGTCGCGGCGCCGAAGAACAACTCAGCGGGCGGCACGGTCATGCGCCCCATTGTCCCCGGGCGCATAGGCGGTGGCGGCCACGGTCCGCACGACGTCCAGGGCGGCCTGGGCGTCGCCGCGGGCGCGGTGGGCTCCGCCGAGGGGGCCGGGCCGGGTGGTGTGCGCGGCCGCGCCGCGCCAGTCCATCGCGCACGCCCAGGCCCAGCGGGGCCGGGGGATGCCGTAGCGGCGGCAGGCCTCGATGACCATGCGCCGGTCGAAGTCGGCGCTGTAGGCGATCACGGCCCGCCCGGCGACGGCGGTGGCCAGGCGCGGCCACACCTGCGGCCAGGCCGGGGCGGCGGCCAGCTCGGCGTCGGCGATGCCGTGCTTGGCGCGCGCCCCCGCCTCGACCGGAACCCCGTCGGGGTGCACCAGGGTGTCGAGAAGGACCTGGCCGGTGGCGGCGTCGACCACGGCGGCTTCCACGATCGCCGCCCCCGGCCCCAGGCCGGTGGTCTCGGTGTCCAGGACCACGGCGGCGCCGGGGGCCAGGGCGCGGCGGGCGGCGGCCACGGCCCGGTGGGCGGGCGGGGCCAGGTCCACCAGGCGGCGGAAGGCGCCGGCGGGGTGGGCGGCCAGTTCGGCGCGCAGCCGGGCCGGGTCGGGGTGCCCGTCGGGGCGGGGCGGCCAGTCGAGCAGCCACCGCCCCGAGGAGGGCCGGTAGCAGGCGGCCACCCGCAGGCCGTAGGCCTCGGCGAGGTGGTCGGCGAAGGCGGCGATCGCGAGTCCCGGCGGGCTGTTGAGGCGCCGGTGGGCGGCCAGGTCGGCCAGCACCTGCTCGGGAACGGCCGCCGCGGCGGCGCGGTCGTAGAGCGCTCGGCCCTCCCAGCGGCCGACTACAGCCAGGTGGCCGGCCTCGGCCAGGCGGGCGATGTCGCGGGTGCGCACCGGCCAGCCGGTGCGCCGGGTCAGGGCGGTGGCGGTGCGGGCCGCCCCGACCGGGCGCTGCGCGGCGGGTTCGTCGGGCACGGCGTGCTCCCTCAGGTGAGCTGGGCCAGTGCCCACACGACTACCACCGCAAGGGGGATCGCGGGTGCGAAACGCAGCAGCGGTCCCGCGGTCGGAGGGACAGGCGCCGTTCACCGCGAAAGTGAACAGAAGCTGAACTTACGATCTCGCTTATTGTTATCTGATTCGCGACGGAACCTATCGCGAACAGCGCAGATAGCTGGATACACTCGACGCACCATCTCCGGGCATACTTTTGCCCACGACTAATCACACAATGTTTTCCCAGGTCAGAACTATGCCTGCTGACCTGATCCGCCCCAGGCCCTGAGTCCGCCCTCAGGGCCTTTGCTGTACCCGAGGAGGCGCCCACCCCCCACCCCCACCGCCGTCGAGACAGAACGAACGCGCCCGTGCGAAGGGGCCGGCCATTGCGGCCGGCCCCTTCGCGTTGCCGGAAGGAGCCGCATGCCCGCTTCCCGACCGACCCGCCCTCCCGTCTTGCTGCGCGCCGCCCGTGTCCTGTTCCTCGTGTCCGGCCTTGCCACCGTCGCCTACCGATACGGAGGTACCGCCCTGTCCGAGCTGTCCACCACCGCCCTGGTCGTCCTCGTCACCGTCGGGCTGGTCCTGGGCGCGTTCGTCTGCCTGGCGTTCATCGTGTGGCCGAGCGAGTCGACGCACCGCAAGGAGGTGATCGAGCTGCTGCTCACCCGCAACAAGGGCTCTTCGTGATCCCAGGGGGCCGCCCGCGGGAGGGCGGCCCCCTGCCCAGGCGGTTCAGGCCAGCAGGGCGGCCACGGTCGCGACGACGAGCAGGGCGCCGACCCCGACCAGCAGGGCGACGGCCCAGCGCTGCAGGCGGTGGCGGCGGTAGGTGATCGCGCCGGCCACGCAGGCGTGCTCGGCGTACCACTCCTTGGGATCGGCCTCGGCCAGTTCGGCCGCCAGGCTCGTGGGGGTGTGCTGAGCGTAGACGGGGGTCCCGCCGGTGCCGGTGTGGCGGGGCCACCAGGATGAGCCCAGCACGGCGATCACCGCGGCCAGCAGCACGGCGGCCAGGCTGATGGCGACCTCGGCGGCGGCGGGGAAACCGCCGCCGTCCCCGGCGCTGAGCCCGGCCGCGGCGGCGATGATGGCCAGCAGGCCGCTCGCGAGCTGGAGCAGGCCGGAGGTGCGGGTGCCGCTGCGCTCCAGGTCGGCCTCGGCCCGCTCGGCGGCGGCCGCGGCCAGTTCGACGGTGCGCCGCTCCTTCTCCGCCGCGTCCTCGTCGTCGGTCGGGGCCGGCGTCTCGTTCTCCCCGCCGTCCCGGCCGTGGCGGTCGCGGCCGTCGCGGCCGCGTTCACAGACGGTGCACTCGTCCTGGTCGTCGGCCACGTAGGTGGCGCACGCCGTGCAGCGCCACGTCGTGCCCAGCTCCTCGGCCACGGCCAGACGGCCACCAGGGGAGGGGCTGGCGGGCGCCTGCTCGGGCTCCTCGTCGGGGCCGAGGATCTCGACCTCGGCGTTCGGCCAGTTCCACCGGGCCCGCTCCAGGGCGTCCTGGCGGTCCTCGCCTCGGATCGCGTCCTCGTGGCTCGTGCCGCCGGGCCAGGACAGGCGCACGCGCCACCCGGGACGCGGGTCGTCGGCGTAGGCCTGCGTGGTCTCTGACATGCTGTTCTTCTCCTTTGGGTTCGCGCTCAGGGGAGTGGGCGGGGCCGCCGGACTTTGCGGGTTGGGCGGCCCTGCTCCTGTCGGTGCTAGTGCTTGTCGGGGTCGGTGAGCTCGCCGATGGCGGCCTGGGTCCCGGCGCTGCGGACCCGCAGCGTCTCAACGACGTTGTCGGGGGACAGGTCGGCCAGCGCCTCGGCCACGGTGTGGCCGTAGCCGACGGCGACCTCGCGATCCTGGAAGTCGACGGCGCGGGCCACGGTGTAGAACCCGCCCTCCCCTTCATCTCTCTGGCCCAGCTCCTCCATGGCGACGGTGATGGCGCCGGCCTTGGCGAGCAGCACGTCCGGGTCCACCTCTGGCGGCCGGGCGTCGTCGTCCAGGAGGTGCCAGCGCTCGTGGGCGGCCTGGCGGGTGGTGCCGGCGGCCCGGCCGATCGCGGTCCAGGACGCCCCGGCGGCGCGGGCGGCGCGCACCGCCCGGTCGACCGGGCCGCGCCCCGCCTTCTCGTCGGCCAGCGCGTCGTGCACCGCCAGCTCGGGCAGCACCCGGCGCAGGTGGGCGTCCCAGGCCGCGTAGCAGGAGCGGCCGTGCAGCGGCGGCGCGGCGCCGGGCTCCACCCCCTCGACCCGGACAGGCGCGGCCCCCGTGGCGCCGGGGTAGTCCTCGGCGCGGTGGAGATCCTCACCGCGCCAGCCGCACGAGCAGGCCGCGCGCCAACCGGTGACGCGTTCGCCGCGCAGGCCGGTGGTCTCGGCTGACCATGTTCCGGTGTCGGTGCCGTCGTCCAGGACGGCCGCGGCATAACCCTCGTGGTCGTAGGCGGGTTCGTATCCGGTGGCGTGCACCCATCCCATCGGGAGCCCTCCTTTCAGGCGCTGGTCAGGCGGTTGGCGGCCGGGGCCTCGGAGCGCAGTTCCTCCAGGGCGGCGATGCGGGCGTCGATCTCCTGCACGGTCGCGGTGCCGGGCGAGGGCACCCACCCGGTGACCGCCACGCTGTCGAAGTCGACGAACTCGGCGGCGTAGCCCAAGGCGCCCAGCGGCGCCAAGGCCTCCCGGGCGTTCAGGCTGCGCAGCAGGACCTGCCCCCGCACGCGTCGCACGGTCAGCGAGCAGCCGCGCGCCGCGTCGCGGGCGACCTGCTCGACGGTGTCCATGTCCGCCTCGGTCAGCGGGACCGGGGTCGGTGCGGGGGTGCGGCGGCGGAACATGCGCCCTCCATTCGTCAAGGTTTCCTTGACAATCAGACTGTCAAGGAAACCTTGACACTGCAAGCGGTTCGACCGGATCCGGTCACGGGGTGAAGTGCTCATGCGGCCGCCCGCGCACGTGCGGACGTCGCCCAGGCGCAGCCCCAGGCCGGGGATCTGCTCGTTGCTCAGTGGGACGGTGGCCGGCGCGACCATGTCGGGCTCGTCGCTTCCCGGACACGCGGGCGGGGCGAGTCGGTCTGACAGACCCGGCTGCCCATACGGGGCGGTGCGGGCAGAATCGGGGCATGCTCCGCATGCTCTTCTGGACAGCGGCCACTGCCACGGCGGTCCTGGGCCTTCTCTGGGCCGCCCACCACTTCGTGCCCGCCGTCAGCGGGCTGGGCGACCTGAACGACGTCATGGGGATCACCGCCGGGGTGTGCGCGGTGATCACGCTGGTGCTCTTCTTCGTCCCGCGCCGCGGTGCCCGTGGAGAGGAGTCCCGCACCGGCGGCACCACCAACCGGATCG
>NZ_ANAS01000045.1:0-1796 GCF_000341205.1 Nocardiopsis baichengensis YIM 90130 | reverse complement strand
AGGGCGAAGTACAGGGCGCAGCCGTCCAGGCCGAGACCATCCAAGGCGACGTGCAGGTCCGCAGCTACGGCGGGGACCACGTCGACTTCTCCGGCGCCACCTTCCATGGCTCGTTCATCGGGGCGCAGACCGTTGAGATGCCGCGGCCGCTGCCCACGGCGCTGCACGCTCTGCCCGCCCCGCCGGTGGTGTTCAGCGGGCGCGGTCGGGAGCTGGACGAGCTGTTGGGCGCGCTCGACCCGAACCGTGCCCCCGCTCCCCAGGACGGCGGCGGGGTGGTGGTCTCGGCGGTGGCGGGCATGGGCGGGGTGGGCAAGAGTGCCCTGGCCGCCGCCGCGGGCGCCCTCGCCCAGCGGGAGGGGTGGTTCTGCGCCGAGCTGTTCGTGGACCTGCAGGGCTATTCCCCCGCAGCCGAGCCTCTGGCCCCGGAAGCGGCGCTGGACAAGCTCCTGCGCGATGTCGGTACGGACCCGGCCGACATCCCCGCCGGCGTGCAGGAGCGCGCCGGGCTCTACCGCTCGGCCCTGGCCGCCCTGTCCGCGGCCGACGAGCAGGGACGCCCGGTGTTGGTGCTGGCCGACAACGCCCGCGATGCGGCCCAGGTGCGGCCGCTGCTGCCCGGTCCCGGCGGGCACCGGCTGCTGGCCACCGGCCGCGCCGGCCTGCACGCTCTGCCCGGCGCGGTCCACCTGGACCTGGACATCCTGACCCCCGAAGCGGCCGCCGGGATGCTGGCCGGCGCCCTGGGGTGCGAACCCGACGCCGAGGGCCTGGAGGAGCTGGCGCGGGCCTGCGGCTTCCTGCCGCTGGCTCTAGAGATCGCCGCGGCCCGCATCGCCGCCTCGGCGAGCCTGACCCCGGGCCGCTTCGCCCGGCGCCTGGCCGATTCCGCGTCCCGGCTGGAGCGGCTCTCGGACCGCGAGCGCAGCCTGCACGCGGTCTTCGACGCCTCCTTTGACCAGCTCGACGAACTGCAGGCACGTATGTTCCTGCTGCTCGGCTCGGCCCCGGGCCCCGAAACCTCCACAAGTGCGGCCGCGGTCCTGGCCGACATGGAGCCCGAGGAGGCCGAGGAGGTGCTGGAGGAGCTGGAGGCCGCCCGCCTCGTGGCCTCTCACGGTGGGGGCCGGTGGGCGATGCACGACCTGCTGGCCGACTACGCCCGCACCCACCCCCGCACCCCCGCAGACCGCGACCAGGCCCTGGGGCGGCTGCTGGACCACTACACCGCCCTGGTCGACGATGCCGACGACCAGGTGCAGGCCCTGCCCGTCATCCCCGCCCGCACCGGCAACCGCTTCGCCGATCCCGCCGAGGCCTGGGCGTGGCTGGACGCCGAACGCCCCGCCCTGGTGGCCGCCGCTCTGGCCGCCCCCACCCTGAAGCACACCCGCGCGGCCGTCGCCCTGCCGCTGCGCCTGGCCGAGTACCTGCACCGCAGGCGCCGCTTCGAAGATCTGGAGGCGGTCTCACGCTCAGCCCAGAAGACGGCCCGCACCGCCGACGACAAGGCAGGCGAAGCCACGGCGTGGAGCAACCTCGGATTGGCGCTGCGGGAAGTGCGTCGGTTCGAGGAGGCCATCCACGCCCACACCCACGCCCACGAGCTCTTCCAGCAGACCCGGGACACCCACAACGAAGCCAAGGCGTGGACCTACCTCGGCCTGGCGCTGGGAGAGGCGCGGCGGTTCGAGGAGGCCATCAACGCCCACACCCACGCCCGCCAGACCTTCCAGCAGATCGGGGACTACCACAGCGAAGCCGTGGCGTGGACCTACCTCGGATCGGCGCTGCAA
>NZ_ANAS01000044.1:0-60280 GCF_000341205.1 Nocardiopsis baichengensis YIM 90130 | reverse complement strand
GTCATGGGCGATGACCACGTACAGCAATGGAGGGGTCCTTTCCCGGAATGCGTGGAGATCATGCGCGTCCGCGGAGAAGTGGGCGGGGGCGGCGAGGGGTGGACGGCCGGCGGGCCGGGGCCGCACCGGTGGCCCGCTCGCCGCCCCCGCGGTCGGCGGGGCAGGGGCAGGGCCTCACGCTCCGGTCCCGTCCCGGGGCCCCTCGCCGGGTTCGGCCCGACCCCAGACCGAGACGGTGACGGGCGTGTACACGACCATGTCCGAGGGCTTCTCCAGAAGCTCGAAGGCCGCGTCGACCTCCTGCCGGCCCATCAGCCCGGCCTTCACGATCATGGGCGCGAGCTTGGCCAGGCTCATGGAGACGGTCTGGACGGCGGGGGTCCCCGCCTGCACGGCCGTCAACTGGCAGTCGGTGCCCAGCACCTTCAGGCCGGTGCGGCGGACGGCGGGGAGCAGCTTCATCCCGTACCCCGGGTCGGCGCCGCCGAAGTAGAAGAAGGTCTCCAGGGCGGAGGCGGCGCGGGTCAGCAGCGGCGAGGGCGGGTCGGTGCGCTGGATGCTGCGGATGTCGGCCTCCTCGACCAGCAGGTACCCGCCGGGCTTCAGGGCCGCGACGAACTCCCCGAGCACCCGCTCGCGCTCTTCGAGGTGCATGAGCAGGATCTTCGCGTGGACGAGGTCGTAGGCCCCCTTCTCCAGGGGGGTCCGGGTGATGTCCTGTCGCCGGATCTCCAGGTTCGGGGCCGACAACCCCTCCATGTGGGCGGTCTCGGTGTCGAGGGCGAGGACCGTGCCGAACTGGCCCACCCGGCTGGACAGCCAGCGGGCCACCGAGCCGGCTCCCGCGCCGACCTCGGCGCAGTGCCAGCCCTGCCCGACGCCGATCTGCTCCAGGTAGCGGAACGTCGCGGGGTCGGTCAGCGAGGCGATCCATTCCAGGCGGACCTTCTCCGGGTCGGTCCGGGGCTCCGTCCGCTCCGCTTCGGGCGCTGCTCCTTCTGCTCCCTCTGCGGCATCGGCGCGATCCTGCGTCACCTGCTCCAACGTGCTCATCTCCTTCGGCGGGGGACCGGGCGGGACGTCGAGGCGGTGCGGTCAGGCCCCGGTCTCGAAGAGTTCGGGGACCTTCATGGCGAGCATCATGTCGCCTTCGACCTTCAGCTTCCCGGTCATGAAGGCGCGCATGGCGTCCTGCCGGCCCTCGGCGATCGCGATCCAGGTCTCACTGCGGGTACTGAACGTGGTGTCGGGGTCCTCGACCCCGCCGGGGATGAGCTCTCCCTCGCCGCCGGCGATCCGGAAGGCCCAGACCCCGTCCTCGACATCGGTGATGTTCCACTGGAGCGTCCGGTCCAGGCCGGCCGCCGCCTCGCTCTTGAAACGTGTGGACAGTTCTTCGAACAGCTCGCCTACGCTCATGGACATGCGTGCGTGCCTCCTTGGTCAGTCCAATCCGAGCTTCCGCTGGACCTCCTGGAACTCCGGGTAGACATCGAAGACCTGGATGTAGTTCCCTTCGGGGTCCCTCAAGCCGAAGGTCCGCCCCTTCCCCATGTCCACGACCCCGGTGCGCGTGTCGAATCCGGAGTCGACGGCCGCCTTGTGCGCCAGTTCGGCGTCCTCGACGGCGAAGCCGAGCATCAGCCCGCCGCCGGCCTCGGGGATGTCGGCCTGAGTGGGCTTCTCTGAGCGCGCCGCCGCGTCCTGGAGCGCGATGCTGCTGCCCGAGCGTGCCGAGCGGAGCCACACGAAGGTGCCGTCCGGTGACGTGAACCGCTCGACGACGCTGAAACCGAGAAGTCCGGTATAAAAGGCCTTCGTTCTTTCCATGTCGCGAACGAGAATCGTCACCAGATCCAGCCTCGACATTTCTCGTGCCCCACTTCCTCGTTGCGGCCGGAGGTATTCCGCGTGGTGCGTGTATTCGGTCCGGGCCACATTAGGGACGCGGGCTTACCCCTCGCTTACCGAGGATGCAAGTCGCCGTTGCGGTGCCGGTCCACTGTCGGACCGGGCCCTTGTCCTGCACGATGCCGATTTCCTACCCTGGCGACGGTCGCGCGCTCGTTCCGCTCACACGCCGGGGTTCCGAAATGAACAACTTTCAACTTTCCGCGTATCCGCCGGCGCCGTCTCGGTGCTGCCCGTCCGAAGGGCGGGACGGCGGTGCGCGGTTCCGGGCCTTCTTCTTCGGCCCGTTCCGGGTTTTTCGCGGTCAGGAGCCCGTGGACCGGAGGTGCCAGCGGCGGGACACGACGCTCAGGATGCTGAAGTGGTTCCTGCTGCACCCGGGGAGTCCGAGATCGATGGACGAGCTGATCGACCTCTGCTGGCCCGACGCCGTTCCCGAGAAAGCCGTGCAGAGTTTCCACGTCACGATGCACAGCCTGCGCCGCATGCTCGAACCCGAACTGCATCCCCACCGGGAGTCGACGTTCATCAGGCGCAGCGGCAGCAATTTCTACCGGCTGGAGACCGGCGGCCTGTGGTGGACGGACACGGGGGAGGTCGAGGACGTATTCGACAAGGGGCGGGCCTGTGATCTGCGGCAGGACAAGCGGCGGGCCTGCTTCTACTACAGCCGGGTGACGGCCTACGGCATCCGGCGCTTCCTGGAAGGGGAGCAGGCCTGCGACCACTGGCTCGTCCCCTACCGCAAGCGCTACGAGGGGCTGCACTCCCAGGCGCTGGTCCGGCTCATCCACCTGCACCGGTCCTGCCGGGAGTGGGACGAGGCCGTCGAGTACGCCCGCCAGCTGCTGCAGCTGGACCAGTACAACCAGCTCGCGGCGGCCGCCGTCGTCGAAGGGGCCCTGGCCGCCGGCCGCTGCGACTTCGCCCGGCAGTGGCTCGCCGGGTTCGTCGCCTCGTTCGAACGCGACGTCGGCGCCGCCCCGAACGGTGAACTGCTCGCCCTGCGCACCAGAATGCTCGGGGACCCGCCCCCCGTCTCCCCGATGCCCGAGAGGCCGTAGCGCCGACGGCGGCCGGGGAGACCGAGCGGACGGCGGACCGCACGGCGGGCCCGGCGGGCTCGGCGGGACGGGGCGCGGGGCCGTTCTCCCGCGTGTCGGGCACCTGAACGGGACACGCCCCGCCGCCACCGTGCCCCGGCGGCGGGCCCCTGCGCCCCTCCGCGTGTTCGGGGCCGCCGGCGGAGAGGACGCGTGCCGCCCGTGGCGGACCGGACCGGCATGGCGGCGGCCCCGGGCCGGATGTCCGCGTGCCGTTCGATCCTGCGGTCAGGCGGCGCGGTCGCCCCGGATACCGGAGGCTTGCGCGGGGCGCGATCGGGGCAGGGGGTAGGTCAGCGACCCGACAGACCGGGGCCGTCGCTCGGGCCTGCTCTGTGCGGGGCGGGCCGGTGGTCGCGGGGGAGCGGCCGGCCTGTCCGGGCTTCTTGCCGAACTCGACGCCGCCGCGCGGTGGCGTGCCGATACGACGGGGATGGGACGGTGACGCGGCATGGCCGACACCGGAGTGGACAGCGCCGACGTGGTCGTCGTCGGCATGGGGCCCGGAGGCGAGGCCCTGGCCGGGCGGCTGGCCTCGGAAGGCCTGGACGTGGTGGGGGTGGAGGCCGCCCTGGTGGGCGGCGAGTGCCCGTACTGGGCGTGCATCCCGACCAAGATGATGGTGCGCGCGGCCGACGCGCTCGCCGAGGCGCGCAGGGTGCCCGAACTGGCCGGGAACGCCGAGGCCTATCCGGACTTCGCCCCGGTCGCCCGGCGCATCCGCGAGGAGGCCACCACCGACTGGGACGACACCGCCGCGGTGGAGCGCTTCCTTGGCCAGGGCGGCAGGTTCGTGCGCGGCACCGGTCGGCTGGAGGGCGCGGACACGGTCCGGGTGCGTGAGGACGGCGGCGGCGAGCGGGTGCTCCGGGCCCGCACCGGCGTGGTGGTGGCCGCCGGGACCGCCCCCGCGGTCCCGCCGATCCCCGGCCTGGACCAGGTGCCCTACTGGACCAACCGCCAGGCCGTGCGCGCCGAGAAGGCGCCGGACTCGCTGTGCGTGATCGGCGGCGGGCCGATCGGCCTGGAGTTCGCCCAGGCCTTCGCCCGCTTCGGCACCCGCGTGACCGTACTGGAGGCCGGCGAGCGGGTGCTCGGCCCCGAAGAGCCCGAGTCGGGCGCGCTGGTCGCCGACGTGCTGGGCCGCGAAGGGCTGGACGTGCGCACCGGCGTGCGCATCACCGGCGTGTCGCACGGCCCCGGCGGGTTCTCGGTGGACACCGGCTCCGGGCAGGTGGGCGCCGAGCGGCTGCTGGTGGCCACCGGGCGCCGCTCCGACCTCGACGGCCTCGGCCTGGCCTCGGTCGGTCTGGACACCTCGGCGCGCTCCATCTCCGTGGACGGGCGGATGCGGGCGGCGCCGGGGGTGTGGGCGCTGGGCGACATCGTCGGCGAGGGCGCGTTCACCCACGTCTCGGTCTACCAGGCGCGCATCGCCGCCGAGGACATCCTCACCGGCGGGAACGGGCCCACGGCCGACTACCGGGCGCTGCCCCGGGTCACCTTCACCGACCCCGAGGTGGGCGCGGTGGGCCTGACCGAGGCCCAGGCCCGCGAGAAGGGACTCCAAGTGCGCACGGGCACGGCGCAGGTGCCGTCCACGGCCCGGGGGTGGATCCACAAGGCGGGCAACGACGGGTTCATCAAGCTCGTGGAGGACCGTGGCGCCGGCGTGCTGGTCGGCGCCACCTCTGCCGGGCCGAACGGGGGAGAGGTGCTGGGCGCGCTGTCGGTCGCGGTGCACGCGCGCACGCCGGTGGAGACGCTGCGAGGGATGATCTACGCCTACCCCACGTTCCACCGCGGGATCGAGGACGCGCTGAACGACCTGGCGGGCGGCGACTGACCACCGGAGGGCGGGGCCGCCCTGGTGCGCCTCAGCCCAGAGAGCGGGGGCACGGGCGGCAGCACCCGTGCCCCTACCGGGCGGCCGTCAGACGTGCGTGCGGCTCAGCCCGAAGAGGATCGCGGCGGTCACCAGGCCGTAGACGGCGTGGCCCATGAGGCGCATCATCGCGGGCGGGCCGAGCATGAACAGCGGCATCCCCGGGAAGGCGGGCATGAGCACGAGCGCGCCCAGGACCCACCACACCACGCCGCAGAGCAGACCGGCGGGGAGGACCGTCCGCACCCGGTCGGCGACGGCGCCGGCGAGCACGCCGAAGCCGAGTCCGATCGCCGCCGATGTCGCCAGGTGAACGACGGCGCCGACGGCCGCGCTCTCGGAACCGACCAGCATCGCCACTATCGGCAGCATGGCGGTCACCGCCATCAGCGCGCCGAAGACCACCCCGCCGCCGAGACCTGAGATGAGCCCCCGCCCGGCATGGGTCAGGGCGCGGGAACGTGCATGAGCGATCGTGGCCATGCCCCCTCGTATTCGCCTCGGCCCGCGCCGACCGCTCGGGAACGGGTCGCCGCCCCTTCCCTCCTTGCTCCGCCGCCGGGCCGGTCCGAGGCGCGGTCGTGTCGGGAGCCTGACAGTCTCGCCCATTCCTCCGGTCCTCGCCGTATCGGAGCGGGGGGCGCCGGTGGGACCTGTCGGGGAGGTGGGACCCGCGGGGACGACCGTTCCCACCGGCGGACCGAGCGGGGGCCGACTCCTCCCGCCCTCACCGGCTCGGGCCTGGCCGGAGGGCCTCCCGGCCGCTCCACGGCCGTGCCGGCCCCCGCTTCCGCCGAGGCACCCCCATTGACAGCCGGAGAAGCGCGCCGATATTCATCGGAGGCATACCGAACGGTCGGCATGCAAAGAGGGGCGAGGCGACCATGGGCTTCAATCTCGCGACGATCCTGCGCGAATCCCGGCTGGCCGAACCGGCCAAGCCGCTGTGCCACAGCGGCGGCACGGCCTTCAGCTACCAGCAGGTCGACGAGGTGTCGGGCCGGGTGGCGGCGGGCCTGCGCGGCCTCGGCCTGGTGCCGGGCGACCGGGTGGCGGTGCAGCTGCCCAACGTCGAGCAGTTCCTGTTCTGCTATTTCGGGATCCTCAAGGCAGGGCTGGTCATGGTGCCGCTCAACCCGCTGCTCAAGGCGCCCGAGATCGCCTACCAGGTGGAGGACGCCGGGGCGGGCGTGCTCGTCACCTTCGGGCCGCTCACCGCCGAGGCCCTCCGTGCCGGCACGAAGGCCGCCGTCTACGTGGTCGGCGACCCGGAGCCCCCCGAAGGCACCCTGCCGTTCGAGGAACTCCTCGCCGCGGACGACACCGGAGAGATCGAGCCGACCCGGGCCGAGGACACCGCGGTCCTGCTCTACACCAGCGGCACCACCGGCAGCCCCAAGGGCGCCGAGCTCACCCACCACCAGCTCTACATGAACTGCACCGTCGCCGGGGAGCTGTTCGGCTTCCGGTCCGACGACGTGGGCCTGGCGGTCCTGCCGCTGTTCCACGTGTTCGGCCTGTCGAGCGTCCTCAACGTCGCGGTGCGCTACGGGGGCACGCTCGCGCTGGTCCCCCGGTTCGAGCCCGGGCCGGTCGTCGATGCGATGGAGGCGCACCGCTGCACGGTCTTCTCGGGCGTGCCGACCATGTACGTCGCCCTCCTCCAGGAGGACCTCGCCGGACGGGACCTGTCCGCACTGCGGGTCGGCGTCTCCGGAGGGTCGGCCATCCCCGGCGAGGTCATCCGGGCGTTCGAGGAGACCTTCCCCGGAGCGGTGGTCCTCGAGGGGTACGGGCTGTCGGAGACGGCCAGCACCACCACGTTCAACATCAGCGCCGAGGAGCGCAAGGTGGGCTCGATCGGCAAGCCGATCCGGGGCGTCGAGACCCGGATCGTGGACGAGGACGACCGGCCCCTGCCCCCGGGGCCCGACCACGTCGGCGAGATCGTCATCCGCGGCCACAACCTCATGAAGGGCTACTGGAACCGGCCCGAGGCCACCGCCGAGGTGTTCCGGAACGGCTGGTTCCACACCGGCGACCTCGGGTACGCCGACGAGGACGGCTACCTGTTCATCGTCGACCGGAAGAAGGACCTCATCATCCGCGGCGGCTACAACGTCTATCCGCGCGAGATCGAGGAGGTCCTCTACGCCCACCCCGCCATCGCCGCGGCCGCCGTGGTGGGCAGGCCCGACGCCCGCCTCGGCGAGGAGGTCGTCGCCCACGTCGCCCTGGAGCCCGGGAGCACCGCCACCGCCGACGAGGTGACCGCGTTCTGCCGGGAACGCCTGGCCGCCTACAAGTACCCGCGCGAGGTCCGCTTCCTCGACGCCCTCCCCGTCGGCCCCACCGGAAAGATCCTCAAGAAGGAGCTGCGCGCGTGACCACCGTCCCCACCGTCAACGGCCCCCTCGACAGCTCCGCCCTCGGCACCGTCTACATGCACGAGCACGTCTTCGTGCTCACCACCGACGTGCAGATCAACCACCCCGGGGAGTGGGGCGACGAGCAGGCCCGCGTCGACGACGCCGTCGCCAGGCTCAAGGCCCTCGCCGCCCAGGGCGTCACGACGATCGTCGACCCGACGGTGATCGGCCTCGGCCGGTACATCCCCCGCATCCAGCGGGTCGCCGCCCGGGTGCCCGAGCTCAACATCGTGGTGGCGACCGGCGTGTACGCCTACGAGCGGGTCCCGTTCTTCTTCCGGCACCGCGGCCCCGCCCTCAACGAGGCGCTGGGCACCGAGGTCCCCGACCCGATGACCGACATGTTCGTCGAGGACATCACCGGGGGGATCGCGGACACCGGCGTCCGGGCGGGCATGCTCAAATGCGCGATCGACGAGCCCGGCCTCACCCCCGGCGTGGAGAGGATCATGCGGGCCGTGGCCCGCGCCCACCACCGGACCGGCGCGCCGGTCACCGTGCACACCCACCCGGGTTCGCGCACCGGCCTGCACGTGAAGCGCGTCATGTGCGACGAGGAGGGCGTGCCTCCCGGCCGGATCGTCCTGGGCCACAGCGGCGACACCGCCGACTGCGACCACCTGTCCGAGCTCGCCGACGCCGGGTTCGTGCTCGGCATGGACCGGTTCGGCCTCTACCTGGAGACCACCTTCGAGGCCCGGGCGGACACGCTGGTCGAGATGTGCCGGCGCGGCTACGCGGACCGGATGATCCTCTCCCAGGACGCCTCCTGCTACATCGACTGGATCGACCCGGAGGTCATGGCGTTCCTCCCGCAATGGAACTACCTGCACCTGCACGAAGAGGTCGTCCCGTACGTCCGCGAGCGCGGTGTCACCGAGGACCAGCTCGACCGGATGCTGGTCGGAACCCCGCGCCGTGTGTTCGAGGGCGCGGTGGGCTAGGGGCCGTGTCGCGGCACCGGGCGCACCGCCGTCCGGGAGCCTCCGGGCCCTCGACCGCGCACTCCGGGCCGATGCCGCGCCCGTCCACTCCGCGCCCGTCCCCATCACGGGCGGTCCCGCCACCCGCCGCCACCGACCGCCCCCGCCCAGGCCGCCATCCACGGACAAGGACACCCGAATGACCGAGACACCGCCCTCCGACCTCGTCCTCGCCGAACGCCGCGGCGCGGTCCTCCTGCTCACCCTCAACCGCCCCGACCGGCTCAACGCCTGGACCTATGCGCTCGAAGACCGCTACTTCGACCTCCTCGACGAGGCGGACGGCGACCCGCGGGTCCGTGCGGTCGTCGTCACCGGGGCGGGCCGCGGCTTCTGCGCCGGGGCCGACTTCGAGGACCTCCAGAAGGTCGGCACGCGCGGCCCGGATTCCGTCGAGCCGCCCGAGAGGGAGCGCCCGCGGGAGCGCCCCCTCTTCCTGCGCAAGCCCCTGATCGCCGCGATCAACGGCGCGGCCGTGGGGCTCGGCCTGGTCGAGGCGCTCTACTGCGACCTGCGCTTCTGCACCCCGGAGGCCAAACTGGGCACCGCTTTCGCCCGGCGCGGCCTGATCGCCGAGTACGGCATCGCCTGGATCCTTCCCCGCCTGGTCGGACAGAGCCGCGCCCTGGACCTGCTCCTGTCCGCTCGGCTGGTCCGCGGCGAGGAGGCGCTGTCCCTCGGGCTGGTCGACCGCCTGGTCGAGCCCGAGTCCCTGGTGGAGACCGCGGTCGCCTACGCCGATGAACTCGCCCGGCTGTCCTCGCCGACCTCGATGAGCCTCATCAAGGACCAGGTGATGCGCGCCATGGACTCCGACTTCCCGACCGCGGTCGCCCACGCCGAGACCCTGATGGCCGAGGCCTTCCGCCACCCCGACTCCGCAGAGGGCGTCGCGAGCTACCTGGAGAAGCGGGACCCGCGGTTCCGTTCCCTGGAATGAGCCCGGCCCCGGAGCCGCGCCATGGCCCCTACGTCCTCAAGGCCGTGACGGCTCCGGAGGAGTGCCGGAGGAGTACTGTCTCCACAAGCGTCCGGGGGATTGCGGAGTGCGGTAGCGCTCGTCGGCGGACGGCTCCTGAGCATGGTCGATGACCTGCAATGGAGAACGAATCCTCATCTCCGGGCCCGTGCGGTCGCGCTGGCGGGTGCGTTCGAGCCGCTGATAGGCGAACTCAGGCGTGAGCAGGGATCAGACCCTGAGAACGCAGCCGACGGGCCCGACAGCGCGACGAGCCCGACCGCCCCGGAAGCGGAAGCCGACGAGGCCCCGACCGCCGTTGTCCGAGGCGACCGAGCGGAACAGGGCGACGACGAACGCCCTGACCTGCGAGTGGTCGAAGCCGCGGACCGCGGCGCCGAGCAGGCCCGCGCCCTGCCACCGGCCCCGCCCAGCGCGCCCGCAGAGGCCCACGTGCCGAGGGGCGGGCATGCCCGAGCCGCCCGGATTCGACGGTGGGCGACGGGAGCGTCTGCAGCAGGTGGATCAGGTGGATCAGGTGGAGACGCGGCAGGCGCCGGTCGTCGGTGGCATCGATCACCCTCGCGCACTCCCGCCACAGAGGTGGCGCCGGGCCGCCGGCCGCAGCGCGGCGTGTGGCGAAGCAGCCGGACCGAGGGGCACAGGGGCTCGCGCAGGCCTTCGTCCGCGGGAGCGAAGTCCTCGTAGGAGGGCGGCCACGGGTTCATGCGTCCGCCCCTGTCACGGTCAGCTCGGCGAGGTCGGAGACGACCACCTCGGCGCCGCGGGCGAAGAGCCCGGCCGCCTGGCCGCCCCGGTCGATCCCGACCACCATGCCGAAGCCGCCGCGTACGCCGACCTCCACCCCGACCAGGGAGTCCGCCACCACGGCGGTGCGGGCGGGGGGAGTGCCCATGCGGCGGGCCGCCTCCAGGAACAGGGCGGGGTCGGGCTTGGCGGGCAGGTGCAGTCGTTCAGCGTCGCGACCGTCCACCCGCACGTCGAACAGCTCGGAGGCGCCGATCGTCTTGACGATCGCGGCGCTGTTGCGGTCGGCCGACACGACCGCCGTGCGTATCCTCGCGTGCCGCAGGGCCTTGAGCAGCGTGAGCGTGGAGGGGGAGGCGGTGACGCCGTAGGTGCGCACGTAGTCGAGGAAGAAGCGCTCCTTGCGGTCGTCCAGCGCGGCGACGGTCAGGCTGCCCGGATCGGCGCCGGTGTGCTCCTCGGGCAGCGTGATTTCGCGCGAGGCGAGGAAGGCCCGCACGCCGTCCAGGCGAGAGCGGCCGTCGATGTACGCCAGGTAGTCGTCGCGCAGTGCGAAGGGGACGAACGGCTCACTCACGGCACGGGCCCGTGAGTGCAGGAAGTCGTCGAAGGTGCGCTTCCAGGCGGCGGCGTGGATGGAGGCGGTGTCGGTGATGACCCCGTCCAAGGCGAACGCCACTGCCGTGATCTCCTCTGGCACGATCAGCGCGCCACTGGTGTGCTCCACTTCCCCTTCTCTCCCCCGTGCATTGCCGGACGGGCGTCGCCGTCCGGGCGGCCGCCGGAAGGACACGGCCGACGCGTCCGCCCGGAGGTTCCTCAGCGCAGCGCCGGGAGGCGGCGGACGATGGCCAGGCCGTTCCACCAGCGGCCCAGGCCGGCGGTGTCGCCCGCGTGGACGAGGGCGAGGCCGACCATCACCAGCGCCATGACGAGGTGGTCGTCCATGAACGGGTTGTTCTCCGGCGGGAGGGCGGCGCTCCACATCAGCACCAGCATGATCGCACCGGCGACCCCGCCGATGCGCATGCCGATGCCCAGGAGGAAGGACAGGCCGATGCCGAGAAGGCCGAGCATGAACAGCCAGTCGGCCCAGGCGGCGCCGGCGAACGACTGGTAGAACCCGGCGAGGGGCCCTGAAGTGGCCTCGGTGAGGAAACCCCGGGTCGGGCTGCCTCCGTTGAGCCAGGCGCCTTGGGCGGGGGTGGCGAATCCCAGCCCGAAGAGCTTGTCCAGGAAGGCCCAGAGGAAGATCCAGCCGATCGCCAGTCGGACAATGGCGAGGACCGCACGGGCCGCGGGGGAGGCGACGATGTCGCGAGGCGCATCGGCCGCGACGGGGGGCCGGTGGATGTTCCGTGACGTCATGTCCGTGTCCTTTCAGGGACGTGCGGTGGCGATTCCAGAAAACGCCCGTTCCCCTCGTGAGGGGCAGGGGCGGCCGCACCGTCTCGCCGGGACCGAGGTCACCGCGCCCCGGGCACATCCGGACATCGGGTGCGTTGGGCGGCCAAGAACCGTCGGCGCCCCGGGCCTTCCTATGCGTGCATGCCGCGTCCTCCCACGCGGCGGCCGGTGACCCGCCCGGCGTCGATGCGGATCCAGGCCTCGCGGTCGCCGCCCGCCCACGGGCGCAGAGGGCGCCGCTCGCGTAGGGCGGCGCGTTCGGCGTCGTCGTCGATGAGGCGGGCGCGTCCGGCCAGGAGCACGCTCCATCCCTCGCTCATGGTCTCGTCGAGCCTGTCGACCTGGAAGCTCATGGGCTCGCCGACATGTTGGGCGATGGCCCCGTCGACGGCGGTACGCACGACCACGGTGCCGTCGATGACGCCGTAGTTGACCGGAAGCACGACCGGGGCGGCGCCTTCGGCCTCGGTGAAGGAGACGCGGCCCACCCCGCCGGGGCTGATCAGCTCCAGGCATTCCTCACCGGTCAGCACGGTGACCTCCGGCTCGGGAACCGCCGTGGCAGCGCTGCCGGGCGGCGTGTCGGTGTCGGTTCCCAGCAGGTGGTCGGGGGAGGTGTGCAGTGCCTGCGACAGCCGGTACAGCGACTCCCGGCTGAAACGAGCGGGGTGCGTCTCAAGGTAGGCGATGTATCCCGGGTCCATCCCGCTGCGCTCGGCCACCTCGTCCCGGGTCAGCCCCATCTCCGTGCGGCGCTGGACGACACGGCGTCCGATGTCGCCGCTGTGCGCGGTGTGCGGTCCTGTCATCGCCCTGCCCCGTGTTCGGCGTTCGTCCGGTCGGTCGCGCTCCTTCTGCGCACGGTCGTTCTGCACACGGTCACGCATGTGACACCGATGGGCCATGGGGCATTCGGGCCTTTGGGCCATGGCGGAGGTCCCGGGGCCGGTGCACACGGTCGAGGGGGACGGTATGCGGCCGCGGGCACCATGCCGCTGACACGCCGAGAGAAGGAGCGAGTGGGCCGGTCGCGTCGGCGCCCGGAGCACGAACGGACCGGTGTTCCGGGGGAGGAGGCGATCACGGGCGCCGGATGGAAGTTCTTCGTTCCGCGCGTCGCGGTCTCCCGGGCCGACGGGAACCGGTCACCACCACCGTGTTGAGCAGGAGTCACCCCCTGGCCGCGAGCCGGCATGACGGTGCCGAGCCGGTTCTGCGGCTCGGAGGGCGGCGGCCTGCGGAACCGTCATCCGTGTACGGACCGCGTTCGCCGACCCTTGACGTCCGATGCCGGGACACGGGCCGCGGCCGCAGGCGACCGCACATCGACCAGCGTCCCGCCGGGGCCAGGGGCGGAACGGGCGATGGGCCCTCCTCGCCGCAGGTGGAAGCCCGGGTCAGTGCGGCCGTGAGGGCGCAACAGGCCGGGCCCCGCGCGGCCGGGGCCGCCCCAGTCGCAGGATCATCTGCGGGTATGCGCCGCCGCAGATCCGCTCCGCGATGAAGGAACACAGCGCCTCTTCCTCCAGCGGCTGCGTGTGGAACGCCGCCGCCACGCCCTCGGCCGCGGCTGCCAGCAGCACCCGCTCCAGTGCCTGTCCGGCGGCGATCCAGGAGCCGCGGGTGTCGCCGGGTGTGGTCAGCAGCGCGACCGTTCCGGTGACCGTCCCCTGCACGTCGAGCATGCCGCGGATGCGCTGCTGCCCGTAGTCGCGGCCAGGGAACAGGCCGCTGTCCGGGTCGGGCGGGAAGTCGCCGGCGTGAACACCCTCGGCCGTCCGGCTTTCGGCCGACCGCACCCAGCGGGCGAGTTCGGCGGTCCGGACGCGCTCGTGGCGGTGGAGGTGCTCAGCGGCGGTGACCAAGCCGGAGAGCGCGCGGATGAGCGGCTCAGCGGTCAGCGGCTGGAGGGTCGCGCCTTCGGCGGCCGCGGCGGCGGTCAGGTCGCGGACCAGCATGACGTCGTCGATGTCGGCGGAGAACGGGCCGCGGTGGGTGCGGCGCCGGGGAATGGCCGCGGCGTGTGCGCGGGACTCCTCGTCGGGTGGGACCGCGGGTCCCGGCGCGACCTCGGCCAGCCGCCCGGGGCGTTCGGGGTCGGACAGAATCGCGACCTCCGGGACGCTCCCCTGGGCGCGCATCCCCACCCGGATGTTGTAGAGCGCGGCCCCGCAGCTGATGACCAGTTCCCTTGCCCGGGGGTCGGCCACGTCCAGGAGCCGCTCGGGGTCGGTGGCGACGATGATGCGCCCCCGCTCCTCGCTGAGGTTCCAGGGACGGGTGTTGCACACGGACGGTGCACGCTCGCCGGCCTCCAGGGCGGCCTGCAGGGGCATGGGTTCGGTGGTGCGCATGTCGGGCGATTCCATCATCGTCAGCTCCGGTCGGTGGCAGTCTCCGCGGCTCCGGCCCGTGCAGCCCGCGGATTCCGGGGCGGCCGGTCCGGCCGTCGCTTCTGAGGGGCCGGAAGGGGGACGGACCCTCCGCGGTCCCTACCTCCAGCACACCCGATCGATGTCCGAACCGGCAGAGACCAATACCGGGGAGGAGAGTGCCGGATATCCTCCCCGACAGGGCCATCGGTCCCGAGGACCGGCCGCCGGGCGGCCCCCTGCTCCAGCGGGCGGCCCGCCGCGCATCATGGTCCTTCGACGACCACGCGACTCACACCCGCGACGGTCCGTGCGATGCCGACCGCGGTCCGGCGCTCTCCGGGGGTGGCGTCGCCACAGGCCAGGTGCGCCACCCCGTCGCGTACCTCGGCCGACCACCGCCGCATGTAGGGCGCCCCCTCGGCCAGCGCGGAGCGCAGGTCGGAGGTGGTTTCGGCGTCGGACCGCCAGTGCATCCGCAGCAGGTCTCCACGGCCCACCATGCCCACCACACGCCCCGCGCGCACCACGGGAACCCACCGGATCCGGTCGCGCACCATCAGGTCGACCAGCCGGGCCGCGTCGGTGTTCTCCGTGACGGTGACCACATCGCGCGTCATCACGTCGGCGACGCGCTCCGCCAACCCCGATGCAGGCTCCGCCGCCGGAAGTGCCGAGGCCCGCGGATCGGGCTCGTACCGCTCCCGAAGAAAATCGATCTCCGTGACGATGCCGAGGAGCACACCGTCGCCGTCGAGCACCGGGGCGGCCGCCACACCCCGCTCGACGAACAGACGGGCGGCGTCACCTACCGTCGTCCCTGCTGAAAGCACCACGCGCGGCGTGGTCATCACATCGTTGACCAGCACGGCCCCTCCTTCTCGGTACCTGTCCCGTGGTCATCGCGGACCGCCGCGCCGCGTCCGGGGTGCGGGCACTGCCCCCCGACGGAGTCCACGTCCTCGACCTGGTCGATCCGCCCGCCCAAGGTGCGGCCCGTGCTGCGTCGGCGCAGCGTCCCATGCTGCGGAGGCGGCCGACCAAACCGCCCCGTGCGCCCTGTGTGTCGCTGCTGTCGACCACGGGCTGAGGCTCGTCCCCGGAGCTGTACCGGTCGGGCGCCCACCGGGGCGGGGCGTCGGGGCGGACCGTGATGACCGGGCCTTTCTCCTCGGAGCGCTCGGACGACGCCTCAGCCGTGGAGACCACTGCGCAGAGGTGCGTGCCCCTGCTGCCCGCCGTGCTCGCGCGGTGCGGGCGCGGCCCGCTGAGGGAACACGACTCTGCGGGTGCCGGGAATCCGTCGTGCCAGCGCCTCAATGCCCCGGCGCGCCTGCGGGTCCGCGGCGCCGACGACCTCGACGACACCATCGAGAACGGTCACCTCCACCTCCCCGGGATCGGGGAGGCGCAGGTCGAGCTCGGCTCGGACGTCAGCGGCGACATCCGCATCGGGGCGCATCATCAGGCGCATGATGTCGCGGCGGCACACGAGGCCGACCACTCTTCCGGAACGCAACACAGGCACGCAGCGGATACGCGTCTCGAACATGCGCCGGCTCAGTTCGCAGGCATCGTCGTCCTCGGCGGCGGTCACCACGGCGCGGGTCATCGCCGCGTTCACGCGGTGCACACCGGGTGCGGCCCGGGCCTCCAGAGCGCGGGCGTAGGCATCGGTGTCGGCTTCGAAAAGGTCGGTGAGAAGGTCGTTCTCCGTGACGATTCCGGTCAGTGCACCGGAGGCGTCGACGACCGGTGCGCTGTCACAGCGGTTCTCCGCCAAGAGGCGGGCGGCCTCACGCACCGGGGTCTCCTCGTCCAAGAGCACCTCTGCTTGCGACATCATCGCGTGTACCAGCATCGTTCCCGTTCCTTCGGACGCGGAGGGGAGGACGGCCCGTCCCCGGGGCGGCGGCATGCTGTCCGCCCTGCTTCCAGACTTCCGCCGTCCGGTGCCGGGCCGACAGTGCCCACGGGCCTCTCGCGGGCGGACGTTCGTATCGGCGGCCGACGACCCGGGACCGTGGGCACCGGGCGAGCGCCGCACGGGGGAGGGCAGGCGAGAGTGGGGGTGCCTCCTCGCCGCGCCGGACACGCCCCTCCAGGCCCGCCCGGGCCGGAAGGCCCGCGCCCCAGTGCCGTCAGGCCATCAGCCGACGAGGCCCCTGTCCTGGTCAACGGGCACGACCCGCGGCCGCCGTGCGACCCGTCGGCGGTGATCGGCCAGGTGGGTCCGTCAGGCGCTTCCCGGACGCCGGGCGGCGTGTGCGCCGGGTGCTCATCCCTCCGTCGCCCAGGCCGCACCGGTCGGCGCTGGGACCTTCGTCCCATCGATGCCGACGAATCGGTCCTTTGGTGCTATGTCGTGGACTGAGAGGACGACTACGTCGCACGCGACACCGACCTGCCGTTCCTGGTCCGGATCGACCCGCCGGAGGACTCCGCCGGCGCCTGCCGCCCGGGCAGGTTCCTCATCGCCGCCGACCTCGGCGATACGGTCGGCGGCGACAACGCCGCGTTCAAGACGGTGCTGATCGACGGGCGCACCGGCGAGCCCGTCGTACCCCAGGGGTCCCTCGGCTTCGGCTACGGCCGCGAGGGCGGCAGGTGGAACCTCCGGCTCGGCGACAACCGATCGCCGCTCCGCCTCTATGCCGACGGCTGCGAGACGGCCCTTGCCGACCTGCCCCGCTTCGACGGCGGCGGCGCCGAGACGATCCGCCGCAGCGTCCCGGTGCGCGAGATCGGCGGGCACCTGGTCACGACGGTCTTCGACCCGTTGCTCGCGCAGCACGGGGTGGGGCGTTCCGGACTGCCGGGCATGTGCCCGAGTGGATACGGCGACGCCACCCAGCCCTGCCCCCTGCCTGGCAGGAAGTCCACACCGGTGCCCCCGGCGGACAAGGCGGGGCGCATCGGCCGCGAGTCCGCCGCCAACGCCGAGGAGTCGCGCGGCCGCTCCATGGTCATCGTGGGGCCGGCACCGACCACTGGTTCCAGTCCGCCACCATCTACCGGTCCTTCTTGGCCCTGACGACGCTGACCGGATGCCGTGAGGGGCCGGGCCCCTCCGGGGCGGGAGCATTCCTGCGCGGCGGTATGTCGGGCCCGGAGTCCCCACAGGCCCGGCGCCCCGGAACCACACGTCCCGACGCCTACGGCCATGGAGAATCCCGAGCATGGACATGACATCTGGCAACGGCGGTCCCGGTCCCCTGCCCGAAGCGCCGACCGGCCCCAGGACCGTCCCCTCCGCTTCAGCGCCGTCGGCATCGACGGTCCGCCCGCCGGCCGGGCCGCACGCGCATGGGCGGCCGGGCCGTTCTAGCCCAAGCCGTCCTCGTCGATGGGGACGCGCCACACCGTCCGCGTCCCACCCTCCGGGCGCCGCTCGGCCGTGAACGTGCCGCCATGGCGAGCGGCGCGGTCGGCGAGATTGCGCAGTCCGCTGCGGCGGCCTTCCTCCGGGAGGCCCACACCGTCGTCCTGCACCGCCACGGCGACCCCCTCGTCGACGTGGACGAGGACCTCGGCCCGGGAGGCCTCGGCGTGGCGGGCGACGTTCGACAGGGCCTCCCCGATCACGGCCAGGACGTCCTCGCCCACGTCGTCGGGGACCGCGCTGTCGATGGGGCCGTCCAGGCGCAGACCGGCCGAGAACCCGAGGGGCTCGGAGGCGGCGCCGACCGCCTCCAGGATCCGGGTGCGCAGCCACCGTCGGCCCTCGCCCATGTGCTGCAGAGCGAAGATGGTCGAGCGCGTCTGCCGGATGGTGTCGTCCAGGTCGTCCACGGCCTGGCGCACCCGGCTGGCGGGCGCCGCATCGGTGATCCGGTCGACGCAGCCCATGAGCGACATCGCGATCGCGAACATCCGCTGGATGATGACGTCGTGCAGGTCCCGGGCGATGCGGTCGCGGTCCTCCAGGATGCTCAACCGCTCGGCGTGGCTGCGCGCCTCGGCCAGTTCGAGGGCGAGCGCCGCGTGGCCGAGGAAGGTGTGCAGCATCTGCGCGGTCTCGGGTGGGAACGGGGCGCTGCTCGCGCCGCGACCCAGCACCAGGACACCGCGCGCGCTGTCACCCGCACCGATCGGGGCCAGGAGAGCCGGCCCCAGCCCCAGTCCGTCCAGGAGCGGCGCGGACGCACCGTCCTCCCAGGAGACGTCGATGACGATGGGCGCGTCGCCGCGGAAGGCCCGCCCGACCGGCGTTCCGTGTACCGGGGCCGTACGTCCCCGGACCTCCGCCGCCCTCGGCCCGTCGGAGGCCAGCACGGTCAGCCTCTCACCCCCCGGCTCCGGTACGGCGACGGCGGCCAGGTCGGCGTCGGTGAGGGGGCGGACCCGCGCGGCGAGCAGCTCCAGCACCGTGTCCAGCCCGTCCCCGGTCAGCAGCCGGGTGGTGATCTCGTCCGACGTGCTCAGCCAGTGCTCGCGACGGCGCGACTCCTCGTAGAGGCGGGCGTTCTCGATGGCCACGCCTGCGGCCGTGGCCAGGGCGACCATGATCGCCTCGTCGTCCTCGTCGAACTCGGCGCCGCCGGCCTTCTCGGTGAGGTAGAGGTTGCCGAACACCGTGTCGCGCACGCGCACCGGCACCCCGAGGAAGCCGCGCATCGGGGGGTGGCCCCGAGGGAAGCCGTGGGACTCGGGGTGGTCGGTGATGTCCCGCAGCCGGAGCGGACGCGGATCCTTGACCAGCAGCCCGAGGAGGCCGCGCCCCTGGGGCCAGTGGTCGATGCCCTCGATCGCCTCGTCGTCCAGGCCGACCGGGATGAACCGTTCGAGCTCGCCGTCGCCCCCGATCACGCCCAGCGCGCCGTAGCGCGCATCGACCAGGTCCATGGAGGCCTCGACGATGCGTGTCAGCAGCGTTTCCAGATCAAGGCCGGTGCCGATCATGACGACCGCGTTGAGCAGTGAGTGCACCCGATCGCGGGTCACCATCACGGCGCTGAGGCGGTTCTGCAACTCGGCGAGCAGCTGGTCGAGCTGCATCTGTGGGATCAGCATCTGCGTGCCCGAGGACCGGGCATCGTCGTCGGACACCGCTCACCTCCGAGTCCACAGGCGCCGAACGCCGCGGGCCCTTGACCGCACCTGGGATTCTACCTTGGCAGGGGGAGGCCCGGCGCTCGGCGCGGGCGGCCGGCGCCGAACCGTCCGTAGGCCGCCGCGATCGAGGCGGGGAGGCCGAGGTGGAGGACGAGGGGCGGTCCTGTATCGCAGGCTTCAAGACGCTCACCGCAGAGAGGCGAGATCCGCAGCAGGAGTCTTCGGCGGCCCGATCCCGGGCCGAGAGCGACACTGAACGCTTCAACGGGCCCTGCCCCGGTCGGAGAGCGCATTTCCCTACTTACGTGAAGACCTCAGCGGGCGACGTCCTGTCCGAGACCGCTGAAAGCATCCGCCGAGGGCCGGATGGCGGCACGAGCACAGAGGGCGGTCGGCTCCGGTTCGTGCCCAAGGCCAGAGAAGCCGAACGGGGGTGAGCCCGGCGGCTCGGAGAGGGGGATCGCTCCCGACCGGAGCACGGCGCGGCGGGAGCCCTGCCACCTGGAGCGTGGCCGGGTTCCCGCCGCTGCCGTCCTCACAGTCCGGAGTAAGGGGGCATGAGGTCATCGACCTCCCAGGTGACCTTGTCCTCCACGGCGACGACGCCCTCGATCCGGCGGAGCAGTCGGCCCAGGGTGTGCGCCGTGCTGCGGTGGTGGACGCTGCCGGTCACTGTGACGGTTCCGTCCGCCACCGAGAAGGAGAGGTCGGACCCCCTGACCGTGCGGGTGAGGAAGCCGATCTCCTCCTTCACCGCCTCGGCGACGGTCTCGTCGTCCTGGAGGAACACCCGCAGCAGGTCCCGGCGCGCGACCATGCCGACCGGCCGGTCCTCGCCGTCCACCACGGGCAGGCGCTTGACCCCGCGCAGCTCCATGAGCCGGGCGGCCTCCACGAGGGGGGAGTCCGGCGTGGTCGTGATCGCCGGGCTGCTCATCAGCCGGGCCGCCGTGGTGGCGGCGGCCTTCTCATCGGAGCGCTCGACCAGCACACCGGTCCCCGTGAGCCGGGAGCGGAGCCGGGCCCGCAGGGGCGGCCGGTAGTCGGAACCGCGTTCGGTGTCCTTGAACTCCTCCTTGTGCAGGAGGTCCTGTTCGGACACCACACCGAGCACGCGGCCGCTGGCACCGACGACCGGAAGGGCACTGACGTTCCGCTCCAGAAGGGTCCGTACGATCTCCCGGTACCCTGTCTCCTCGCTGACCGAGGCGACCTCGGTCGTCATGACGTCGGCGATGGTCCGTGGCATGGTCTGCTCCTCGTCCTCGTCCTCGTTCTCCGTGCGGCAGGTCAGCGGGTGTCGGTGCCGGAAGGGGCAGTGTGGACCACCGCGACCGGGACCGTGCTGTGCACGAGGGCCGACTGGCTCACCGAGCCCAACAGCATGCCCGTGAAGCCGCCGCGTCCGCGGCTCCCCACCACCAGCAGGTCGGCGCCGGCCGAGGTATCGGCGAGGACCTGTGCCGGGTGCCCCGGGATCGCCGATTCCTCCACCTCGACCTGCGGGTAGTGCTCGCGGAGCCCGGCGAGCGACTCCGAGAGCAGTCGGCGGGCCTCTGCAGCGGCGGCCGCCAGTTCGGCGTGGGCGGCCTCATGGACCGAGGCTCCCGGCGAGCCCAGGATGTTCTGGGCGACTGCGCGGTGGGCGATGACCGCGCGGAGCACCGCCCCGCGTGCGGCCGCGGCGGAGAACGCCCAGTCCGCGGCGGCACGCGCGGAGGCGGACCCGTCGAGTCCCACGACGATGCGCTGCACCGGCGGCTTGGGAGCGCGGTCGGGGACCACCACCACCGGGCAGCGGCCGGCCGCCGCCAGCTCCATGCCGGTCGACCCCAGCATCACCGCGCCGAGCCGGCTCTGCCCGCGGGAGCCGACGACGGCGAGTTCGGCCTCGGCCGCTTCCAGGAGCAGGATCGGAGCGGCATCGCCCACCTTGTAGGCGGTCTCCACGTCCAGGCCGGCGCTGCGCTCCGCGGCCCGCCGCGCGGCCTCCTCGACCACGCCGCGCCCCAGCTCGTCGAACGAGAAGCCGGGGAGGCCCGCGGGCACTCTGTGGTACAGCGGCCAGTCGAAGGCGTAGACGATGCGCAGTCGCCGCCCGCGCATCAGGGCTTCATCGGCCGCCCAGTCCAGAGCGCGCAGGCTCGCCTCGGTTCCGTCGACCGCCGCGAGTACCGGCGCATCGGGTCGCTTGCTCATCACTGCCTCACTCGGTTCACCGGAGCTGTCGGTACCAACGCTAGTGAGGCGGCAGGGGACGGGGGCAGCGGCGAACGGGGGAGGGTGTCGGGACCTTGCGACTGCTCCGGAGGGACTTCGGAACGCCGCTCTCGGAGGCGGCGCTCAGTAGGTTCCGCCGCCGCGCGACTCCTCGGACTTGAGTTGGGCGGCGTACACCGCCGCCTGGGTCCGGCGCTGCATCTGCAGTTTGGACAGGATGCTGGAGACGTAGTTCTTGACGGTCTTCTCGGACAGGAAGACGCGCTCGCCGATCTGGCGGTTGGTCAGCCCCTCACCGATCTGCTCGAAGATGCTCCGCTCCTTGTCCGACAACGCGGCCAGCGGGTCCTCGCGCTCCGCCTCCTCGCGCATGCGGCGCAGGATCCGCGCCGTACTGCGGGGGTCGAGGAGCGACTCGCCCGCGGCGACGGTGCGGATGGCGCCGAGCAGGTCGCCGCCGTGGATCTGCTTGAGCACGTACCCGGAGGCACCCGCCATCACCGACTGGTAGAGGGCGTCGTCATCGGCGTAGGACGTGAGCATGAGGCAGGCGAGGCCGGGCATCCGTGAGCGCAGATCGCGGCAGACCTCCACGCCGCTGCCGTCCGGTAGGCGCACGTCGAGCAGGGCCACGTCGGGTTCGACCGCGGGGATGCGCGCGAGCGCCCCGGAAGCGTCGGCGGCCTCGCCCACGACCTCCATGTCGGATTCCTTCTCGATCATCGCCCCGACTCCGCGGCGTACGATGTCGTGGTCGTCCACCAGGAACACCCGGATCGTCTGCTCAGCGGTCATGGCGCGTCACCCCGTTCGATCGTGGTGGGTGATCGCCCACCGTGCGATCCCGTATCCGTCGCGCCGGACACCATCCCGGTGCACCGCCGCTCATACGAGCCTATGCCTCTCATGGCGGCTGCTCCAGTGCTCCGCCTTGCGACGCTCTGACGCGCGCGCAGCGACGCCCTGCGCTCCGCCGGCCGGGCGTGATCAGAGTGAGTTGCCGCGGCGGCATCGGGGACGGCGGACGCGTACTGCCGTGCCCTGGATTTGAGGAGGGGCCCGTGACGGTGCCGGAGGAAGATCGTCTCCATGCCGTCTCCATCGACGGGGGAAACGACCGCAGGGCGGGACCGTTGTACGGTCCCGCCCTGCGGTGATGCTGGTGGGCGATACAGGATTCGAACCTGTGACCTCTACCGTGTCAAGGTAGCGCTCTAACCAACTGAGCTAACCGCCCGAGTGGATCGGTACGTCTAGAGGCGGAGACGGGAATCGAACCCGTGTACAGGGATTTGCAGTCCCTTGCCTAAGCCACTCGGCCACTCCGCCATGAGCCGTGCGGCCATTCGAGTGCCCCATACGGCTTCTCCGAGCGGACGACGGGATTCGAACCCGCGACCCTCACCTTGGCAAGGTGATGCTCTACCAGCTGAGCCACGTCCGCGTGTCACGTGAGCGGAACTCCGTGCACCTTCTCTTGTTGCGGACCGCCGGGGCGGTCCAGAGCGGACGACGGGATTCGAACCCGCGACCCTCACCTTGGCAAGGTGATGCTCTACCAGCTGAGCCACGTCCGCATCGGAGGGAGTGATCCGGGCCGGTGTCCCGGCCGGTCGCCTCTCTGCGATGTCCTGAACTCTAGCGGATACTCGGCGCCAGTGCGAAATCGGAATCGGCGCGTGCCGGTCGGGCCCCGGTCACGCGGGGGTCGGGGAGGGGGTGGTGAGGGCTCTCCGGGCGGGGTGCGCCCCTCGCCCCGCCTGCCCGTGCTGCCCTTGCGGGTGGGCGCGCTCGCGCGGGTGTGCGCGGGCGCGCCCGGAGCGGCGGGGAGGGGTCTACCTCTCCGCGCGTGCGGGCGTGCCGGGCATGTCCGGGCGCGGCGGGGCCGACAGGTACTGGCCCACCCGCTCGATCACCTTGTTCATCTCGTAGGCGATCAGCCCCACGTCGCTGTCGGTGTCCGACAGCAGCGCCATGCAGGCCCCCTCCCCGGCGGCGGCGACGAACAGGAAGGCCCCGTCCATCTCGATGATGCTCTGCCGGATGTCTCCCGCCTGGAACTGCCGGGCCGCGCCGCCGGCGAGGCTGTGCAGTCCGGACGCGATGGCCGACAGGTGCTCGGCCGCGGAACGGTCCAGCCCGCTCGAAGAGGCCATCAGGAGGCCGTCGGTGGACAGGACGATGGCATGCCGGGTTCCTTGAGCGCGTGTGAGCAGGTCGTCCAGAAGCCAGCTCAGTTCGCCAGGGGCGGTGCTCCGTGTGGTCATAACTCTCAAGCTCTGTCGTGGGGTGGGTTCGTGGGCCGACCGTCCAGGCCCACCGGGCGGCGCCCGTGGGTGGGGATCCCCATAAGCGTTGCCCAGATGATAGCCATTCGTAACCCGTGGGGCCGGTTTCCGCCGCCGTGCCGGGGTGGTGCGCCGTGGTGCGGGAGGCGCCGGAGACCCCGGTTACCCAGCGGTCACGGTACTCACGGGCCCTTTCCGTGCCGAGGGTCCGGCCAATGCCGGACACGGGGCTTGCGTGCCCGCCGCGGCGGCCGTACCCCATCCCGCCCCGATCCCCCGCACGCGGGCCGGCCGCGTGGCAGGATCGGCCGGTAAGGATGCAGCGACTGTGGGGGTGGAGGCCATGCGGGTGTGGATCGCGGGCGCGGGGTTCGGCCGCGGAGAGGTCCTGGACGAGGGGGAGGCCCGGATCCCCGCGCTCGACCACGGGATCACCGTCGGGGACGGGGTCTTCGAGACCGTGAAGGGGGTGGCGGGCCGACCCTTCGCGCTCTCGCGGCACCTGCGGCGGCTCGCCCGGTCGGCCGCCGGTCTGGGGCTGCCCGAGCCCGACCTGGAGCTGCTGGCCGAGGGGGTGGGCCGCGCCGTGGAGGCCAACCCCGAGACCGACCCCTCGCGCATCAGGATCACCATGACCGGCGGGCCGGCGCCGCTGGGGTCGGAGCGGGGCGGCGGCGAGCCGACCTACATCGTGGGGATCGGCCCCTTCCCGCCGATCCCGTCGACCGTGCCGGTCCAGACGGTGCCCTGGCCGCGCAACGAGCGGGGCGCCCTGGCGGGGCTGAAGACGACCTCCTACGCCGACAACGTCCTGGCGCTGAAGTACGCCCACGACCGAGGCGCGAGCGAGGCCGTGTTCGCCAACACCCAGGGCGACCTGTGCGAGGGGACCGGGAGCAACATCTTCGTGGTCCTGGACGGGCGCCTGGTCACCCCGCCGCTGTCGGCCGGCCCCCTCGCGGGCATCACCCGTGAACTGGTGCTGGAGTGGGCCGGGGGAGAGGAGGCCGACGTCCCCATGGCCGACCTGGCCCGCGTCTCGGAGGCCTTCCTGACCTCCACGGGCCGCGATGTGCAGGCGATCAGCGCCATCGACGGGCGGGACCTGCCCGCCGCCCCCGGTCCGGTCACCCGCAAGGCGGCGGAGGTCTTCGCGGAGCGCTCCGCGGCGGACACGGACCCCTGAGGCGGGGCCCTGACGGAACACGAGTGCCGCGGCCCCCGGGGTCCGCGGCACTCGTCCGTATTCGGGCGGATATCTCGTCCCGATGGCGTTTTGTCACGCAACGCGGTGGGTAAACCACCCACGGCATGTGTGGCGTACCCGCGTCCGGGTGCGCCCGCACTGGCCCGGAACCGCTCCCGTAGGCCCCGGGGCGGCGGGCGCGGGCCGGACGTCAGGAGTACAGGTGGCGCTCGATCTCGTCGTCGAGGTCGATGTGGCCGCCCTCTTCACCCGCCGGGACGATCTCGTAGGTGCGGTGGAGGAACTCGGCGAGGGGGGCCACCGGGGCGTCGAACTGCGCCTGGCCGAAGGGCGAGGAGAGCGCGATGTTGACGGTGCGCTCGTCGCCGCCCTTGGAGGGCCACACCTGGACGTCGCCCTCGCCGACGGGGCGCACGATGCCGACCGTCAGCAGTTCGCGGGCGAAGATCCACTCGACCGGCTCGTCCTCGCCGGTGTGGAAGGCCACCTTGATCGCGTAGGGGTCGTCGGCGGTGTAGTCCAGCCGTGCGACCAGGGGGACCGAGGTGCGGTCGGGGACCACGAGCCGCAGGCCCAGCTCGGCGCTGGCGGTGGTGCCGCTACTGTTCATGTTCGCCAAACCTTTTCTCGTCCGGCCCCGCGGAGCGCGGGTCCGTAGTGCCGTCTCACCCGCTCCAACGCGGCCGTCCGCGATGTATGACGCGTAACCGCGGGACTTTTTGCCATCGGATCGCCAAGAGGTGCCCAAGCGGAGCCTCGCCGATCCTCCGTCACTGTAATGAGCTGCGGAAACCAGGAATTTCCGGATGATCTGTGTGCCGCGTCACGTGCCCGGAGGGGTGTGGCGGCCCTCCTCGCCACCGGCCGTTCACATCCCCTTTACCGAAGGGGTTTCACGTTTTGCGTGCCCATGAACGGCCGGGCGGCACCAGCGATGAGACCTCGATCACACCCCGAACCGCCCTCCTGGGGGGCGCGGGTTGCACGAGCACCCTGTCGGATGCGCTAGAGTTTTCATTGTTCGCCCCGCCGGACAGGCGGGAGACACCAGGGCGATTAGCTCAGTTGGCTAGAGCGCGTCGTTCACACCGACGAGGTCACTGGTTCGAGTCCAGTATCGCCCACCTGGGATCAAGGTCGGCTCCGTTCACACGGAGTCGGCCTTTTTCTTTGGGGTTTCGGCCTTCCCGCCGGGCGCCGCGTCCCGGTGCCGCCCCGGTCCGGCCCGCGCCGGAGCCGAACGGCGGCCGCCGCGTGCGTGCCCGTCGACGGTTCCTTCCGCGCGTTCAGAGCAGCGTTGGAGGCGAACGGTTCGGCCTCGGAGCGAGCAAGGTGCGCAACGGCCCCACTGGGGCGCGTGGGGCGGGGCACGGGCCATTGAGGGCGGGCGGCGGCCGGAAAGATGCGGCCCGAATCCCGGAGCGGCGTCCCCGAGCCGCGGTGCAGGGGCGCGCACCGCTCCCGTCCGCGTCTTCTCCGCTCCGCGCCCAGAAGGGGAGCCGCGTCGGCGGGCGTGCCGAAAGCATCGGGTGTGCGCCGGGCGTGTCGCCCCGTGCGGGACGCCCTGAGGCGCGTACAGGGCCCCCGGCCTACCGCCCCTCAGGAGCGGTGGGCCTTCTTGCGCAGCGCGCGCTTCGCGCGGCGCTTCTGATCGGCCTCGATCGCCTTGTCCCTGCCGCGCCGTGCCCACACCCGTGCCCGGCGCAGCAGGCCTCTGGCCCAGGAGAATTCGGTCGAGAGGATCACCAGGCCCATGAGGATGCCGCCGATCCCCGGACCCGGGGTGACGCACATGATGATCCCGGCGATCAGCACGGAGGAGCCGACGACGGCGACCACCGAACGCCAGGTCAGATGGAGCACCGGGTGGGCGTGCATGCGCATCCGCCAGACGCGCAGGCGTGCCCTCAGGCGGCGCCAGTGGCGCGTTCGGGCGGGCGAGGGGCGCGATCCCGACGGATCCGGCTGATCTTCAAGGCCGGCCAGTGGGGTCTTGGGCATGCGCAGAGGATATCGGCCTGATCAAGCCCGGGAATCGGACCGATTGCGAGAACCGCCCGCTGACCGGCGACGACGCGGCCGCGAATCGGCGTGTCTGGGCCCCTCCCTTCCGCCCCGACCGGCCATCGCGCCGCCGTCCCCGCCGCTGCCGCGGCTCCTCAGGGGAGGGGCGCCCCGGCCCCCGCGTCGTGCCCGTACACCCAGTCCGCGTTCTCCAACTCCACGTCGGCCAGCAGCCCGGGCCGCGCGTCGGGCACCCCGCCCTCCTGCGCCAGCACCTCCATGGCGCCGCGCCCCAGGGCGTGGATGCGGTCGGTGCGCGGGCGGCGGGCGCGCGCGTACGCCGACAGCGCCGGCCCCACGGTCAGCGCCGTGGCCCCGGACAGGCACCGCGCCAGCACCACCGCGTCCTCCACCGCCTGGTCGGCGCCCTGGGCGAAGAAGGGCAGCATCGGGTGCGCGGCGTCGCCCGCCAGCGCCACGCGGCCGCTGGTCCAGGCCGGGACGGGCGCGCGGTCCTGCAGTCCCCAGGCCCCGACCCACTCGGCGGCGCCCAGGGTCTCCAGCACCTCCGGGACCCAGCCGCGGAAGGCCCGGGCCAGCACCTCCACACGCCCTCCCGCGGTCCAGGACTCGGCGCCAGGCTCACCCGCGGGCACCAGCGCGTTGAAGCTGACCTGCCGCCCCCCGGCCACCGGGTAGCGGGTGAAGGAGCGGTCCGGCCCCACCCACACCCGCACCCCGGGGTCGGCGACCGCCGCGGGCAGCGCGCTCCCGGGCGCCAGCCCGCGGTACACGCTCTGCCCGGAGGGGCGCTGGTGCTCGGGCCGCAGCAGCGCCCGCATCGAGGAGTGCACCCCGTCGGCGCCGATCGCCGCGTCCCCGTGCACCCGGCGGCCGTCCGCGCACAGCAGCGCCACCTCGTCGCTGTTCTCCAGGATGTCGGTGACGTAGTGCTCGGGGCGCACGGTGCCGCGCGGCACCGCATCGAGCAGGATCGCGTGCAGGTCGGAGCGGAGCAGCGTGTAGAAGGGCGCGCCGTAGCGCTTCTCCGCCTCCTCGCCGAGCGTCAAGGCGTGCAGCAGCCGGCCGTCGGCGCCCTCCAGCACCTCGCGGCGGGCCGGGCGCACCGAGGCCGCGGCCAGCGCCTCGCCCAGCCCCAGCCGCAGCAGCAGGCGCGTGGCGTTGGGCGCCAGCTGCACCCCGGCGCCGACCGGCGTGAAGTGGCGGGACTGCTCCAGCACCACGCAGCGCCGGCCCCAGCGGTGCAGCGCCAGCGCCAGCGTCAGCCCGGCGATGCCCGCTCCGACGATCACGATGCGCACCCTGTGCCCCCGTCCTGCCGAGTGTCCGCCGGTGTCCGGTTCCGGTCCCCGCCCGTTGCATACCCGTGCGACCGGCCCGGTTACCGCGCGTCGATCGGCTCCGGACGGCCGGTCCCGGCCCGGCCAACCGATAGCATCGGGCGTGGGAGGCGGCATGCGCCCCGGGGCCGGTCCCGGGTGCGCCGTGGGCCCCTCCCGACCACGATCCGGCAAGCGATTTGAGGAGCCACTGTGTCCGCCGTGCCTGAGCTGCGTATCACCCTCGCCGGAACCGAGCGTTCGGTGGCGGCGGGGACGACGGCCGGCCAGGCGTTGGAGGCGGACGGCCGGACCGTGATCGCCGCGCGCGTCAACGGCGAGCTGCGCGACCTCGCCTGGGAGCTGTCCGAGCAGGACGCGGTCGAGCCCGTGGAGGTCTCCTCCGAGGACGGGCGCGCGATCCTGCGCCACTCCACCGCGCACGTGCTCGCCCAGGCCGTCCAGGAGCTGTTCCCCGAGGCCAGGCTGGGCATCGGCCCGCCCGTGGAGAACGGCTTCTACTACGACTTCGACGTCGCCGAGCCCTTCACCCCCGACGACCTGAAGCGTCTTGAGAAGAAGATGCAGGAGATCGTCAAGCAGGGCCAGCGCTTCGACCGCCGCGAGGTCTCCGACGACGACGCGCGCGCCGAGCTGGCCACCGAGCCCTACAAGCTGGAGCTCATCGGCCTCAAGAGCGGCGCGGACGAGGCCGCCGAGGGGGCCGGGGTCGAGGTCGGCGAGGGCGGCCTGACCATCTACGACAACGTGCACCCCCGCACCGGCGAGCTGTGCTGGAAGGACCTGTGCCGGGGCCCGCACCTGCCCACCACCAAGGCGGTCCCGGCGTTCAAGCTGATGCGCTCCGCGGCCGCCTACTGGCGCGGCAAGGAGACCAACCCCCAGCTCCAGCGGATCTACGGCACCGCCTGGGAGTCCAAGGACGCCCTCAAGGCCTACCTGACCTTCCTGGAGGAGGCCGAGAAGCGGGACCACCGCAAGCTCGGCGCCGAGCTGGACCTGTTCTCCTTCCCCGACCAGATCGGGTCGGGGCTGGCGGTCTTCCACCCCAAGGGCGGTGTCATCCGCAAGGAGATGGAGGACTACTCGCGCCGCAGGCACGAGGAGGCGGGCTATGAGTTCGTCAACACCCCGCACGCCACCAAGGCCCAGCTGTTCGAGACCTCGGGCCACCTGGACTGGTACGCCGACGGCATGTACCCGCCCATGCAGCTCGACGACGGGGTGGACTACTACCTCAAGCCGATGAACTGCCCGATGCACCACCTGATCTTCGACGCGCGCGGGCGCTCCTACCGGGAGCTGCCCCTGCGGCTGTTCGAGTTCGGGACCGTCTACCGGTACGAGAAGTCGGGCGTGGTGCACGGCCTGACCCGGGCGCGCGGCTTCACCCAGGACGACTCGCACATCTACTGCACCAAGGAGCAGATGGCCGGCGAGCTCGACTCGCTGCTGACCTTCGTGCTGGACCTGCTGCGCGACTACGGGCTGGACGACTTCTACCTGGAGCTGTCCACCAAGGACCCGGAGAAGTACGTCGGCGGCGACGAGGTGTGGGAGGAGTCCACCGAGGCGCTCCGCCAGGCCGCCGAGAAGCAGGGGCTGGACCTGGTCATGGACCCGGGCGGGGCCGCCTTCTACGGCCCGAAGATCTCGGTGCAGGCGCGCGACGCCATCGGCCGCACCTGGCAGATGTCCACCCTCCAGGTCGACTTCAACATGCCCGAGCGCTTCGACCTGCAGTACACCGCCGCCGACGGAAGCCGGCAGCGGCCGGTGGTCATCCACCGCGCCCTGTTCGGCTCGATCGAGCGGTTCTTCGCGGTACTGCTGGAGCACTACGCCGGCGCGTTCCCGGCCTGGCTGGCCCCGGTGCAGGCGGTGGGCATCCCGATCGCCGACGAGCACGTGCCCTACCTGGAGCGGTTCGCCGAGCGGCTGCGGGGCGAGGGCATCCGGTTCGACGTCGACTCCGGCGACGACCGGATGCAGAAGAAGATCCGCAATGCCCAGAAGCAGAAGGTGCCCTTCATGCTGCTGGCCGGCGACGAGGACATCGGCAAGGGCGCGGTGTCGTTCCGCTACCGGGACGGCTCCCAGAAGAACGGCGTGCCGCTGGAGGAGGCGGCGCAGGAGATCATCGCCGCCGTGCGCGAGCGCCGCTGAGGCGCGGCCCCGGACCGTGTCCCCTCCGCCGCCGCGGAGGGGACACGGTCGTGTCGCGGTGCGCGGCGCCGAGGGGGTGCGGACGGTAGCGTTGGTGACCGTCCGACGCCGGTCGGGCGGTCCGCGGACCGGAGACTGACGCAATGGTACGAAGAACGACGGTCATCACCGTGGTCAGACGCCTGATCGCAGGGCTGTTCGCGGCCCAGGCGGCCGCGGTCCTGGGGCTGGTCGCCATCGACCTGTGGCGCAAGCGGGTGCGGCCGCGGCGGGCGCACTTCCCCCGGACCGCTCCCAAGGAGCTGCCGGTCGGCGAGACCCTCGTGACGACCTACACCTACGGGGAAGACCTCTTCTCCGACATGCTGGACGCGATCCGCGGGGCGCGCAGGCGGATCCTGTTCGAGTCCTACATCGTCAAGGGCGACCAGGTCGGGCGCCAGTTCAAGCGGGAGCTGATCGCCGCCGCCGAGCGCGGCGTTGAGGTCCACGTCATCTACGACGGGTTCGCCAACCTGGTCGTCCCGCGCTCGTTCTTCCGCTTCCCGCCGTCGGTGAACGTGCTGCGGTTCCCCGTGGTCCACCCGGGCGTGCTGCTGCTGGACGTGCGCAAGCTCGGGCGGGACCACCGCAAGATCCTCTCGGTCGACGGCGAGGTCGGCTTCGTGGGCGGCTACAACGTCGGGTCGGCCTACGCCACCGAGTGGCGCGACACCCACCTGCGCCTGGCCGGACCGGCGGTCTGGGAGCTGGAGAACGCCTTCTGCGAGTTCTGGAACCGGTACCGGAAGGCGGCCCAGCCGCGGCTGTCGGCGTTCGGCGAGGCGCAGTGGACGCCGGCGGTGCGCTCCCAGCGCAACCAGCCGGACCTGTTCGTCTACCCCATCCGGGGGATGTACCTGGACGCGATCGACCGCGCGCGCGAGCACATCTACATCACCCAGGCCTACTTCCTGCCCGACCGGGAGATCGTGGACGCCCTGGCGGCCGCCGCCCGGCGCGGGGTGGACGTGCGGGTGCTGGTCCCGGCCGAGTCCAACCACGTGGTCGCCGACTGGCTCTCCCGGGGGCTGTACGCGTCGCTGCTGCGGGGCGGGGTGACGCTGTGGCGCTTCCAGGGCGCCATGGTGCACGCCAAGACCGCCACGATCGACGGGCGGTGGTCCACCGTGGGCACCGCCAACATCGACCGGCTGAGCCTGACGGGCAACCACGAGATCAACGTGGAGATCTTCGACGACGGCATGGCCGGCCACCTCGAAGAGGTCTTCGCCAACGACATCGCCAACGCCCGCCCGCTGAGCGAGACCGCCTGGAACCGCAGGCCCCTGCTGGCCAAACTCACCGAACGCATCATCGGCCCGCTGCGCCCGTTCTTCTGAGCGCGCCCATGTCGGTCCCGGTGGGTGGTCCGTTGAGGACTACAGGGAGCGCGGGGCGGTGATCGGTGGTCGGTGCTCAGAGGCGTCCCCTCGGGCTCGTTCGGCTTTCAGGGGGCTGGACAGGCGCGGAACCGGGTGGGACGCGTGCGCCGTCGGTTCCGGGGCCGTCCCCGGGGAGGCCGACCGGTTCCAAGGCCTCCCGGTCCAGGGCCTCCCGGTCCAGGGCCTCCCGGTCCAGGGCCTCCCGGTCCAGGGCCTCAAGGACGCGGGTGCGGTGGGCGGTCGGGGTGCCCCAGGCGCGGCGGAGGGTGTGGGCCTTGCGGATCCACAGGGTCGCGGGGTGTTCGTCGGTGTAGCCGATGGCGCCGTGCAGCTGCAGGGCCGTCCGGGCGGCGGTGTGCGCGGCGTCGCAGGCGGCGGCCTTCGCGGCGGAGACGTCCCGGGCGCGCGTCGTACCGTGCGCCCCGGCCGTCCCGCGTACACCGGTGACCCCGTGCGCGCCGGTGGCCCCGTGCGCGCCGTCTGCCGCAGAGGACCCGTGCCTCCCGTGGGCAGGGCCGAAGTCGAACGCTGCCGCCGCCCCGAGCACCAGCGGGCGGGCGAAGTGCAGGGCGGTCGCGGTGTCGGCCAGCCGGTGGCGCACGGCCTGGAAGTCGCTGATCGGGCGGCCGAACTGCCGCCGGGTCCTCACGTGGTCCACGGTGCTCTCCAGCAGGCGCTGACCGACGCCCAGCGCCTGCGCGGCGCAGCACAGGACCGCCAGGTCGAGGGCGCACCCGGCCAGTGGGCCCGCGGGCACCGGGGCGCCCCTGCGGACCCGCCAGAGCCGCCGGGCAGGGTCAAGGGAGGCCAGCGGTTCGACGGGGTCGGCCGTGTGCGGCCGCCCGGCGGCGACCACGAGCACCGCGCCGGCCCGGTCGGCGTCCAGGGCCTGCGGAGCCCAGGGAGGCACGGCCACGGAGACCGCGAGCCGTCCGGTGGCGATCCGTTCCAGGAGCGCGTCGTCGTCGAGGAGCAGCGCGGCCGCCGCCGTCTCGACCAGGGCACCGGGCACCGCGTGCCGCCCGGCCTCGATCATGCCCAGGGCGAGCTCGACCGGCAGCGGCCCCGCGCCGCCGTGCTCCTCGGGCACGGCGAGGGAGAACAGGCCCGCCTCGGCCAGGCCCCGCCACTGCCGCTCGCCGGGGCCGCGGTCGCCGCGGGCCCAGGCGCGCGCCGCCGCGCCCGGCTCGTCGGCGCCGAGCAGGGCGTCCAGGGTGCGGGCGAACAGGTCCTGCTCGGGGGTGGGGGCGAAGTGCATCAGCGTTCACTCCTGCCGGGCCGGGGCAGGCCCAGGACGCGTTCGGCGACGATGTCGCGCTGGATCTCGTTCGTTCCGGCGTAGATCGGTCCGGCCAGGGCGAAGACGTGGCCGTGCATCCAGTCCCCGTCCAGTTCGGCCTCGGGCCCGAGCAGGTCCAGGGCGGTCTCGTGCAGGTCGGTGTCGAGGGCGGACCAGAAGAGCTTGTTCATGCTCGCCTCGCCCGCCGACGGTGCTTCGGGGGCGCAGGCCGAGGCGTAGGCGTGCAGGCGGTAGGCCTGGGCGCCGATCCACGCGCGGGCGACCCGGTCGCCGGCCGCGCCGTGGGCGGGCGCCTCCCGCTCGCGGCGCAGCCGGTCCAGGCGGCGGGCCGAGGCGCAGAAGCGCCCGGGCCCGCGCAGGCCGGTGCCGCGTTCGCCTGCGGCGGTGCCCATGGCGATGCGCCACCCCTGGCCGGGGGCGCCGATGACGTCGGCGTCGGGGACGAACACGCCGTCGAAGAACAGCTCGGCGAAGACGGGCCGGCCGTCCAGGCGGCGGATCGGGCGCCGGGTCAGCCCGGGCGCGTCCAGGGCGAACATCAGGTAGGTCAGGCCGCGGTGGCGGTCGGGGGCGGTGCGGAAGAGGCCGAAGCCGCGGTCGGCGAAGGCCGCCCGTGAGCTCCAGGTCTTCTGCCCCCACAGCCGCCAGCCCGGGCCGCGCTCGGGGTCCTCGGCGCGTTCGGCCCGGGAGCGGATCGCGGCCAGGTCGCTGCCTGCGCCCGGTTCGGACCAGGCCTGGGCCCAGATCACCTCGCCGGAGGCCATCGCGGGCAGCACGCGTGCGCACTGCCCGGGGGTGCCGTGCGCCAGGAGGGTCGGCCCGAGCAGGGCGATGCCGTTCTGCGCGACGCGCTCGGGGGCGCCGGCGGCGTGGTACTCCTCGTCGAGGATCAGCCCTTCGACGGGGCCGGCGCCGCGGCCGCCGTACCGGGCCGGCCAGGTGACGGCCGACAGGCGGGCCCGCCCCAGGGTGCGCTCCCAGGAGCGGTGGGCCTCGAAGCCCTCGGCGCCGTCCATGGGCGGCAGCGGGCGGTCCGGGACGTTGCGGTGCAGCCAGGCGCGCACCTCGTCGCGGAACGCGCGTTGGGCGGGGGTCGGGTCGAGGTCCATGGCGGCCCCTCCGCGTCGGGTCGGGCGGTACCCGCCCATTATTTCTAACAATCGTTTGGTAGGGTACCCCCATGGTCGACCCCGAGCGCGGACGCCCGCCGGTGCCCCCGCCCGCCCACGGGCTGCTGCGCGGCCGCACGGCCCTGGTCACCGCCGCCGCCGGGACCGGCATCGGCGGCGCAGCCGCGCGGCGCCTGCTGGCGGAGGGGGCGCGGGTCCTGGTCAGCGACGCGCACGAGCGCCGCCTGGCCGAGTGCGAGCGCGCGTTGGCCGCCGAGTTCGGCGCCGACCGCGTCGCCGCGGCACCGTGCGACGTCACCGACGAGGAGCAGGTGCGGGCCGCCTTCGACGCCGCCGAGGCGCGGTTCGGCCCGCTGGAAGTGGTGGTGAACAACGCCGGGCTGGGCGGGACCGCGCCCCTGGCCCGCATGGAGGACGCCGAGTGGTCCCGGGTGCTCGACGTGACCCTCACCGGCGCCATGCGCTGCACCCGGGCGGCGCTGCGGCGGATGTGCCCGCGCGGGCGCGGCACCGTGGTCAACAACGCCTCGGTGCTGGGGTGGCGGGCGCAGCCGGGGCAGGCGCACTATGCGGCGGCCAAGGCCGGGGTGATGGCCCTGACCCGGTGCGCGGCCATGGAGGCGGCCCCGCACGGGGTGCGCGTCAACGCGGTCGCCCCCAGCCTGGCGATGCACGAGAACCTCGCGAAGTCCGCCCCTCAGGAGATGCTGGAGGAGCTGGCCGGGCGGGAGGCGTTCGGCAGGCCGGCCGAGCCCTGGGAGGTCGCCAATGTCATCGTGTTCCTCGCCAGCGGCTACGCGTCCTATATGACAGGAGAAGTGGTGCCGGTCTCCAGCCAGCGCGCGTGAGCCCCGCCCCACCTGTCGTCGATCTCGACGACGGCACTGTAAGGCCGCCCGGGCCGACCGGACCGACGGACACGACCGACCGATACGAAGGCGACGAACGATGAGCCCACGGCGCAGGGACGCCGAGCGGACCGCGGCCGCGAGGGAGCGGCGGCGGAGCGAGATCCTGGAGACGGCGGCGGAGGTGTTCGCCCGGCAGGGCTTCGCGGCGACCACCATCCGTCAGGTGGCCGACGCCGCGGGCATGCTCGCGGGCAGCCTCTACTACCACTTCGACTCCAAGGAGGCGATGGCCGACGAGATCCTCTCGGGATTCCTGGACGACCTGTGGGCCGCCTACGACGGCATCCTCGCCGACGGCCAGGACGCCCGCACCACCCTGGAGCGCCTGATCGAGGCCTCGTTCGCGTCGATCGACCGGCACCGGCCCGCGGTGGTGCTCTACCAGAACGAGTCCCGGCACCTGGCGCTCAGCCCGCGCTTCGCCTACCTGACCGAGTCCCAGACCAGGTTCCGGTCCATGTGGATGGAGCTGCTCAGGAGGGGCACCGAGGAAGGCGCGTTCCGCGCCGACCTGGACGCCTCCCTGGTCTACCGCTTCATCCGCGACACCGTCTGGGTGGCGGCCAACTGGTACGACCCCCACGGCCGCCTGCCCGCCTCCGACATCGCCAAGCAGTACCTCGCCATGGTCCTGGAAGGCATCCAGGCGCCCGGCGAGTGACGTCCGCTCCCTCCTCGCCCCCTCAAGGAGCGCACCATGCCGGAAGCCTTCATCGTCGATGCGGTCCGAACCCCGGTCGCCCGGGGGAGGGAGGGCGGGGCCCTGGCCGGGGTGCACCCGGCCGACCTGGGCGCCCGGGTGATCACCGCCCTCATGGAGCGCTCAGGGGCCGACCCGGGGGCGGTGGACGACGTGGTGTTCGGCTGCGTCGACGCGCTCGGCCCCCAGGCCGGGGACATCGCGCGGACCGCGTGGCTGGCCGCCGGGCTGCCCGAGCACGTGCCCGGGGTGACCGTGGACCGGCAGTGCGGCTCGGGCCAGCAGGCCGTGCACTTCGCCGCGCAGGCGGTGATGGCGGGGACGGTCGGCCTGGTGGTGGCGGGCGGGGTGCAGAGCATGTCGGCGGTGCCGATCGGCGCCGCCATGAGGGCGGGCGAGGCGCTCGCGCGCGCGGAGGGGCCGGAGGGGCGCGGAGCCGGGGCGGGCGCCCTCCTCGGCCCCTTCGGCGGCTCTGAGGGGTGGCGGCGCCGGTACGGGGACGCGCCGGTGTCGCAGTTCGCGGGGGCGGAGGCGATCGCCCGCGACTGGGGGCTGGCGCGCGGGGAGCTGGAGGACTACGCCGTCGAGTCGCACCGGCGCGCGGTGCGCGCGGCCGACGAGCGGAGGTTCGCGCGGGAGACCGTGCCCGTGGACGGCGTCGCCGCCGACGAGGGCCCGCGCCGCGACACCTCACGGGAGAAGTTGGCCGCGCTCCCCGCGCTGGTGCCCGGCGGCCTGCACACAGCCGCAACGGCATCGCAGGTCACCGACGGGGCGGCGGCGCTGTTGATCGCGGGCGAGCGCGCGCTGGAGGAGCACGGCCTGGTGCCCCGGGCGCGCATCCGCCACATGTCGGTGCTGGGGGAGGACCCGATCCGGATGCTCTCGGCGCCGATCCCGGCCACGGCTCGGGCACTGGAGGCGTGCGGGATGTCCATCGGCCACATGGACGCGGTCGAGGTGAACGAGGCGTTCGCGGCGGTCGTGCTGGCCTGGCTGAAGGAGACCGGCGCCCACCCGGAGCGGGTCAACCCCAACGGGGGAGCGATCGCCCTGGGCCACCCGCTCGGGGCGACGGGGGCGCGGCTGATGACGACCCTGCTGCACGAGCTGGAGCGGACCGGCGGCCGGTACGGGTTGCAGACCATGTGCGAGGGCGGCGGCCAGGCCAACGTGACCGTGATCGAGCGGGTCGGGTCCGCAGGTGTCCCCTAGCCGAACCAGACGACCTGGACGATGACGATGTCCTCGTGGTGGCGGTCGACCAGGTACGAGAAGAAGCCCCGTCCTTCGAAAAGGGTGAACTGTCGAAGTCCGCCGACCCGGTCTTCCGGCCGGCCGACGGTATCGGCGTCGGCGCCGAGCGCTGCGAGTTCAGCGGCCAGCCTCTCGACTTCTGCGACGGCTCCGACGGGAAGTCCGGTGCAAAGGTCGGCAGGCTCGAAGGCGTATCCCCAGTTGTTCACGGAGTGACTTCTGCTTCCGCCTGTGCCAGAATACGCCGGATCTCCCTGATGGCCTCGCGGGACTCGGATGAGCCGCTGCTCACGACCGCTTCGAGCTCCCGGAGGCGGTTGGCCCTCTCAGGGAACCGGGCAATCGCGACGAACGTGGACCAGTGGTGTGTAAAGGATCGAACAGGGGCCCATGATCCCGTCTTGTCGGCGTTGGTGATCGCTTCGAAGAGGTGGGAGGTCAGCTCCGGTAGACGGGACGGTGCGATCTGGGCGACTGCCGCACGCAGGGCCGCAGGGGTGGGCGCCGGTTGTTCGATCAGCACATGACCAGGGTCTTTGAAAGCCGGCTCGCCCATGTCCCCTCCTCTTCGCACCCACCGGATCCGGTGTTCCCCGAGTCTATCGTCGGCGCAGTGCAGCTGAAGGATCAAACGGGAAGCCGCACCAGCGCCCTGCGCGCCTCGCGGACGGTTCGGTGGACCAGGTCGCGGCAGCTCGGGAGGTCGGTGATCGCGCCGACGGTCTGGCCCGCCGACATCACCCCGGCGTCCGTGCGCCCCTCGACCATGGCGGCCTTCAGCATCATCGGGGTGTTCGCCGCCATCAGCGTCCGGCCGAGGCCGGCCCCCGTCGAGCGGCGCATGGCCCACCCCTCCCGGAGCAACGGCGCCCACCCCGCGCCCGCCTCGGTGCGGAACGCGCGCGCGTTGCGCAGGGCCAGGAGCAGGCGGCGCAGCCCGCCGGCCCGTTCCAGGGCCTCGATTGCGGGTGTGCGCAGCACGCGGTGGGGGAGGCCGTCGACCGCGCGCGTGACCACGGTGTCCTCGGCCTCCAGGTAGGCGCGCTTGACCGCGTCGGGGACCGTGCTGTCCGACGTCAGCAGGAACCGGGTCCCCATGCCGATCCCGCTCGCCCCGAACGCCAGGGCCGCCGCCAGCCCCCGCCCGTCGCGGAACCCGCCCGCCGCCACCACCGGGATGTCCACGGCGTCCAGCACGCGCGGCAGCAGGACCGTCGTGGAGACCGGGCCGGTGTGCCCGCCGCCCTCCGAGCCCTGCACCATGACCGCGTCGGCGCCCCACGAGGCCACCTTCTCGGCGTGGCGGGGCGCACCGACGGTCGGGACGACGGCGACCCCGCCGTCCTTCAGCAGGTCGATCAGGTCCTGCCGCGACGCCAGGGCGAAGGAGGCCACCCGCACGCCCTCCGCCACGAGCATCTCGGCCCGTTCGCGGGCGTCGGCGGCGTCCGCGCGCAGGTTGACCCCGAAGGGCGCGTCGGTGCGGCGCTTGACGGCGCGGATGGCGGCCGCCGTCTCCTCGCGCCCCAGCGTCGCCGAGGCGAGGATGCCCAGGGCGCCGGCTTCGCAGGCCGCCGCCACCAGGCGAGGGCCCGCCACCCACCCCATGCCGGTCTGCACCACCGGGTAGCGGCACCCGGCCAGCCGGGTGAGGGCGGTGTCCATCGGTCCGGGGGCGGGAGCGGGGCCCAGCCGGGGCCCGGAGTCCGGGTCGGGCCGCGGGCCGAAGGGGCGGGTCATCCGGGCACCTCCCTGTCGCGGGCGCTGCGGGGGTCGAGCACCTCGCGGAGCAGGCGCAGCTCCTCGGCGGAGGGGCGCCGGGTCTCGGCGACGGCCGTCTCCCCGCCGCCGGGCAGCGCCAGGTCGAACCCGGTGGCGTCGCGGACCTGCTCGACGGTGCACCCCGGGTGCACCGACACCAGGCGCAGGGTGCGGCCGGGGCCGCCGAAGTCCATCACCGCCAAGTCGGTGACCACGCGCCGGAGCTCGTGCGCGTCGGCGGCGGCGACCCCGCTGACCATGTCGACCTTGGAGGTGAAGACCCGGCGCGAATGCCGGGGAACCCAGTAGCTGACGGTGTTGCGCACCGTATTGCCCGGGCAGCCGCGCACCCCTAGAAGCTGGGAGGTCGGCCGCTCCCAGCCGCCGATGCACGAGATGTTGGTCCTGCCCTCCCCGTCCATCTGGGAGGCGCCGAGCATGACGTGCCTGCGTCCGTGCAGTACCAGCCACAGGTGGTCGCGGAAGGGCAGCCACCCTTCGGCCTCGGGTTCGGCCGCCGGGGCGCCGCCGGTCGCGAGGGGCACCGGCTCGCGGGTGAGCAGGGCACCGCCGTCGGTGGTGAGCAGGTCGGGGGAGAAGGTCGCGCGTGCCAGGCGGGCGCCCAGTACCGAACAGGGCGCCATGGCGGCGGCGAGCACCTCGCCGTCGCCGCGCCAGGCGTCGGCGCAGGCGGCGACGGCCACCTCGGCGCGGGTGGGGGGATCCGCGGGGACGGGGCGGGCGGTCATGGCAGGGCCTCCCTGCGGTAGGCGTCCTCGCCGGCGTCGATATAGGCGGCGCGGAAGCGCTCCCAGGCCTGCGGGTCCTTGGCGGCGTCGGCATAGGCGCGTTGGAACCGCTCGTCGCGGCCGTAGTCGGGCTCGCAGGAGGTGAAGTGCGCCCCGCCCGGGGTCTCGGCCACCCCGGCCACCGCCGCCCTGCTGACCAGCAGGGTCTGCGCCGCTCCCTCGAAGCGGTCGACGATGCGTTCGCAGGACAGGTAGGTGCGGTCGGCGGCCTTGGCGAACAGGTCGTCGAGGTAGGGGTCGGGGCCCAGGTACTGGCCGTTGCCCCGCCGGTCGGCCCGGTTGAGGTGGACGAAGGCGGCGTCGAGGCGCAGCGCGGGCGCCGCCACCAGCTCCTCCGGCTCCCCGCCGTCTCCGTCGTGCGTGCCGCCGGGGGAGGGGTAGGGCGAGCGGACGGTGCGCAGCCCGGGGTTGACCCGCATGACGTCGGAGTGCAGCCCCGCGGGGGTCGGCAGGAACGGCAGCCGGTGGGCGGCCGCCAGGAGGCCGAACATGAACAGGCCCTCGTCGTACTCGGTGAGCGCGATGCGGCCGTCCTCGCGTGCGGCGCGGAACCAGGGCTCCAGCGGGATGGAGTCGAGGGTGGCGAACGGCGCGACGGCCCTGCGCACCTTGCCGTAGGCGCAGAGCAGCCCGAGGTCGGGGCCGCCGCAGGAGACCACCGTCAGGTCGCGGGCCGGGGCGCGGCACAGGGCCCGCACGAGCGCCATGGGCTTGCGGCGCGAGCCCCAGCCGCCGATGCCGAGCACGGCGCCGTCGGGAACCGAGGCGGCGATCGCGTCGGGTGTCATGAGCTTGTCCAGGGGTCAGCCCTCCTCGACGTGCGGGCGTCCACAGCGGCACGGAGGCGCCCCGGCCGGGCGGACGCTGATCGGCGGGCTCATCGTGGCCGCCGTCCGTGCGGGTCAGGTGCCTTCACCGGACGGGTTCGGGTCCGTGCGTGCGCCCGGCCGCGCTCCCTGGCCGGCGAACGCCTCCCGCAGCCGGTCGCCCGTGCCGTTCAGGGCCAGTTCGAAGGTGAACCCCTGCTCGAAGCGGTAGGAGCGGCGCGGGTCCACCGGGTCGGTCCCGTTCAGCGACTCCTTCGCGCGGCGGATCACCTCCGGGTCCTTGGCGGCGATGTCCCCGGCCGCCCTCAGGGCGGCCCCGCGCAGCTCCGTGGGCGGGACCACCTCCAGCAGCGAGCCGAAGGCGTGCAACTGCGCGGCCGTCGCCGGGCGGCAGGTGTAGACCATGGCGCGCGCCAGGTGGTCCGGGACCAGCCGGCGCAGGTGCGTGGCGGCGCCCAGCGCGCCCCGGTCGACCTCGGGCAGGGCGAAGGAGGCGTCCTCGGCGGCGATAACGATGTCGGCGTTGCCGGCCAGCCCCACCCCGCCGCCCAGGCAGTGGCCCTGCACGGCGGCGACCACCGGCACCGGGCAGGTGTAGACGGCGTCGAAGGCGTCCGCGCACCCCCGGTTGACCGCGACCAGGGCGGCGTGCCCCTCCCGCCGGAGCTCCTTGATGTCGACGCCCGCGTTGAAGCCGCGCCCTTCGGCGCGCAGCAGCACCGCGCGCACCCGAGGGTCGCGGCCCGCCTCGCGCACCGAGGCGGCCAGCCGGTGCCAGGCCGCGGCCCCCAGCGCGTTGACCGGGGGCGCATCGACGGTGACCTCGGCGGTCCCGTCCGGGTGGAGGCCGGTGGAGATCTCCATGCCTTACCTTTCCACCAAACGTTTGTTAGAAAGAACGTAACAGCGGTTCGCGACGGCGGGAAGGGGCCCGCGATGGCCGACCTGGACGGTAGGACGGTGCTGGTCACCGGGGGCGTGCGCGGTGTCGGCGCGGGGATCTGCGCGGCCTTCGCGGCGGCGGGGGCCCACGTGGTGGCCTGCGCCCGGCGGTCGCCCGCGGAGCTCCCGCCGGGGGTGCGCTTCGTCCGCGCCGACATCCGCGACCCCGGCGACCTGGAGCGGCTGGCCGCCGAGGCCGGGGAGGCGGAGGCCGTGGTCGGCAACGCCGGCGGGGCGCCGCCGCTGCCCGCGGCCGAGGGGGACGCGCGCACCCACGCCAAGATCATCGAACTCAACCTCACCGCCCAGCTGCTGCTGGCGCGGGCCTTCCACGCGCCGCTCCGCGAGCGCGGCGGCTCGCTCACCTTCATCGGCAGCGTGAGCGCCGTTCGGCCGTCGCCGGGGACGGCGGCCTACGGGGCGGCCAAGGCGGGGCTGGAGAGCCTGACCGCCTCGCTCGCCGCGGAGTGGGCGCCCGAGGTGCGGGTCAACTGCGTGCGGGCCGGGATGGTGCGCACCGGGCGCAGCGCCCTGCACTACGGCGACGAGCGCGGCGTGGCGGAGGCCGGGCGCACCGTGCCGCTCGGGCGGTTGGCCGAACCGCGCGAGATCGGCGAGGCGTGTGTCTTCCTGGCCTCGGGCGCCGCCTCCTACATCACCGGGGCCTGCCTGCCGGTGCACGGCGGCGGCGAACGGCCCGCCTACCTGGCGGCGCGAGAGAGAGGAGAGCGCCCGTGATCTGTGCGGGGAGGACAGCCCTGGTCACCGGGGCGGGGCGAGGCCTGGGACGCGCGCACGCGCTGGAGTTCGCCCGCCAGGGCGCGCGCGTGGTCGTCAACGACCTGGGCGTGGGGCGCGACGGAACCGGTGCCGCGGACGGCCCGGCGCAGGAGACCGTCGACGCCGTCCGCGCGCGCGGCGGCGAGGCGGTGGCCTGCACCGGGGACATCGCGTCGGCCGACGGGGCGCGGGAAGCCGTGCGCACGGCCCTGGAGACCTATGGGCGCTTGGACACGCTGGTCAACAACGCGGGGTTCGTCCGTGACCGGATGCTGGTCAACCTGTCCGAGGACGACTGGGACGCCGTGGTGCGCGTGCACCTGCGGGGCCACTTCCTGATGCTGCGCGAGGCCGCGGGCCACTGGCGGTCCGAGGCCAAGGCCGGGCGCCGCCCTGCCGCCCGGGTGGTGAACACCTCCTCCGGCGCCGGCCTGCTGGGCAGCGTGGGCCAGGCCAACTACGCGGCGGCGAAGGCGGGCATCACCGCCCTGACCCTGGTGGCCGCGGCCGAGCTGGAACGGTACGGGGTGACGGTGAACGCGGTCGCCCCGGCGGCGCGCACCCGCATGACCGAGGAGGTCTTCGCCGACCGGATGGCCCGGCCGCAGGACGGCTTCGACGCCATGGACCCGGCCAACGTCGCACCCCTGGTGGTGTGGCTGGGGTCGGGCGCCGCGCAAGGGGTGAGCGGCCGCGTCTTCGAGGCGGAGGGCGGGCGCATCCGCCTGATGGAGGGCTACCGGCCCGGCCCCGAGGCCGTACGCCCGACCCGCTGGTACCCGCCCGACGTCGGCGGCGCCGTCGAGGAACTCCTGGCCCAGGCACCCCCGCCCCAGCCGGTCTACGGCGCGTGAAGCCGGAGGCGGCGGCGACGGAACGGTCGGGCCGACGGTCCGACGCCGGGTGCGCCGGGCATAGCGCGCGCCCTGGTCGGGCGGCCTTGGGGCATTGGGGTGGGGAGTGGGGCCGCTCGGCGCCTTACGCGCGCCCGCATCGATCGGTGGGCGCCGGGGCCGACCGGTGAACCTTCGGCCGGCCGGGAAGGCCCGCCACGCAAGTGGTTCCGGCCCCAAGGGCTCTCCCGTCCGCGGCCCCAGGGAGAGTAGTGTCGGCCGCCGAGGGTCCCCCCACCGCGGCCGCCCCTCCCCACCATCGCGCCGCCCGCTCCCTCCCTCCGGAGCACGTGTACGCGCCCCGTGTCATTGCGGGCCCGCCCGGCGTCCGCGGTAGAGGATCGGACCCGGGATCCGGAGACCGTGAACACGGTGTGAGGAGTGAGAGTGATGCCTGAGAAGAAGTCCGGGGCGCTGACCGCGAACCGGTCCTCCCTCGGCCACAAGGTGCGCTATGCCCTGCGCAACCCGGGGCGAGTGGTGCCCTACGCGTCGCGCGCCCTGCGCGACGCCGCCCTGCGGTTCCGCCACCGGGACCATGTCTCCTACTACCGTGCCGTCATGGCCTCCGACGCCGCGCGCGACCCCAAGGCCGCCGTGGGCAGCCAGTCGGAGAAGCGGTGGCTCGCCCTTGGGCAGATGCAGTTCGATTACCTGGTCGGGCACGGGCTCACGCCGCAGCACCGGCTGCTCGACATCGGGTGCGGCAACCTGCGGGCCGGATGGCGGTTCATCGAGTACCTGGACGAGGGCAACTACTACGGCATCGACATCTCGCCGGACATCCTGGCCTCGGCCACCGGTGTGCTGGCCGAGCGCGGGCTGCAGGACAAGCTCCCGTACCTGACCCTGACGCGCGACCTGACCTTCGCGTTCCTGCCCGACGACAGGTTCGACGTGGTCCACGCCCACAGCGTCTTCTCCCACTCGCCCATCGGGGTCATCGACGAGTGCCTGGCGAACGTGGGGCGGATCCTCGCCCCAGGCGGCTTCTTCGACTTCACCTTCGACCGCACCGAGGGGTCCGAGCACCACGTGCTGCGGGAGGACTTCTACTACCGCACCGAGACGCTGATCGCGCTGGCCGAGAAGCACGGCCTGAAGGCCTCCTTCATGGAGGACTGGGAGGAGCTGCCCCACGGGCAGTCGAAGATCCGCGTCACCGGCGGTTGAGCCGACGGGCCGACGGGCCGGCCGGCCGACCGGTCGAGCCGAACAGGCACCCGGCGCTCCGCGCCTCACCGGCCGCCGTGTGGCGGAAAACCGCGTGTTTCTGGGCGCCCCTGCCCTGCACCCTTGTGCGGCGGGGACGCGCCCGGGCCGCCACGGCGGATCACGCGCAGCGGGCGGTCTGCAGGATCTCGGCGGCGACCAGGCGCGGGGCGTCGGCCATCGGGATGTGCCCGCAGCCCAGCAGGGACACCACCCGGGCGTGCGGGATGCGGCGCAGCGCCGTGCGGGCGCCCGAGGGCGGCAGCAGGCGGTCGCGGTCGCCCCAGGCGATCGTCACCGGGCACGGCACCTCGCGGTGGTCGAACCGGTAGTCGGCCACCCGGGGCACCAGGCGCACGAACGGTGAACCGGCGCTGACCAGGGTCGCGTCGAATGCCAGGCCGCGCGCGGCGGGCGAGGAGGGGTCGCCGCGCAGCACCCGCCGGGCGATCGAGCGCGCGGGCGGGCTGGCGGCGGCGGCCACCCGCACCGGTTCGGGGACCAGCCCGGCCATGCGCGCCCCGGCCGCGAGCGCCCGCAGACCGGTGTGGGTGCCGGTCGGGGCGAAGCCGACGGGGGAGAAGACGGTCACCGAGGCGGCCGCGCCCCGCGCGCCCAGCTCCAGGGCGATCGCGCCGCCCAGGGAGTTGCCGACCACGTGCGGGCGCTCCGCGCCGAGTTCGGCGCACATCCGCTGGACGGTGTCGACCAGCCACTCCACGTCGTAGGGGGAGCCGGGGGCGGGGGCCGTGGAGCCGCCGAAGCCGGGCAGGTCCACGGCGATGAGCTCGTGGTGGGCGGCGAGCTCCCGCATCACGGGGTACCAGGTCTGGCGCCGGTGGCCGATGCCGTGCAGCAGCACCAGGGGCGGCCCCTGCCCTGCGCGGTCGTAGGCGATGCGGGGGGCGTCTGCGTTTCCGGGAGCGGTCGGCCGAGGGGCCGGGGTCCCTGCCGGGCGCGGACGCACCGGTGCCCGCGGAGAGGGGCGGGAGGGAGGCGGGAGGAACGGCCCTCGCCTCCGGTGAGGCCTCCGAGGAGCCGGTAACAGAGGACGACGGCGGCTTCCCGTGGATGGCCGCGGGTGCCATCGTCCTCGTCGTGGCCGTCGCCGCGTTCCGTTTCCGCCGGCTGTTCGGCGGCCGGACGAGGACCGCCCGCTCCGAAGACCCGCCCGCATGACCCGCACTCCTGACTCCGCGTGCCTGCCCTGCACGGTTCCCACGCCGAGGGCCGGGCGTCGCGTCTCCCACCTCCCCGACGAGGCCGAGACCGCCACCGCGCCGGACGGACCGCCCGGTCCGCCCACGGAGCGGGCCCGGGGGCGCGGAGAGGGCACCGGGGGCGTGGGCGGATCCCGCGCCCGGCCCCGGTGCCCTCCGCCGGTCAGGCGGGGAGGCCGAGTTCGCGGGCGATGAGCATCTTCTGCACCTCGCTGGTGCCCTCGCCGACCTCCAGGATCTTGGCGTCGCGGTAGAAGCGGCCGACCGCGTACTCGTTCATGAAGCCGTAGCCGCCGAAGACCTGCGTGGCGTCGCGGGCGTTGTCCATCGCCGCGTTCGAGGCCACCAGCTTGGCGATCGCGGCCTCCTTCTTGAACGGCTCGCCCGCCAGCATCCTGCGGGCCGCCTCGTAGTAGGCCAGCCGCGCCGTGTGCGCCCGGGCCTCCATGTCGGCGATCTTGAACTGGATCGCCTGGTACCCGCCGATCGCCGAGCCGAACGCCTCCCGCTCGCCCGCGTAGCGCAGGCTCTCGTCCACGCACCCCTGGGCCAGGCCCACCGACAGCGCGGCGATCGCGATCCGCCCCTCGTCCAGGATCCGCAGGAACTGGGCATAGCCCCGCCCCCGCTCGCCCACCAGGTTCTCCTCGGGCACCCGGCAGTCCTGGAACACCAGCTCACGGGTGTCCGAGGCGTTCCAGCCCACCTTGGAGTACTTCTGCCCGACGGTGAACCCGGGGGTGCCCGAGGGCACCAGGATCGTCGAGATCTCCGGCCGCCCGTCCGGCTTGCGGCCGGTCACCGCGGTCACCGTCACCAGCGCGGTGATGTCGGTTCCCGAGTTGGTGATGAAGCACTTGGTGCCGTCCACCACCCACCGCCCCTCCTCCAGGCGGGCGGTGGTGCGGGTGGCGCCGGCGTCCGAGCCTCCCCCCGGCTCGGTCAGCCCGAAGGCGCCCAGCGCCTCGCCCGAGCACAGCCGGGGCAGCCATGTCGCGCGCTGCTCGTCGCTGCCGAAGCGGTAGATCGGCATCGCGCCCAGCGACACCCCCGCCTCCAGGGTGATCGCCACCGAGGAGTCGGCGCGCGCCAGCTCCTCCAGCGCCAGGCACAGGGCGAAGTAGTCCCCGCCCATGCCCCCGTGCTCCTCGGGGAAGGGCAGCCCGAACAGGCCCATCCGGCCCATCTTGGCCACGATCTCGTAGGGGAAGGCCTCCCGTTCGTAGTAGTCGCCGATGACCGGCGCCACCTCGTCGCGGGCGAAGGCCTCGACGGTGCGGCGCAGCTCTTCGTGCTCGGCGGACAGTGCGGTGCTGGTCATGGCGGTCACTCCTGGGTCGGGGAGTCGGTGGACGGGCCCGGCCCGGTCGGGGCGGGGTCCGCGGGGTCCGGTGCGACGGCGGCCAGGACGGCGTCCATGGCCACCGCGTCGCCGGGGCGCACCTTCAGTTCGGCGACGGTCCCGTCGACGGGGGCGGTCACCGTGTGCTCCATCTTCATCGCCTCCACGACGACGACGGGGCCCCCGGCCGCCACCCGGTCGCCCACGGCGACGGGGACGGCCAGCACGGTGCCGGGCATCGGGCTGCGCAGCGTGCCGTCGGCGGCGGCCGAGGAGGTGCGCATCGGGGTGATGGCCGGGGCGTCGGTGAAGGACCAGGCGGCCCCGGCCCGGCCCAGCCACAGCTCGCCCCCCGCGGCGGCGCGCTCGTAGCGCAGGGTGCGCCCCTCGGAGGCCACGGTCAGCGCCCGGCCGTCGGGGGAGCGGTGCGCGCGGGCCCGCACGGCCTGGCCGTCGCCGACCCGCAGCTCGTAGTCGACCGGCGCGCCGGCGCCGGTGTCGGCCCCCGACAGCCGCCGCACCTCCACCGCGACCGGGTCGCGGCCCGGCGCGCGCAGCCGCCAGGTGGTCCAGGCGTGCTCCCCGGGGCGCCACCCGCTCGGCACGTCGAACGGGTCGGCGCCGGGCCCGGCCGGCTCCAGGCCGAGCTGGTGGTCGAGCGCGGCGGCCGCGTACACCTGCGGCGGCACGGCGGCGTCCCCGCCGGGCGCCAGCTCGGGGCGGAGCAGCTCGGTCAGGCCGGTGGTCAGGTCCCCGGCGGCCACCGCCGGGTGGGCGACCAGCGCCCGCAGGAACGCCACGTTGGTGCCGCAGCCCAGCAGCGTGTACCGGGCCAGGGCGGCGTCCATCCGGTGCAGCGCCGAGGCGCGGTCCGGGGCCCAGGCGACGACCTTGGCCAGCATCGGGTCGTAGGCCGAGGTGACGGCGGTGCCCTCGTCGAGGCCGGAGTCGACCCGGATGCGCTCGCCCTCCGGCTCCTCCAGCCGCAGCACCGTGCCGCCGGTGGGCAGGAAGTCGCGGGTGGGGTCCTCGGCGTAGACACGGCACTCCACGGCGTGCCCCTCCAGCCCCACGTCGGCCTGGGCGAAGGGCAGCGGGTCGCCGGCGGCCACCCGCAGCTGGAGCTCGACCAGGTCCACCCCGCGGCGGCCGCCGACGGCCACCGCCTCCTCGGTGACCGGGTGCTCCACCTGCAGGCGGGTGTTCATCTCCAGGAACGCGAACTCGGGGTCGCCCGAGGCGGTGTCCTGCACGATGAACTCGACCGTGCCCGCGCCCACGTAGCCGCAGGCCTTGGCGGCGGCGACGGCCGCCCCGCCCATCGCGGCCCGCAGGTCGGGGCCGACCAGCGGCGACGGCGCCTCCTCGACGATCTTCTGGTGCCGGCGCTGCAGGCTGCACTCGCGCTCGCCCAGGTGCAGCACGGTGCCGTGGGCGTCGGCCAGCACCTGCACCTCGATGTGCCGGGGCCGGTCGACGTAGCGCTCCACCAGCAGGGTGGCGTCGCCGAAGGAGGCCGCGGCCTCCCGGCGCGCCGCCGCCGCGGCCCCGGCCAGCTCGCCGGGCTCGCGCACCAGCCGCATGCCCTTGCCGCCGCCGCCCGCCGAGGGCTTGATGAGCAGCGGGTACCCGGCCTTGTCGGCGGCCTCGGCCAGGTCGGCGTCGGACAGCGGCGCCCCGGGCTCCTCGGCGAACCCGGGCAGCAGCGGCACCCCGGCCCGGGCGACCGCCTCCTTGGCGCGGATCTTGTCGCCCATGGCCTCGATGGCCTCGGGCGGGGGGCCGACGAACACCAGCCCGGCCTCGGCGCACTGCCGGGCGAACCCGGCGTTCTCCGAGAGGAACCCGTAGCCCGGGTGCACCATGGTCGCCCCCGCGCGCCGGGCGGCACCGATGATCGCGGGCCCGTTGAGGTAGCTGTCGGCCAGGGCGGCGCCGCCGATGCGCACCGCCTCGTCGGCCTCGCGGGTGTGCCGGGCCCCGGCGTCGCCGTCGCTGTAGACCGCGACCGAGCGCATGCCCAGCCGGCGCAGGGTGCGCATGATCCGCACCGCGATCTCGCCGCGGTTGGCCACCAGGACCGACGGGGCGGTGCCCGGGCGGCAGGCCCGGGCGCGCTCGCGGGGGTCGGTCGTCGTCATCGTCCACCTCTCATCGCTCACGCCCGCCTCACATCCGGAAGACGCCGTAGCCCACCGGCTCCAGGGGGGAGCGGCGGGCGGCCGACAGGGCCAGGCCCAGCACGGTGCGGGTGTCGGCCGGGTCGATCACGCCGTCGTCCCACAGCCGGGCGGTGGAGTAGTAGGGCTCGCCCTGGTGCTCGTACTGGTCGCGGACCGGTCGTTTGAAGCCTTCCTCCTCCTCGGCGCTCCACTCCTCGCCGCGGGCCTCCTTCTGGTCGCGGCGCACGGTGGCCAGCACCGACGCCGCCTGCTCGCCGCCCATGACGGAGATGCGGGCGTTGGGCCACATCCACAGGAAGCGGGGGGAGTAGGCCCGGCCGCACATGCTGTAGTTGCCGGCGCCGAAGGAGCCGCCGATGACCACGGTGAACTTGGGGACGCGCGCGCAGGCCACGGCGGTGACCATCTTGGCGCCGTGCTTGGCGATGCCCCCGGCCTCGTAGTCGCGGCCCACCATGAAGCCGGAGATGTTCTGCAGGAACAGCAGCGGGATGCGGCGCCGGTCGCACAGCTCGATGAAGTGGGCGCCCTTCATGGCCGACTCGGCGAACAGGATGCCGTTGTTGGCGACGATGCCCACCGGGTGGCCGTGGACATGGGCGAACCCGGTGACCAGCGTGCTGCCGTACTCGGCCTTGAACTCGGTGAACTCGCTGGCGTCGACGATGCGGCCGATGACCTCGCGCACGTCGTAGGGGGTGCGGGTGTCGGTGGGGATGATGCCGTACAGCTCGTCGGGGTCCAGCGCGGGCGGGCGGGACTCGCGCCGCTCCCAGGCGGGCTCCTCGCGGGGGCCGAGCGTGGCGGCGATGTCGCGGACCATGGACAGCGCGTGCGCGTCGTCGTCGGCCAGGTGGTCGGTCACCCCGGAGACCCGGGAGTGCAGCTCGCCCCCGCCCAGCTCCTCGGCGCTGACGACCTCGCCGGTGGCGGCCTTCACCAGCGGCGGGCCGCCGAGGAAGATGGTGCCCTGTTCGCGGACGATGACGGCCTCGTCGCTCATCGCGGGGACGTAGGCGCCGCCGGCGGTGCACGAGCCCAGGACGGCGGCGATCTGCGGGACGCCCTCGGAGGAGAGGGTGGCCTGGTTGTAGAAGATGCGCCCGAAGTGGTCGCGGTCGGGGAAGACCTCGTCCTGCATGGGCAGGAAGGCGCCGCCGGAGTCGACCAGGTAGACGCAGGGGAGCCGGTTCTGCCGGGCCACCTCCTGGGCGCGCAGGTGCTTCTTGACCGTCATGGGGTAGTAGGTGCCGCCCTTGACGGTGGCGTCGTTGGCGACGACCACCACCTCGCGGCCGGCCACGCGGCCGACGCCGGTGATGATCCCGGCGGCGGGGGCGTCGTGGCCGTCCTCGCCGTACAGGCCCCAGGCGGCGAGCGGGGACAGCTCCAGGAAGGGGGAGCCGGGGTCGAGCAGCGCGCGCACGCGCTCGCGGGGCAGCAGCTTGCCGCGTTCTTCGTGCCGGATGCGGGTCTTCTCGGGGCCGCCCAGCGAGGTGCGGGCGATGCGCTCCCGCAGCTCGGCGGCGAGGGCGCGGTTGGCCTCGGCGTTGGCGGCGAACGCGGCGCCGCCGGTGTCCACCGCCGAGGAGAGCGCGGGTGCCCTGCTCATCGGTTCCCCTCTGTGTTAATGGCCGCTAACATCGTCGATGTTAGTGATGACTAACATCGGTGTCCAGCGTCACACCGGCCGATCCCGGTACGATCATCGGCCGCGGACGGCGGGGCGGACGACGAAGGCGGACGGCGAGCGAGGGGAGCGGCCATGGCCGAGCGGGCGGCGGCGGGCTCCCGCCGCGCCGAGATCCTGCGGGCGGCCGCCGGGCTGTTCGCCGCCCGCGGGTACCACGGGGTGTCCATCGAGGACCTGGGGCGCGCGGTGGGGACCACCGGGCCCGCGCTCTACCGGCACTTCCCGGGCAAGGAGGCGCTGCTCGCGGCGATGCTGCTGGAGGTCAGCGAGCGTCTGGCCGAGCAGGGCGAGGACGTCGCGGCCTCGGCGGCCGGGCCCGAGGAGGCGCTGGAGGGGCTGCTGCGCGGGCACATCGCCTTCGCCTTGGGCGAGCCGGCGCTGATCACCGTGCACGACCGGGAGCTGGACAACGTGCCCGAGCCCGAGCGCCGCCGCATCCGGCGGCTGCAGCGGGGCTACGCCGAGGGGTGGGTGCGGGTCCTGGCGCTGCTGCGCCCGGGACGCGACCCGCAGTCCCTGCGCGCGGCGGTGCACGCGGCGTTCGGGCTGCTCAACTCCACCCCGCACAGCGCGGGCGAGCTGGCGCCGGAGCCCATGGCCGACCTCCTGTTCCGGATGGGCAGGGCCGCACTGCTGGCCGAGGACGCGTAGGGGATCCGCCGCGATGCCGCGATGCCGCGATGCCGCGGCGTCGGGGCACCGGCGGTCCGGGGCCGGGCGGCGAAGAGCCCCGGATGGCGCTCCATCGCCTGGTGCCGTCGGGTGCCGGGCGCGCGGATACTCACCGGTGAAGGGACAGCCGGTGCCCCGCGCTTGGTGCTCGTTCGGACGGCGGGCCGCCGGGGTGCCGGGTGGAGGGCGGCGACGAGGAAGGTCCGCGGCCCTTGCGGTAGCGCTGTCGGGTGCCGGGCGGCGGGCCGCCGCCGGTTCCGGGAACGGGCGGCGACGGGACGATGCGGGCGGTCCCGGGACTGCCCGCTGGGTGACGGGGCTCTCCGTGGTCCGGGCGGGGCCGGGGTCGGCTCACGCGCGTTCGCGGCGCCCGACCGGTCCGAACCGGGCACCCCCTTCGATCGGCGGCACGCTACTGAACTGGGGCAATACGAACCGTCACGGCTTGGAGCGGGCGGGAGCGCGCTCATCGACGCCCCATGGCGGGCTCCAGGCGCGGTGTCGGCCAGACCAGAACGGGATTCGGGGAAAAGGCGTCCAGAAGACCCCTGATTGCCGGGCTTCCGGGGAGGCGGTTGGGTGGAGGCGGCCGGGGTATCGCCCCTGCGCCGGTTTTCGCGTCGCCACCGACCCGTTTTCGACTACTCGCAGTGACGATCGGCGGTGTAAGTGGGACCCGACTGCCAGTAGAGGGGGGATCAGGCACCGAATCCGGTTCTGGTATGGCCGGCATCGTGCACTCGCCCGGTTCCGGGGGGCGCTCCGGGGTGTCCGAGGCTCCCACGCCCCTTCGAACCGGGCGATTCGGGCGGGCGGCGGGCAGTGCTCCACGGGGGCGGCCGGGGCCCGGAGAGTCCCACTACGCCAGCGGACACGACCCCCGACAGCGCTACCGCAAGGGCCGCGGCCCTTTGTCGTCGCCGCCTTCCACCCGGCACCCCGGTGCCCTGTTTCTCGCCGATCGGCCCGGAGCGGGGCACCGCTGTGCCGTCGTCGCCCTCTTCCCCGACCGGCGCCGACCCGGCGTTCGGCGAGAAGCCGTGAGCGGGGCACCCGCTGCGCCGTTCTCGGACGGCCTCGCGAACCGCGGTCCCCGGTCAGGGGCCCATGGGCCCCTGACCGAGTCGGCGCTAGTTCAGCCCGAGGCCGCCCGTCACGCCATCGACGGCGCCGGTGTCGACGCCTTCGGTGGCGCCGTCCACCGCGCCCGTGTCCACGCCCCCGGTGGCGCCCTCGACGGTGCCCAGGGCTTCGCCGAGCGCTTCGAGGTCGGCGCCCTCCGCGGTTTCGCACAGCTTCTTGACGGCCGCGTTCAGCTCGGCCTGCGCGTCGTCGGCGGCACCGGTGGCGGCCTCGGTGTCCACGGACTCCCCCGCCTCGGCCGCCTCACCCGCCTCGCCTGCGGTGTCGGTGGCGGTGTCGGCGGCCCCCTCGGCGGCGCCCTCGACGTCCTCCACAGGTGTGCCTTCGGCGGCCTCGCCGGCGTCCAGCTCTGAGGCCGCCTCGCACACCGCGGTGATGTTCGCGATCAGGTCGGCTTCGGGAACCGCGGGCTTCTCCTCCGCCGTGGCGGCGGTCGCGCCCGCGCACACCAGGCCACCGGTCATCAGGGCGACGGCCGCCGCCTTGCTGACACGCTTCATGATCTCCCCTATCTCGGGTCGGTCGATCCGGGTGATCGGCGGGAACGGGGCCCGGCGATCACATTCCGATATCAAATCGTAACCATGTGTGATCATCGCAGGGTCATGGGTGGCTGAACCTCTGGTATCGGAATGCGGACCGGCGCAAATCCCCGCCAAAAGGTGCGCCGACCGGGCGCGTTGGCCGCCGCGCGGGCGCGGCGAGGGGTTAGTTTCGGCACGGGGACGCCCGGGCAGCGGGTCCGTCGAAGGGGGAGTGGTTCGACAATGGCACGTCCCAGGATCGTGGTCATCGGTGCGGGGTTCGCGGGGCTGCACGCGCTGCGTCGGCTGGAGCGGCGCATCCCGCGGGCGGCCGCCGAGATCGTGCTCATCGCGCCCAACGACTACATGCTCTACAGCCCGCTGCTGCCGCAGGTCGCCTCCGGGCTGCTCACGCCCCAGTCGATCGCGGTCTCGCTCAACCGCGTGCTGCGCCGGACCCGCATGGTGCCCGGTACCGCCATGGGCGTGGACACCGACGCCCGGACCGTCGTGGTCGAGAAGATCAACGGCGAGATGACCCACGAGCGCTACGACCGCCTGGTCCTGGCGCCGGGGAGCCTGACCCGGGCCTTCGACATCGCCGGCCTGCGCGAGCACGCCTTCGGCAACAAGAACCTGGCCGAGGCCGTGGTGCTGCGCGACCACGTGCTGGCCCAGCTGGAGCTGGCCAATGCCAGCGACGACCCGGTCGAGCGCGAGGAGCGCTGCCGGTTCATCGTCGTCGGCGGCGGCTACACCGGCGTGGAGACCGCCGCGTCCCTGGAGCGCCTCACCGAGGACATGGCGCGCCGCTACCCCGAGCTGCGCTCGCTGATCAGCTGGCACCTGGTGGACATCGCCCCCCACATCCTGCCCGAGCTGGGCACCAAGCTCGGCGACGAGGCCCTGGACCTGCTGCGCGGCCTGGGCATCGAGGTCAAGCTGGGGGTCTCGGTCAAGGAGGTCACCGAGAACCGGGTCACGCTCACCGACGGCCGGGTGCTGCCCTGCCGCACGCTGATCTGGACCGCGGGCACCACGCCCAGCCCGCTGATGGCCACCCTCGACGGGGAGACCGACCGGGGGCGGCTCGTGGTGGGCGCGGACATGGCGGCCGAGAGCCTGGACGGCGTGTTCGCGCTGGGCGACGCGGCCGCCGTGCCGGACCTGGTCAAGGACGAGGGCGGCTACTGCCCGCCCACGGCGCAGTTCGCCCAGCGGCAGGGCACGGTGGTGGCCGACAACGTGGTCGCGTCCCTGCTGGGGCGGCCGCTCGCGCCGTTCGTGCACAAGGACCTGGGGCTGGTGGTCGACCTGAGCGGCAAGGACGCGCTGGCCCGGCCGCTGGGGTACGAGCTGAGCGGGCTGCCCGCGCTCGGGGTGACGCGCGCCTACCACCTGGCTGCGGTTCCGTCCGCGCCGTCGCGGGCACGCGTGCTGGCGAACTGGGTGATCGACGCGATGCTCGGGGGCGAGGTCGCGCGCCTGGGCTTCCACCACGGTAAGCCGACGGCGTTCGTGGACATCGAGGGCGACCACTACCTGGACCGCGACACGGCCAAGGCGGAGGCCAAGCGCCTGAAGGAGACCGGCGGGGATTAGCGTCCTTCCGCCGGGCGGCGGCGGGCGCGGGCCCCGACGGCTCGGGGCCCGGCCGGCGCGGACTCATGCGCACCGACGGGCCGCGGAAGCGCCCAGCCCGCAGGCCGGGTGCGGCGTGCGGAACACCGGGCGGCGCAGGCTCCGGGGCCCTCCGCCGATGGCGCGTCCGCGCCGTCCGGAGCCGCGGCGGATCCCGAGAGGAACGGGCGGCCGTCCGCGGGGCCGCCGGCGGGACGGGACGCGAGCGCGCCCGAACCCCGCGGGGTTCGGGCGCGCTCGTCGGTGGCGGTGCGGCGCCGGGTCAGCCGGTGACGGTGTACCCGGCCTCGTCGATGGCGGCCGCGAGGCGGTCGGCGGGGATGGGCTCGTCACTGGTGATGTCGACGCGGCCGCTGCCGAGGTCGACCTCGACCGAGGTCACGCCGGCGATCTCGCCGACCTCCTCCTTGACCGAGCTGACGCAGTGCTGGCAGGTCATTCCGCTGACCGTGATGGTGGTGCCGGCCATTGGGGGCCTCACTTTCCGTTCGCTCCGGGGACGGTCAGGAGCGCACCAGGCGGGCGATGGCCTCGGACGCCTCGCGCACCTTCTCGTCGGCCTCCTCGCCGCCGTTGGCCACGGCGTGCCCGACACAGTGCTTGAGGTGCTCGTCCAGCATCGACAGGGCGAAGGACCGCAGCGCCTTGTTGACCGCGGCGGTCTGGGTCAGGATGTCGATGCAGTAGTTGTCGTCCTCGACCATGCGCTGCAACCCGCGGACCTGGCCCTCGATCCGGCGCAGCCGGTTGATGTGGCTCTGCTTGTCATCGTGGTAGCCGTAGGTCGCCATCCGGGTGCTCCCCTGCTCGTCAGAGTCTGCGTCCATCAATATACCCCCTCGCGGTATCCAACCTGGCATGGTTCACCGGCATTCCTCGCGGGGCAACCCTATGGCGCGCCGACCGGGGGGACATACCGGCGAACACGGGAGGAACGGCCCGGGAGGTCCGCGCCGTACGGCCGTCCGATCCGGTGGGGGAGGCCCTGCCGCCCCGCCGTCGAGGGGGCGGGCTGGGGGTCCCCCCTTCCGGGCGGCGGCGTTCAGGCCGGCCTGAGGGCGCCTCCCGCGGGGGCCGGGGCCGCCGCGTCCGCCTCCCAGAGAGGGCGGGAGGCCGCAAGGCGGGCCAGGTAGCGGCGGAACCCCTCGTCGTAGGCCTCGACCAGCTCCCGCGGGGGTTCGGCCGACACGGGGGCACCGGTCCACGCGGCCTCGTCGGCCTCCTCGCCCAGGACTCGGAGGCCCGCCAGGACCGCACCGCGCGCGCCGGCCTGGGCCCCCGGCGCCAGGGCGACGGGGCGGCCGAGCACGGCGGAGAACACCCCGACCCACGCACGGCTGCGGGCGCCCCCGCCGCACAGGGTGAGCCGCCCCTGCAGCCCGGCGGCCTCCAGGCAGTGCCGCGCGGCGTAGGCGATCCCCTCGCACACCGCGCGGACGACGTCGGCGGGGCCGTGGTGGAGGCTGAGCCCGTCGAGCTCCCCGCGCGCGTAGGGGGAGACGAAGGGGGCCCGCTCGCCCGACGGGGCCAGGTAGGGGAGCACGCGCAGGCCGTTCGCCCCCGGCGGCGACCCCTCCAGCAGGGACTCCAGGTCCTCCACCGGCCGCCCGGTCAGCCGCAGCGCCCAGTCCAGGCTCGCCGTGCCCACCATGGCGGGCATCGCGCGCAGGTAGTCGCCGGCCCCGGTGGCCAGGGACATCCCGGCGCGGGTGCCGGTGGTCTCGACGGAGGTGCGGGCCACCTGGCAGGCGAGGGTGGTGCCGACGATGAGCAGGCCGTCGCCGGGACGGGTGACCCCGGCGCCGCGGGCGCAGGCGGGCAGGTCGTAGGGGCCGGAGGAGACCGGGGTGCCCTGGGGCAGGCCGGTCAGCGCCGCTCCGGCGGCGTCGAGCGCGGCCAGGGGAGGGCCGTCGTGCACCGGCGGGAGCAGGCCGGCGCGGTGCTCCAGGCCGGTCGCGTGCAGGGCGGAGGCGCTGTAGCCCTCGGAGGAGCCTCCGAAGGGCATCGACGCCTCGGAGGGGTCGGTGGCGCGGACGCCGGTGAGGCGCTGGAAGACCATGTCCTTGCAGTAGGCGGCGGTGGCTGCGCGGTCGAGGGAGCCGGGCTCGGCGCGGTCGGCCCAGGCGAGCAGCGCGGCCTGGGCGCCGGGGAACAGGGCGCCTCCTGTGGCGGCGAACACCTCGGCGGCGGCGCCGCTGCGCTCCCATTCGGTGATGATCCCCGAAGCGCGGCCGTCCATCCAGGACATGGCCCGGCGGACGGGGCGGCCGTCGCGGTCCAGCAGCCAGAGCCCGTCGCCCTGTCCGGTGAGGGCGACCAGGCGCACGGGCTCGGCCAGGCGCGAGGCGAGCGCCCGCACGACGGCGCCGACCGAGGAGACGACCGCCTCGGCGTCCTGTTCGACATGGCCGGGCGCCGGGTGCTCCAGGGCCGTGGGGACGGAGGCGGTGTCGACCTCGCGCCCCTGGGAGTCGAAGGCCACCGCCTTGGTCAGGGAGGTGCCCACGTCCACGCCGATGTCCATCCGCCGCCACCGTTCGATCAAAATGAATGTGAAATTAACATCATGTGTGGTGATTACATCCTACTAATACGGTTATGGTCCAGGTCACGTCAACCCCCGCCGGTGGTAGAGCCGGGTCATCGGTCGGCGACCCGGGGTCCGACGAGGTCAGATCCGGGGTGTGGGGGAGGGGCGGTTCCCCGGTGCTGCCTGTCGGCCACCTGGCTCCTCGCGGCTCCGGAAAAGCAGCGGCGACGGAGCAGCGGGTGCCCCGCTCAGGGACGTCGGCCGGGGAACCGCCCGCCTCCCTGCACCTTTGGAGCCCGCCGCCCGGCCGGAGCCCGGACGTGGGGCACCGGCTGCTCCGTCGTTGGTGATCTTGCTGGACCGCGCGTGGCCCACGGGCCTCCGGTCAGGCCTCCATGGGCTCGTTGAAGCCCAGGAGGCCCACCTCGCCCTCCTCCCACCGCAGGCGTGCGCCGCGGCAGTTGCCGACCTTGGGGAAGGCCCTCCGGTACCGGCCCGCGTCCATGCCCAGGAACCGGCACAGGACCAGGCGGATCAGCGTCCCGTGCGCCACCACCAGGACCCGCCCGCCCGGGTGTGCCCGGGCCGCGTCGGCCAGGGCCGCCACCCCGCGCTCGGTCGCCTTCACGGGGTCTTCCGAACCCGGCAGCGGGTTGCGGAACGGGTCCAGCTCGAAGCGCTCCCGCGCCCCGTCCAGCCGCTCGCGCATCTCCCGGGAGGTGAGCCCTTCACCGTCGCCGAAGTCCTGTTCCACCAGGCGCGGGTCGGTCGCCACCGGCAGCCCCGCGGCCTCGCCCGCCGGAGCGGCCGTGTCCGCGGCCCGGCTCAGCGTCGAGCTGACGATCGCGCTCAGCCCCGCCGTCGCGGCCCACCGCGCCAGCGCCTCGGCCTGCCGCACGCCGTTCTCGGTCAGCGCCACGTCGCTCGACCCGGCGTACCGGTTCTCCCGGTGCCACACCGTCTCCCCGTGCCGCACCACGACCAGCTCCGTCGGCTCCGTCACCGCAGTCCCCTCCGTGCTCCCGCCCCGGCCGGGGCGTCCGTCCACCCGCGCTCCGCGAGCTCCTCGACCAACCGCCTGTACGCGCCTTCCAGCCGCTCGCCGACCTCGGGGCGCGGTTCCACTGTCGCGCGGATCCGCACCATCCGCGCAGCGACGCGCTCGGGCGGCCCGCCCCCGCACGCAGCCAGCAGCGCCATGCCGAACGCCGGTGCCGTGTTCTCCGGCACCTCCAGCGCCCGCCCGAGCACGTCCGCCCGCAGCTGTGTCCACCGCGCGCCGGCCACCGCGCCGCCGGTCACCCGCACCGGGCCGCTCACCGGGGCCCCCAGCTCCGCCAGCCGCTCGAAGCACAGCCGCTCCACGAACGCCACCCCCTGCAGGGTGGCCGCGTACCGGTCGGCCTCGTCCGTCGGGGCACCGAGGGTGAATCCGCGCGCCTGCGGGGCGGCGAACGGGAACCGCTCGCCGTGGCCCGCCAGCGGGTAGACGACGGCCGAGGCGGGGCGGTCCAGGTCCGCGACGGCGTCCATGGAGGCCGGGTCGGTCCCCGGGAACGCCGAGGTCAGGACCCCCGCACCGGTGCTGGAGGCCCCGCCCGGCCACCACTTGCCGTCGGGGGAGCGGTGGCTGTAGACGCCGCTGGCGCCGTCGGAGATCCGCTGCTCGGAGGTGCCCTTGAGCACCAGCGTGGTGCCCAGGACCGCGTTCCACCGGCCCGGCTCCAAGGCCCCGGAGGCGAGCTGGGCCGCGCACCCGTCGGTCATCCCCGCCACGATGGGCGTGCCCTGCGGAAGAGCGGTGTGCGCGGCCGCCCGGGCGCACACCGTGCCGACAGGGCGTCCCGGCGCCGTCAGCGCGGGGAGCGCGGCGGGGGGCACCCCCATGGCCTCCACCACCGGGTCCGGCCAAGCGGCCGTCAGCGGGTCGGCCCCCGACTTGAGGGCGTGGCTGGTGTCGGCGGCCGTCGGGGCGCCGTTCAGCCGCCCGGTGAGGAAGTCGGCCTGGTGCAGCAGCAGGTCGCCGCGGCCGGGCCGCAGGGCGCGGCGGCCGAGCAGGGCCAGCCGGGCGAAGGCCCAGGAGGGCTGGGGGCGGGCGCCGACCCGCCGCCAGGCCTCCTCGCCCGCGGCGGCGATCAGGTCCTCGGCGGCCGCGGCCGCGCGCCCGTCGTCGTACATCAGGGCCGGGCCGAGCGGGCGCAGGGCGCGGTCCGCGGCGAGCACGGTGCCGGAGGTGGCGCACAGCGCCGCGCCCCCGACCGGGCGCCCGGCGCCCGCCTGCTCCATCGCGGTGCGGCAGGCCGCGCCCACCGCCTCCCACCAGTGCTCGGGGTCCTGCTCATGGCGGCCGTCGCGGCGGGTGCCGCGCAGCGGGGCCGCCCCCTGGCCGGCCACCGTGCCGTCGTCGAGCGCCGCCACCGCCCGGACGCCCTGGGTGCCCACGTCGATGCCGACCCACAGCGGCGCCGAAGGATCCGCCACGTCGCCTCCTGAATGTGAATAACGATGTTAAGTTCACATAGTATATGTGAAGTAGTGGGGTCGCCGCGGGGGCCTGTTCCGCCTCACCGTTACCGCGGCGAGCTGCGGAAACGCCGGTCGCCAGGCTTGCCGTCCGGAAGCCGGCGGCCGACCATTGGCTCATGAGCGACGAAAAGCGGGCGGAGAAGGACATCCTCTCCCGGGTCAACGAGCTGATCGGCGAGGAGAAGGCGCTGCGCGAGCAGAGCGAGCACCGCCTGACGCCGGACGAGCGCGCCCGAATGCGGAGCGTCGCCGCCGAACTCGACCAGTGCTGGGACCTGCTCCGCCAGCGCCGCGCCCAAGAGGAGTACGGAGACGAGGCCCCCGAGGCCCGCGTCCGCCCGGCCTCAGAAGTCGAAGGTTATTGGCAGTGACCGGGTGTGGACCAGGGCTGAAGCCCCGTCCAGGACTCTGACCCCCCGCCTTCGTGGATCGCCGCCATGTCCGCGGGCGCGTCGCCTGCGAGACCGGTCGGCTGCGGTGGCTCAGACGAGCAGGTGATCCGCTCAGGGGGTCGCGGAGACGCCGCCTGCATCACGCAGAGCCCCGAGCCACGCGTCGACGACGGCCAGATGATCCGTCGCCGGTGGCGCGGACAGGCCGTGAACGCCTTGGAAGACTTCCTGGAAGAGGTTCATGCCGCCCCTACGTTCATGAGTGCGCCCCAGGGGCGTGTCCGCTGGCGTGGTGGAGCTCTCCGGGCCCCGCCCGCACCGACACCCCCGTTGATCTCGGGAGAGTCGGGG
>NZ_ANAS01000043.1:0-21201 GCF_000341205.1 Nocardiopsis baichengensis YIM 90130 | reverse complement strand
CGAACGTGCGCCGCCGACCCGCCTCGGCCAGAACCTCCTGAGCGGTCTTGTCCGTACTGCTCGTCGCCGCCTGCGCCACGTCCGCCTCTTCCCGTCACGGTCCGTCGTTCACGCCATGCGCTGTGCTCTACGCGCTACGCGCTCTCGTGGTGCTCGGCGTGAACGGCGCCGAGCCGGGCGGCGAAGTCCTCGCAGGCCTCCAGCTGCGCCCGCAGCTCGGCGCTGCGCGCCTCGGCCGCGGAGCGGTAGCCCTGGATCCGCTCCAGCAGCGCGCACCGCTCCCGGTCCTCCTCCACCCCCGCGGACAGGCGGTCGAGCGCTTCGACCAGCTCCCCGATCTCCTCAAGGGAGAAGTCCAGCGGCTTCATCCGCTTGATGAGCAGCAGGCGCTGGACGTCGTCCTCGGTGTAGAGGCGGAACCCGCCCTGCGACCGGGCCGAGGGCCGCGCCAGGCCGACCTCGCCGTAGTAGCGGATCGTGCGCAGGGACAGGCCGGTCCGCGCGGCGACCTCGCCGATCTGCATGTGCTCGGCGCCCATGCGGAGCACCTCCTCGCCAAATCTACCCTAACGTTAGGGTCGAGTCGTCGTCGGCCGCCTCCCGGGCCGATGCGTATCCGAGGGAGTGTGCCATGCCCCGCCAGATGACCTGCCCGGCCTGCGGCGAAGAGGAGGAGCTGACCGGCGAGCGCACCGCCGAGGGGATCGCGATCTCCTGCGACCGGTGCGGCGCCCGGTGGCCCCGCGACACGCCCTACACCTGCGCCTCCTGCGGCGGCCGGGACATCCATATGCGCGGTCAGGCCCTCACCCAGTTCTCCCGCGGGACGCAGCTGTCCATCGTGGGCCTGCACTACATCCCGCTGTGCGCGGAGTGCGACGCCGAGATGCTGGCCCGGGCGAATCAGCAGAAGCCGGTTCCCGGCCGGTACCGGTCGGCTGCGGCCGGCCGCGGCGGGGAGGACGACGGGCAGGAGGGGCTGTCGATCCTGCCCCGCTGAGCGCCCCGCGAAACCGCACCGCGGTCAACCCTTCCCTTACGTAAAGGTAGAGTCGGCGGTGATCCGGACGGCCGCGGTGCCGCGTCCCTTCCCCGTTCCCCGGACGCGGCACCGCCCCGCCCGGTGGCAGTTCCACCCCGACCGCGCGACGGAGGACTTCCATGGCCACCTACCGGGTCCAGACCACCGACGGCTTCGAGCGCACCCAGCGCGCGCAGCTCGTCCGCACCGATGCGAACACCCTGTACTTCGACGACCGCATCGCCGGAACCTGGCGCACCGTCCACGAGGTCCCGCTGGACCGGGTGAAGCGCCTCCAGCGCCGCTTCACCGAGAACGACGGCCGCTGGGTCTGGCTCACCGAGGCGCTTCCCGCCCCGGCGGGCACCCGCGCATGGCAGCAGACCGCGCCGGGGCGGTAGGAAGGACACGGGGCAGGACTGCCCCCGGCGGCGATTCGACCTGCGCTGAGGATCGCACCGAACCGGGCCCTCGTCCGGGGCGGGACCCGCGTCCGCCGCACAGCCTCCCCGACCCCCGCCCCCCGAGAACCACGCCGAGACCCACGAGGCTGCCCTCCTCATGTCCGAGAACGCCCCTGACCCGCACGAGCTGACGGCCGAGCGCGCCTTCCTCGACCATGCCCGCTCCGCGCTGCGGGACATGCACGCCGACGTCCTGACCACCGAGACCGTCCAGGACTCCTCCGAGGACGCCGACTACACCTTCACCAACCGCATCCTGGCCGCCGACCGCGACCGCCGCGCCAATGCGCTCGCCGACCTCCCCGACGCCCCGCTGTTCTTCGGACGCCTGGACCACCCGCCCGGGTCGGTCTTCGAGCCCGCAGCCGATGAGGCGCCCTCGCACACCCGCGCCGCCGGCGCCGACCGGGTCTACATCGGCCGCCGCCACGTCCACGACGCCCAGGGGTCGCCGATCGTGCTCGACTGGCGCGCCCCGGTCTCGGCGCCCTTCTACCGGGCCTCGGCCGCCGACCCGATGGGGGCGGTGCTGCGCCGCCGCTACGGGTTCTCCGACACCGGGGACCTCACCGCGTTCGAGGACGAGGTGCTCGACCCCGAGCACGGGGACGCGCCGGAGGGCGGCGACGGGGGCGCGATCCTGGCCGCCGAGATCGAGCGGCCGCGCACCGGCCCCATGCGCGACATCGTCGCCACCATCCAGCCCGAGCAGGACGAGCTGGTCCGCGCGCCTCTGCGCCCGGCGCTGTGCGTGCAGGGCGCCCCGGGCACCGGCAAGACCGCCGTCGGCCTGCACCGGATCGCCTTCCTGCTCTACAACGACCGGGAGCGGCTGCGCAGCGAGGGCGGGGTGGCCGTCCTGGGGCCCAACCGCTCGTTCCTGTCCTACATCCGCCGGGTCCTGCCGGCGCTCGGTGAGGTCGGGGTGCGCCAGACCACGGTGGAAGAGCTCACCGGGCACGTCGCCGTCCGCGGTGAGGACTCCCCCGAGGCCGCGCGGATCAAGGGCGATGCCCGCATGGCCGAGGTGATCCGCCGCGGCCTGTGGGCGCGGCCGGCGCCTCTGGACGACACGCTCGTCGTCTCGCGCGGTTCGCGGAAGTGGCGCCTGTACCCCGAGGACCTGGCCGCCGTCCTGGACGAGCTGCGCGGCCGCGGGATCGCCTACGGGTCGGGGCCGGGCCTGCTCTCCCAGCGCCTGGCCCACGAGGTGATGCGGCTCATCGAGGACGCCGGGGAGTCCTGCGACGCGGGCACCCTGAGCGAGCTGCGCCGCAACCGCGCCGTCACGGCGGCGGTGCGCGCCATGTGGCCCAAGGCCGAACCGGTGCGGCTGGTGCTCGACCTGCTGACCGACCCCGCGCTGCTCGCCCGCGCCGCCGAGGGGATTCTCTCCGCCGAGGAGCAGGAGGCGGTGCTGATGCCGCGCCGGCCCCGCGGTCCCAAGTCGGCGCGGTGGAGCGCCGCCGACCTGGCGCTGATCGACGAGGCCGCGGCCCTCATCGAGCGCCCGTCGGTGCTGGGCCACATCGTCGTCGACGAGGCCCAGGACCTGAGCCCCATGCAGTGCCGGGCCATCGCCCGCCGCTGCACCCGGTCCTCGATGACCGTGCTGGGCGACATCGCCCAGGCCACCGCGCCCTCGGCCGTCGCGGAGTGGCCGCAGCTCCTGGAGCACCTGGGCGTGCCGGACGCCCACCTGGCGGTGCTGGACCGCGGCTTCCGGGTCCCGGCACAGATCATCGACTTCGCCGCACAGGCCCTGCCCCACATCGCTCCGGGCCTGAACAGGCCCATCGGCGTGCGCGCCGGCGCTCCTGACGCCCTGCGGGTGTGCCGGGCCGAACCGGACACGCTGGCCGACGAGGTCGCCCAGACGTGCCGGAACGCCCTGAAGGGGGAAGGGTCGGTGGGCGTCATCGCCGCCGACGCCCAGGTGTCCCGCATCCATGAGCGCCTGCAGGCCGAGGGGCTGGAAGCCGGTGCCCTGGACGCCGACGGCGGCGACGTGCTGGAGACGGCCAGGCTGGTGTGCGTACCGGCCTCCCTGGCCAAGGGCCTGGAGTTCGACACGGTCGTCGTCGTGGAACCGGCCGCCATCGCCGACGCCGAGCAGCGCGGACTCCAAAGGCTGTACGTGGCCCTGACCCGCGCCGTCAGCGGCCTCCACGTCGTGCACACCTCGCCTCTGCCCGCCCCTTTCTCCACCGCGCAGCGAGAGGACTCGGGCCGACTCTAGAGACGGCCCTCCCCACCCGCCTCCGTGACCGGCTCCCGGCGCGCCGCGGCGATCTCATGGGCACGGCCCGGCAGGAGCGGGCTGGCGGCCAGGATGGCGACGCCGACGGCGACGAGGAACCAGGAGGCGTTCTGGAAGCCGCCGACCGCCTCGGTGGGCCCGGCGGCGGTCCCGGTCCCCGCGGCCGCGAGGATCAGGGCGGCGCAGGCCACCCCCAGCGCCCCGCCGAGCTGGTTGAGGTTGTAGAGGACGGAGCTGCCCTGGGCCACCTTGTCCTGCGGCAGCGTCCGGTACAGCGACCCCATGGTCGGCGCGCCGACCGTCCCCAGCCCCAGGCCGATGGCGAACGCGGCCAGGGCCGACCACGCCACGGCGCTCTCGGCTCCGATGAAGGTGAGGCCCGCGGCGGCGGCCGCGGCCAGCGCGGCGCCGCCCTGGACCAGGCTGCGGGCGCCCAGCCGGTCGCTGAGCCGCCCGGCGACCGGCATGGCCAGCGCCGATCCCAGCCCCAGCGGCGCCACCAGCAGCCCGGCCGCCCCGGCGCCGTGGCCGTGGACGACCTGGTAGTAGAGCGGGAGCGCGAAGAGCCCGGCGTAGGTGCCCAGGCCCACCAGTCCCTGGACGGTCACGCCGGCGGCGAAGCTCCGGCTCGCGAACAGGCGCATGTCGATCAGCGGCTCGGTGCGCCGGATCCGCAGCGCGTGCACCACGTACCCGGCGAGCAGGGCGATCCCCAGGGCGAGCGGGACGAGGACCGCCGGCACGGCGAACTCGGCGTGCTCGCCCGCCTGGGTGAGGGCCAGAACGGTGGCGGCGAAGCCGGGCGCCATCAGCAGGAACCCGGTGATGTCCAAGGGGAGCCGCGCTCCGCGCTCCTCGGGCCGGTCGCCCGGGATCACCCGGACCGCCAGGAGGAAGGCGACGATCCCGATGGGGATGTTGATGAAGAACATCGAGCGCCAGCCCATGGAGTCGAGCAGCAGCCCGCCCAGCACCGGGCCGAGCACCGGGCCCAGCGACAGGACCACGCCCATCATGCCCATGACCCGCCCCGCGCGGCCCGGGCCGGCGGCCCGGGCCAGGATCACCAGCACCAGCGGGTCGAGGATGCCGGCGCCGGCGCCCTGGAGCACGCGGAAGGCGATCAGGCTCACCACGCTCCAGGCCAGCGCCGAGGCGAGCGAGGCCGCGAGGAACAGCACGAGGCCGAACAGCCACAGTCGCTTCACGCCGTACCGGCCGACGGCCCAGCCGGTGACGGGGATGGTCACGGTGAGGGCGAGCAGGTAGCCGGTCGAGGCCCAGCTGATCACGCTGAGGGGGCTGCCGAACTCCCCGGAGAGCGTGTCGGCCGCGACGGTGACCATGGTGCTGTCGAGGATCCCCATGATCCCGCCCAGCAGGGTCGCACCGATCAGCCGCAGCAGCGCGGCGTCCAGGCGGTCGCCTCTGAGGCCCGTCATGCACACCTCGTTACGATCGATACAAAAAATTGAACCATGCGGTTCAAGATACGCCGTGCCGACCACCCCCACAACGAACGAACGAAAAAAATTGAACCTCTCGGTTCATTATTCGAGGTAACGGTGTTCAGTCGACGGGGGCCGTCGTTCCCGGCGCCCGCCGCACCGCTCGGCCGGGTCCGCGCGGAAGGACGAGGCGGGCGTGTGGCGTGCTCCCGGGCTTCACCGCGGCCGGGAGAGGGTCCGGCCGGGCGGTCTGCGGAGCGCCGGGCAGGCTTCAGGGGGGCGCGCGGATGGGTCCCCGCCGCCCCGGTTCCGGAGGCGGGCGCCCTGTTAGGCTTCCGCGCCAGAGCCGGGTCCAGCGGCCCATGCGGCCATTGACGCCCCCTGCGGTCACGGACCCGGTGCCGGCGGCGGATCCGGCCGCCGCCCCGTGTGATCCGGCTGCCACGGGAAAGAGCTGTGAACACGGAGGATGCCGTGGGAAGACGGACCGGACGGACTCTGCCGCGACTCGTTTCGGCAAGCGCCGCCCTGCTCCTCCTTCTGGCCGGGTGCGGCCTGTTCGGGACGGACGGCCAGAGCGGAAAGAGCGGTGAAGGCGGAGAGGGCGGCGCCACCGCCGGCGGGGGCGGAGAGGGCGCCTCGGCCGTCGAGCCGATCACCTCCCGGCCGACCAACTCCTGGGAGCTGCCCGGCGGGCGCGCGGAGGTGAGCCTGCACCGGGTCGACGGCGACCACATGGTCGCCCGGATGTCCCTCACCAACGAGGACGGGAACAAGCTCCATTTCGCCTCCCACCTCGCAGAGGGGTTCGGCGAGAACGAGGACTACCCCTGGGACCGCTTCTCCGGCGTCGCATGGCTGGACCCCGAAGGGCGCACCCTCCACAGGCCCTTCTACGCCGACGAGGGCGCGTGCCTGTGCAGCTCCAGCGACGGCTCCTACCTCAACTCCGAGGGCGAGACGTGGGAGGGCCACGCCGTTCTGGAGGCGCCTCCTGAGGACGTCGACGCGCTGACCGTCGTCACGCACATCGCCCTGCCGTTCGTCGACGTCCCCGTCGAGGACGGCGCCCCCGAGGTCGACGTCGCGCTCACCGGGCTGCGGGCCGTCACGCCGAGCACGGCGCTGCTCACCTACGAACTGCACAACCCGAACGACGGCACGGTGAGCGTCAACCTGGACATGTACTCCGAGCAGTGGATGGCGTTCCGATACCACGCCACGCACGCGGTGTCGCTGAGCGCCCCGGACGGCGACCGCACCTCCCACCCGCTGCGCGTCCACCCGCCCGACGACCGGTCGGACCCGTACTGCTTCTGCAGTTCCACCGCCGGGATCAACCTGGGCTCCACGCGACTGGCCGGCGGGGCCACCGGCGAGTACTACGCGATGCTCCCCATCACGCCCGGAACGACGGTCACCGACGTCACGGTCGGCCCCATGGGCACGATGGAGGGCGTGGCGGTCGCCCACTGAGCACTCGGCGGCCGGGCACCGACGGGCACCGGCGAGCGCCTGCGGCCGGCCCGGACCCCGGTCCGGGCCGGCCGTGCGGGACACGCCCCTCAGGCCCCCTCCCCCGGCGGTCTCCTGTCCCGACCGTCGACGGGCGGCGGAGGACCCGCCTCGCAAGGGGCCTCCGCCGCCCGTGTCGCAGGCGTCCCACCGGCGTCAGTCGGTGCCGCCTTCCAGGGCGGCGTGGTCGAGCATCTGGTAGTCGTCCTCCTCGACGTCCCCGCGGGAGGCGATGACCTCCGCACCGCCCTGCGGCATGGCGCCGATCAGCCCGGTCGAGGCGGCCTGGGCGGCCCCGATGACCGACCGGTGCGTGTTGCCGACGATGCCCAGCTCGGAGTACTGCTCCAGCCGGGTGCGGGAGTCGGCGATGTCGAGGTTGCGCATGGTGAGCTGGCCGATCCGGTCCACCGGGCCGAAGGCCGCGTCCTCGGTGCGCTCCATGGACAGCTTGTCCGGGTGGTAGCTGAACGCCGGTCCGGTGGTGTCCATGACCGAGTAGTCCTCGCCGCGCCGCAGCCGCAGCGTCACCTCGCCGGTGACCGCCGTGCCCACCCAGCGCTGCAGCGACTCGCGGATCATCAGCGCCTGCGGGTCCAGCCAGCGGCCCTCGTACATCAGGCGGCCCAGGCGCCGGCCCTCGTTGTGGTACTGCGCCAGGGTGTCCTCGTTGTGGATGGCGTTGACCAGCCGCTCGTAGGCGGCGTGCAGCAGCGCCATGCCCGGGGCCTCGTAGACGCCGCGGCTCTTGGCCTCGATCACCCGGTTCTCGATCTGGTCGGACATGCCCAGGCCGTGGCGGCCGCCGATGGCGTTGGCCTCCACCACCAGGGCGACCGGGTCGGTGTACTCCTTGCCGTTGATCGACACCGGGCGCCCCTGGGCGAAGCCGATCGTCACGTCCTCGGGCAGGATCTCGACCTCGGGGTCCCAGAACCGCACGCCCATGATCGGGTCGACGGTCTCCACCCCGGTGTCCAGGTACTCCAGGGTCTTGGCCTCGTGGGTGGCGCCCCAGATGTTGGCGTCGGTGGAGTAGGCCTTCTCGGTGCTGTCCCGGTAGGGCAGGCCGTGGGCCAGGAGCCACTCCGACATCTCCTTGCGGCCGCCGAGCTCGGAGACGAAGTCGGCGTCCAGCCACGGCTTGTAGATGCGCAGGTGCGGGTTGGCGAGCAGGCCGTAGCGGTAGAACCGCTCGATGTCGTTGCCCTTGAAGGTCGAGCCGTCGCCCCAGATCTGCACGTCGTCCTCGAGCATCGCCCGGACGAGCAGGGTGCCGGTGACGGCGCGGCCGAGGGGGGTGGTGTTGAAGTAGGCGCGCCCGCCCGAGCGGATGTGGAACGCACCGCACGTGAGGGCGGCCAGGCCCTCCTCGACCAGGGCCGCGCGGCAGTCGACCAGGCGCGCGACCTCCGCTCCGTACTCCCCGGCGCGGCCGGGCACCGACGCGATGTCGGGTTCGTCGTACTGGCCGATGTCGGCGGTGTAGGTGCACGGGACGGCGCCCTTGTCGCGCATCCACGCGACCGCGACGGAGGTGTCGAGCCCCCCGGAGAAGGCGATACCGACGCGCTCGCCGGTGGGCAGGGCGGTGAGAACCTTGGACATGGGAAAAGTATGCATCATTATGAATGCTCATGCAAAGCGTTTGGAGCGATCCCGCCCCGACCCGCCGGCGGTCCACGCCCGAGGCGGCGCCGGGGACCGGGCGCCACTATCCTTGTTCCGCCCCCGGCACCGGAGACGACCGCCCCACCGCGCCGACGAGGAACCCCATCCCGATGAGCACCCCTGAACCGCCCACCGCGCTGGCCGTGCGCCACCTGGCCTTCGAGGACCTGGGCATCCTCGCCCCGCTGCTGGAGCGCCGGGGCTACCGCGTCTCCCACCTCGACGCGGGCGCGGACGGCCTCGACCCGGACGCGCTGCTCGGCGCCGACCTGCTGGTCGTGCTCGGCGGACCGATCGGGGCCTACGAGACCGACGCCTACCCCTTCCTCTCCCAGGAGCTGGACGCCGTCTCCCGACGCCTGGAGACCGGTGCCCCGACGCTCGGTGTGTGCCTGGGCGCCCAGCTCATCGCGCGTGCCCTGGGCGCCGGCGTCACCGCGACGGGCCGCAAGGAGATCGGCTACGCCCCGCTCTCGCCGACGCCCGCCGGGGACGCCTCGCCCCTCAAGCACCTCGGCGGCTCCCCCGTCCTGCACTGGCACGGGGACCAGTTCGAGATCCCCGTAGGCGCGGAGCGCCTGGCCGAGACGCCCGGCTTCCCGAACCAGGCCTTCTCCCTGGGCGAGAACGTCCTCGGGCTGCAGTTCCACCTGGAGGCCGATCACACACGCATCGAGCAGTGGCTGATCGGCCACGCGAACGAGCTGGCCGCCGCGGGCCTCGACCCCCGCGCGATCCGCGCCGACGCCGCGGCCTACGGCCCGAACCTGGCCCAGGCCGCCCAGGCGGTCTTCGAGGCCTGGCTCGACGGCCTCGCCCCGCGCGCCTGAGGCCCCACGGCGCCGACCGGGGATCCCCGCACCTCCCTGAGGGGTACCGCCTGCGCCGGACCCCGTGGCCGTGCCGCCGGAGGGATGTCGCTTCCGTCCGCCCGGTTCGGCGCGGCCGACGCGCACGCATGCGGGCCTCGCAGGCGGCCGGGACCGACGCCGCGCCACCGGCCGCGAACGGTCCCGTTCCCCTTCCGCCCGGACCCCGCCCACGCATCCTCGGGGCAGCGGCGGCCCGCCGTTCGGGGTCCAGGGCCCCACGGGCGTCCCCGACCTGGCCCCGGTGGCGGAAGCACACGTCCGCCACCGGCGCCACGGGCCGTGCCTCCCCCACGTCAGCGGACCGCCTCGCACGGGCGGTGCGGCGGCTCTCCGGCCGTGCGCTCTGCCAGCCACCGGAGCACCGCCGCCGCCGTCTCCGGGGCGCCGGCCTCCAGCATGGTCAGGTGGTCGCCGCCGGTCACCGCCTCCTCGTGCGGGGGGTCCCAGGTGAACCGGTGGGCCCTGCCCTCCGCGCCGGGGGCGCCCGCCTCGGGCCGCAGCACCAGGGCCGGCGCCGCCACCGGCCCCGGCTCCCAGCCCCGGAACAGCGCAAGGTGGCCGCCGCTGGCGGTCGCCCGGGCGTCGTCGCCCAGACGCATCTCCTCCTCGCGCTCCAGCAGCACCCGGCCCGCCACCTCGTGCAGCCGCTCGTCGTCCGGCATCGGCGGGTCCAGCAGCACCAGGCCCTCCGGCGGCACGCCGGTGCTCTCCAGCTGCCCGGCCAGCGCGTGCGCCGCCCACGCCCCCGACGACCTGCCCACCAGCGCGAACCTGCGCCCGTCCACCGCCGCGCGGACGTTGCGCGCGTGCAGCTCGGTCAGGGCGTCCACCGCCGCCGGCAGCCGCTCGCCCGGGGAGAAGCCCGGGTGCGTCAGCCCCAGCACCTCGGCCCGCCCCTCCAGGGCCGCCGCGAACCGCGCGTACTCGTGCGGCCCCGAGTTCATCAGCAGGGACGGCACGCACACCAGCACCGGGGCCGCGGAGGAGCCGCCGGCCTCCGCGAGGCGCTTGGGCGGGGGCACGTCCCCGGCGTCCAGGGCCGACTCGAACACCGGGCGCAGGGCCGCCGCGGCCTCCAGCATCCGCAGCCCGTCCCCGGCCCGCCCCGTCCGGCAGGCCCGGAGCATCAGGTCCACCAGGCCGTGCCCGTCACGGGAGGGCGCCCCCTCCCCCTCGCGCGGCGGCCGCCCCGCCCGGTCCGCGGAGGCCTCGGGGCCGCCCTCGAACGCCTCCCCCTGAGCCTGCGGGGCGGCCGCCGCCAGCACCTGCGCCAGGTGGGCGGCCAGCCGCTCCGGCGTCGGGTGGGCGAAGGCCAGCCCGGCCGGGAGCCGGCGCCCCAGCTCGGAGGCGAGCCGGTTGCGCAGCTCGACCGCGGTCAGCGAGTCGAACCCCGACTCCAGGAACTCGGCGTCGGCGGACACCGCCGCGGCGTCGCCGTGCCCGAGGACCTCGGCGGCGTGCCCGCGCACCGCCTCCAGCAGTGCGTCGCGCCGCTCGTCCTCGGGGAGGCGGGCGAGAGCGGCCGGGTCCCGCCGGGGCCGGACGCCCTCCCGCGCGGCCGCGCGCAGCGTGCGCCGGCGCGTCCGCGCCGGCGCCGCCAGGTCGCCCAGCACCGGGGCGAGCGCGCCGGTGCGGCGGGCGTGCGCGCGCGGCCCCGAGGGGTCGAACAGCATCGGCACCAGGTGGGTCCGCTCCCCCGCCAGGCCCGTGTCGAGCAGGCCCGTCCCGGCCTCGGCGGGCATCGGCACCAGTCCCGCGCGCACCATGCGCGCCCGGTCGGCGCGGCCCAGGCGGCCCGCGGGCCCGCTCTCCACGTCCCACAGCCCCCAGGCCAGGCACACCGCGGGCAGCCCGAGCGCGGCCCGGTGCGCGGCCAGCCCGTCGAGGAAGGCGTTGGCGGCGGCGTAGGAGCCCTGCCCTGCGCTGCCGAGGACCCCGGCCGCCGAGGAGAAGAGAACGAACGCCGCCAGATCGGTGCCGAGGGTGAGCTCGTGCAGCGCCCAGGCGGCCTCGGCCTTGGCCGCGAACACGCGCGCGGACCGCTCGGGGGTCTCGGCCTCCACGGTGGCGTCGTCCACGACGGCGGCCGCGTGGAAGACGCCGGTGAGCGGATGCTCCCCGGGCACCGAGTCCAGCACCCGCCTCAGCGCGTCCCGGTCGGCCGCGTCGCACGCCTCGACCCTGGCCTCGGCCCCCAGGGCGCGCAGGTCCTCCACCAGGCGCCGGGCGTTGGGGGCGCCGGGCCCGCTCCGGCTCAGCAGCAGCAGGCGGCGCACGCCGTGCTCTTTGACCAGGTGCTCGGCGACGAGCCCGCCCAGGGCGCCGGTCCCCCCGGTGACCAGGACGGTTCCGCCGGGGTCGAGCGGCCGCGGCACGGTGAGCCCGATCTTGCCGGTGTTCAGCCCCAGCTGCAGGCGGCGCAGGCCGGCGTCGATCTCGCCCACCGGCATGCAGGCGGCCGGAAGCGGGCGCAGCCGCCCCCGCCCGAACAGGGACAGCAGGTCGGCGAGCATGGCTCCGATGCGCTCGGGCGCCACCTTGGGCAGCTCAAGGCCGTGGTAGCGCACACCGGGGTGCTCGGCCGCCACCCGGGCGGGGTCGCGCAGGTCGGTCCGGCCCAGTTCGACGAAGCGGCCGCCGCGCGGCAGCAGCCGCAGCGAGGCCTCCAGCATCGGGCCGGTCAGGCAGTTGAGCACCGTGTCCATGCCGCGCCCGCCGGTGGCCTCCAGGAACCGGTCGGCGAAGTCCGGGGTGCGGGTGTCGGCGATCCGCTCCTCGGGCAGCCCCGCCGCGCGCAGCAGGTGCCGCTTGTGCCCGGCGGCGGTGGCGAAGACCTCGGCCCCCAGGTGGCGGGCGAGCCGGACGGCCGCCATGCCGACGCCGCCGGTGCCCGCGTGCACCAGCACCCGCTCGCCGGGGCGCACGGCGGCCGTGTCCGCCAGCGCGTGGTAGGCGGTCAGGAACACCCCCGGACTGGTGGCGGCCTGCGCCAGGGTCCAGTCGTCGGGGATGCGGGCCAGCATGCGCCGGTGCGCGGTGCCCACCGGGCCGACCGCGCCCACCACCAGGCCCATCACCCGGTCGCCGGGCGCCAGGTCCGTCACGCCGGGGCCGACCCCGGTGACCACGCCGGCCGCCTCGAACCCGATCGGCTCCCCCGCGCCGAAGTAGCCCAGGGCCAGCAGCAGGTCGCGGAAGTTCAGCCCGGCGGCGCGCACCTCGATGCGCACCTGGTCGTCCCCGAGCGGGCCCTCGGCCCCCGGGTGGGGGCGGCGCTCCAGCCCGGCGGTGCGGCCGCTGCCGTCGGGGACCAGGCGCCAGGCGCGGTCGGCGGGGTCGGCGGGCGGCCGGGGCTCCGGCGGGGCCAGCCGCGGCACCAGCACGCGGCCGTCGCGCACCGCGGCCTGGGGCTCGCCGGCGGCGAGCGCGGGCGCCGGGTCGGCGCCGCCGGGCGCGGCGGGGTCGGTGTCGACCAGCAGGAACCGGCCGGGGTGCTCGGTCTGGGCCGTGCGCAGCAGCCCCCACACCGCGGCGCCGGGCAGGTCGGGCACGTGCTCCCCGGGGCGGGTGGCCACCGCCCCGCGGGTGACCAGGGCCAGGCGGCCGGCGGCGAAGCGGTCGTCGGCCAGCCACTCCTGCAGGAGGCGGAGCGTGCGCCGGACCGCGCCGCGGGCGTCGGCGCCCGGGTCTGCGCAGGGGGAGCCGCCGCGAGGCCGGGGGATGCCGCCGGCGGCGGGCACCGGTACGGCCACCACGTCCGGGGCGGGGGCGCCGGCGTCCAGGTGCGCGGCGAGCGCGGCCAGGTCGGCGTGGGCGCCGGCGCCGGCGGGGGCGGGCAGGCCGCCGAGGAAGGCCCAGTCGGCGGCGCCCTGGCGGGGGACGGCGTCCTGCTCGGGGAGGGGGCGCCAGTCGATCCGGTAGGCCGCGGCGCCGGCGGCTTCGGCGGCCGAGGCTCCGGCCGCCTCGCGCATGGTGAGGGCGTCGGCGGTCAGGACCGGCGCGCCCGCGGGGTCGACGGCGGTGACGCGGTGGACCCCGGGCGCGGTCTCGGTGATCCGTACCCGCAGGGCGCGGGCGCCCACGGCGTGCAGGCGGACGCCCTCCCAGGAGAAGGCCATCCGCACCCGCCCGGCGGGCCGGTCCCGCACGTCGCCGACGGCGCCGCGCACCTCGGGCAGTGCGGCGATCATGGCGTGCAGGCAGGTGTCGAGCAGGGCCGGGTGGAGGCCGTAGCCGTCCTCTTCCAGACTGTCGGGAAGCCGGACCTCGCCGTAGACGTCGGAGCCGGCCCCCTCGCCGCGCACCCAGGCGCGCCGGAGCCCCCGGAACGCGGGCCCGTAGTGGTACCCGAGCTCGGCCATGCGCGCGTAGGAGGGTTCCAGCGGGATCTCCTCGGCCCCGGGCGGGGGCCACTGCGCGGGCAGGTCGGGGTGGTGGAGGGGCCGGGCATGGACGGGCCGGGCAGGGTGCGCGGCAGAGGAGGGTTCCGCCCTCGCAGGGCCGTCGGAAGCAGGGCCGCTCACAACACGGCCTCCTGAGGATGCGGGCGCGCCAGGAGGCGCTCCCCCCGGACCGGGCCCCGACACCGGTTCGCTTCCGGGGACGGGTTCCGTCCCTCGTTCAGGCCCTCCGGGGAGACCCGGATGTCCGGTGGGTCCCGGCGCAGCCCCGGGAGCACCGAGCGGCGCCCCACCGGCGCTCTCCCGCCCGACGCCTGCACTCGGCGCGTGCTGCTTCGGCACGCCTGCCGAGCCGGGCGCCTCACGGCCCCGGCCCGAGACGGAGCCGGGCCCGGTGCGCTCCGCTGGATCCGTGCTCCCGGCTTCGGAGGGAACGGGGTCCCCGGTGCGGACACCGTCAGTGCCGTCAATGCTGTCAGTGCCGTCAGCGCCGTCAGCGTCGGCTTCGCCTTCCCCGGCGGCACCGGCGGGCCCCTCCGCCGCGGTGCCCTCGGCGTGCAGGCGCCACTCGCCGTCGGCCTCCCGCGAATGGAGCCTCAGGCGCCATGTCCCCGGCTCCGGGCCGGGCACGGCCTCGGCGTGCAGGCGCACGTCGCCCGTCGCGGGGATCCACAGCGGCGCCAGCAGTTCCAGGCTCTCCACCACCGGCGCCCCCACGGCGGCCGCCGTGTGCAGGGCGAGGTCGAGCAGGCCCGTTCCGGCCAGCAGCGGCCGGCCTCCGGTGCCGTGCTCGGCCAGCCACGGCTGGTCGGCCAGGCCGAGCCGCCCCGTCAGGACCGTCCGGTCCCCCTCCGGGCTCTCGACCGCCGCGCCGAGCATGGCGTGGCCCCCCTCGTCCAGTCCCGCCGCCGCCAGGTCGCCCCGGGGCCGCGCAGGCCGCAGGCGGTACTCCTTCCTCTGGAAGGGGTAGGTGGGCAGCTCGGGATGGGGGCCGCGCGCCTCGGGGAAGAGCCCGTCCCAGTCCGGGCGCGCACCGCCGCGGTGCGCCTCGGCCAGCGACACCAGGAACCGGTCGGCGCCCCCGTCCCCGCGCGCCAGGGTCCCCACCGCGGTTCCGGCGCCGTCCAGGGTCTGCGCCAGCCCGACCCGCGCCACCGGGTGCGCCGACACCTCGACGAACAGGCCCGCCCCCGCCTCGGCCGCGCGGGCGACCGCCGGGGCGAACAGCACCGGGTGCCGCAGGTTCCGGTACCAGTACTCGGCGTCCAGCTCCGCGCCGTCGACCGGCCCCGCCGTCACCGAGGACAGCAGCGGCACCCGGGCGGTGCGCGGGGCCACGGCGCCGATGCCCGCCAGGAACTCCGCGCGCACCTCCTCCACCGCGGGCCCGTGCGCCGCGAAGAAGACCGCGAGCCGCTTGCTGTGCACCCCCTGGCCCGCGCACCAGGCCTCCAGCCGCTCCAGGTCCCCGCGGGCGCCGCTGACCACCACGGACTCGGGCCCGTTGATGGCCGCGGGGGCCAGCTCGGCACCCTGCGCGGCGATCCACTCCTCGATCCGCCCGACCGGGAGCCCGACCGAGGCGGCGGCGCCGCGCCCCGCCAGCGCCAGCAGTGCGCGGCCCCGGACGGCGATGATCCGCGCGGCGTCCTCCAGGGACAGCGCGCCGGCGGCGCAGGCGGCGGCGATCTCCCCCTGCGAGTGGCCGATGATCGCCTCGGGGCGCACCCCGCACGACTCCCACAGGGCCGCGAGGGAGACCATCATGCACCACAGCACCGGCTGGACGACGTCGTCGCGGTCGAGCGCGGGCGCCCCCGGGTCCCCGCGCAGGACGGCCAGGGGCTCGAAGTCCACGTGCGGGCGGAGCGCTTCGGCGCACGCACCCATCCTGCGGGCGAACACGGGGGAATCGCGCAGCAGGTCCCGCGCCATGCCCTCCCACTGCTGCCCCTGGCCGGGGAAGACGAAGGCGGTGGTCCCCGCCGCGGAGGCGCGCCCGCCGGGGACCAGGCGCACCCCCTCGGGCACCGTGTCGGAGGCGGTGCCCGAGGCGGTGCGCCCTTCGGCGAGCGCCCGCAGCCCGGCGCGGAGGCCTCCGGTGTCGCGGGCCACGACGGCGGCGCGGTGCTCGAAGGCGGTACGCGCGCACGCCAGGGCCCGTCCGACGGCCGCGGGGCCCTCCCCTGCCCCGGGCCGGTCGAGCCGGGCGTCGAGCCGGCGGGCCTGCTCGGCCAGCGCCTCGGGGGTACGGGCCGACAGCACCCACGGCAGCGGCCTGCCCGGCCGGGGCGCGAAGGGGAGCGCCGTGGACGGGGGGCCGGTATCCGCCCGCGGCCGTTCCCGCCCGCCCTCCTCCGGCGCGGTGCTCTCGTCCCGGTGGCCGGCCGCCGGTCCGGGGGCCTCCTCGTCGGCGGCCTCTTCGGGGACGGGGGCCTCCTCCAGGATCACGTGGGCGTTGGTGCCGCTCACCCCGAACGACGACACCCCGGCCCTGCGCTCCCGCCCCGGCTCCTGGGGCCACGGCTCGTTCGCCGCCACCGCGCGCACCGTGCCGTCCCACTGCACGTGCGGGCTCGGCGCGTCGATGTGCAGGGACGCGGGCAGCTCCTGGTGCCGGAGCGCCATCACCGTCTTGATGATCCCCGCGGCGCCCGCCGCCGCCTGGGTGTGCCCGATGTTGGACTTGACCGACCCGATGCGCAGCGCCCGCTCGGGATCGCGCCCGCGCCCGTAGGCCGAGGCCAGGGCGTGCGCCTCGATCGGATCCCCCAACCGGGTCCCCGTCCCATGCGCCTCGACCACGTCCACGTCCTGCGGCGACAACCCCGCATCCGCCAACGCCGCACCGATCACCCGCTCCTGAGCCGGACCGCTCGGCGCCGTCAACCCGTTCGACGCCCCGTCCGAGTTCACCGCCGAACCCCGCACCACCGCCAACACCCGGCGACCCCGCCGCACCGCATCCGACAACCGCTCCAGCATGACCAGGCCGACGCCCTCGGCGAAGCCCGTGCCGCCCGCCGACGCCGCGAAGGCCCGGCAGCGCCCGTCCGGCGACAGCGCGCCCTGCCGCGAGAACTCCTCGAACAGCGACGGCCCGTTCATCACGGTGACGCCGCCCGCCAGCGCGCCGTCGCACTCGCCGCCGCGCAGCGCCCGCACCGCCAGGTGCACCGCCACCAGCGACGACGAGCAGGCCGTGTCGACCGTCATGGTGGGCCCCTCCAGGCCCAGGGCGTAGGCCACCCGGCCGGCGACCACGCTGCCGACGGTCCCGGTCAGCAGGTGCCCCTCGGCCTCCTCCTCGGCGCCGGCCGCGCGCTCCCGGTAGTCCAGGTGGCTCACCCCCGCGAAGACGCCGGTGCGGGTGCCGCGCAGCGACACCGGGTCCACCCCGGCCCGCTCCACCGCCTCCCACGCCGTCTCCAGCAGCAGCCGCTGCTGCGGGTCCATCGCCGCCGCCTCGCGCGGGCTGATCCCGAAGAACCCCGCGTCGAACCCGTACGCCCCCTCCAGGAAGCCCCCGGTGTCCGCGTAGCCGCGCACCTCCCCCCAGCCCCGGTCCCCGGGGAAGGGGGCGACGGCGTCGGTGCCGTCCCGCACCAGGGACCACAGCCCCTCGGGGGTGTCCGCGCCGCCCGGGTAGCGGCAGGCCATCGCCACGACCGCGATCGGTTCGCGGCGCGCCTCCTCCAGCTCGCGCAGGCGCCCGCGGGTGCGGCGCAGGTCGGCGGTGGCGCGCTTGAGGTAGTCGAGGAGTTTCGCATCGTCGGCCATGCGGTGTCTCCGTTCGGGGATATCGGGGGGATACGGCGCCGGTCAGGCGCCGCCGAGTTCCTCGTCGATGAGGGCGAACAGCTCGTCGCGGGTGGCCGAGGTCAGTCCGGTGAGCAGCGCCTCCAGCCGCCCCTCGGCCCCGGTCCGCGCGGACGCCCCCTCCTGCAGGCCCGGCAGCACCTCCTCCAGCACCGCCAGCGCCCGCTCCAGCCTCTCCTCGTCTCCTTCCCTCCCGGAGGCCTCCGGTGCGGGCCCCTCCCGCTCCGGAGCGGCCCCCGGCAGCAGCCCCTCCAGGTGGGCGGCGAGCGCCGCCGGCGTCGGGTGGTCGAAGACGACCGAGGCGGGCAGGGGCTCCTCCACCGCCGCCGCCAGCCGGTTGCGCAGCTCCAGGGCGGTGACCGAGTCGGCCCCCTGGTCCTTGAAGCTGCGGTCCTCGGCGACGCCTCCGGGCGCGCGGTACCCCAGGACCGACGCCGCCTCGGCCCGCACCGCGCCCAGCAGCAGGCGGCGGCGCTCGGCGCGCCCCTCCCCCTCCAGGCGTGCGCGCAGCCCCGCGGCGCCTTCCGTGTCCGCGCCGCCGCCCCCGTCCGCGCCGCCGCCCCCGTCGGGGGTGCGGGCGGCCTCGGGGATCCGGTCGAGCAGGGTGGAGGACCGCACCGCGGTGAAGGCGGCCGGGAAGCGCGACCAGTCGATGCGCGCCACCGCCACCGCCGTGTCCCGGTGCTCCACCGCCCGCCGCAGCGCCGCCGCGGCGGTGCGGGCGCCGATGCCGGGCAGCCCGTGGCGGACCAGCCGCTCCCCGCTGCCGTCGGCCGCCATGCCCTGGTCGGCCCAGGTCCCCCAGGCCACCGAGACCGCCTCCAGCCCCATCCCGCGCCGGTGGTGGGCGAGGGCGTCGAGCACCGCGTTGCCGGGCGCGTAGTTGGCCTGCCCGGCGACGCCGACCAGCGCCGCCGCCGAGGAGAACAGCACGAACGCCTCCAGGCCGGCCCCGTGGGTGAGCTCGTGCAGGTTGAGGGCGCCGACCGCCTTGGCGCGCAGGGCCCCCTCCATGCGCTCGGGGGTGAGTGCGTCGACCGGGGCGTCGTCGAGCGCGGCGGCGGTGTGCACGACGGCGGTCAGCGGACGGTCGCCGGGGACACCGTCCAGCACCCGGGCCAGCGCCTCCCGGTCGGCCACGTCGCAGGCGGCCAGCGTGGTCCGCGCGCCGAGGGCGCGCAGCTCCTCGGCGAGGGCGGCGGCGCCGGGCGCCTCCGGTCCGCGCCGCCCCACCAGCAGCAGGTGCGGGGGGTCGTCGCCGGAGGCGAGCCACCGCGCGGTCTGCGCCCCCAGCGCCCCGGTGCCCCCGGTGACCAGCACCGTCCCCGACGGCCGCCACCGCCGTGCCGGGGCCGCCCCCGCCAGGGGCGCGCGCACCAGCCGCCGGGCCAGCAGGCCCTGCGGGCGGACCGCGAGCTGGTCCTCCCCGTCCGTGCGGGCCAGCGCCGCGCACAGCGCCCCCAGGTCGCGCTCGCCCGGGGCGGGCGGCAGGTCGACCAGTCCGCCCCAGCGGTCGGGGTGCTCCTGGGCGGCGACCCGCCCCAGCCCCCACACGGCCGCGTCCCACGGGTCGGCGATCCGGTCGCCGGGCGCGGCCGCCACCGCGCCGGAGGTGAGGCACCACAGCGGCGCGGACACGCCCGCCTCGCCCAGGGCCTGCAGCAGCGCGGCGGTGGCGGCGGGCCCGGGCGGCACCGCGGGCGCACCGTTGGTCCCCGCCCCCGCCCCCGGGGCCTGCACGGACACCACCCCGGCGACCGGGCCGGGGACGTCGGCGAGGGCGCGGCGCAGCTCCCGGCGCCCGCCGCCGGGCCCGACCCCGATATGCACGGTCCGCGCGCCGTGCGCCTCCATCCGGCGGGCGCAGGCGCGGGCCGTGGCCTCCCCGGCGCCGCCCGGCTCGGCCACTAGCAGCCAGGTGCCCTCCAGGGCGACGCGCTCGGGCGCGGGGATCCGCACCCACTCCTCCTTGTAGCGCAGCGCGTCCTGCTCCCGGTCGGCGCCGCGGCGCCGCCGCCAGTCGGCGAGCGCGGGCAGCACCGCCTTGAGCGGCTCGTCCCCGTCCACGCCGATCACCTCGGCGATCCGGTGGGCGTCCTCCCGGTCGACGGCCTCCCAGAACGCCCCCTCCTCGGGGTCGGCCGCCAAGGCGGGGCCCGTCGGCGCGGGGGCGGGCCCCAGCCAGTGCCGCCGCCGCTGGAAGGGGTAGGTGGGCAGGGGCACCGTGCGCGGTCCGGTGCCGCCGGTGCCGCCGTTCCCGCCGGTGCCGTCGGTGCCGTCGGTGCCGCCGGCGAAGAAGCCGGACCAGTCGATGCGGGCGCCGCGGGTGAAGGCCGCGGCGGCCGCGGCGAGCAGCCTGCCGCCCCCGGCGGCCCGGCGGGGATCGGCGGCGGCGCCGCGGACCAGCGCCTCGCCCACCGCCGCGGTGAAGCGGTCGCCGCCCCCCTCCCCCCTGCGCAGTGTGCCCACGGCGGCGCCCGGGAGGCCGGCGTCCTCCAGGGTCGCCCACACCGCGGGCGTCACCGCCGGGTGGGGGGCGACCTCGATGAACAGGCCGCGGCCGGACTCGGCCAGGGCGCGCACCACCGGGGCGAACCGGACCGTGCTGCGCAGGTTGCGGTACCAGTAGGCGGCGTCGAGCCGCTCCCCCTCCAGGGGGCGGCCCAGCAGGGTGGAGTGGAAGGGCACCTCGGGGGTGCGCGGCGCGATCCGCGCCAGGGCCTCCTCGACCCGGGCGCGCACCGGTTCGACCAGCGGCGAGTGCGAGGCGTAGTCCACGTCGACCCGGCGCGCGTCCACCCCGGTCCGGTCGCACTCGGCTAGCAGGGCCTCCACGGCCTCCACCGTTCCGGACACGACGGTGGAGCCGGGGCCGTTGAGCGCGGCCACGTGCACGGGCGCGCCCAGCTCCCGCACCCGGTCCTCGGGCAGGGCGAGGGCCGCCATGGTGCCGGTGCCGGCCAGCTCCACCAGGGCGGCGCTGCGCAGCGCGGCCACGGCGGCGCCGTCCTCCAGGGACAGGGCCCCGGCGGCGCAGGCGGCCGCGATCTCGCCCTGGGAGTGGCCGACGACGGCCGAGGGGGCGATCCCGTCGGCGCGCCAGGCCTCGGCGAGGGCGACCATCACCGCCCACAGCGCGGGCTGGACGACGTCGACCCGGGAGAGCGGCGCCGCCCCGGGATCGCCGCGCAGGACGGCCATCGGGTCGAAGTCCACGTGCGGGCGCAGGGCCTCGGCGCAGTCGTGGGCGGCCCGGCGGAAGGCGGCCGAGTCGCGGAGCATGCCGGCGGCCATGCCCTCCCACTGGGTGCCCTGCCCGGGGAAGAGGAACACCGGCCCGTCGGGGTCGTGGCGCGGCGGGCAGCCCCCGGACCCGTGGCCGGCGGGCGAGACGGAACGCCTGGGCTGCCGCTCGGCACCGGTGTCCTCGGGGACGCCCCCGTCACCGTCGCCGGCACCGCCGGCACCGCCGACGCCCTCGGCGCCCCCGTCCACGGCGGCGCCCTCCAGCGGGTCCTCGCCCCGGGCCACCTTGGCGAGCCCGTCCAGGAGCCCGGCCCGGTCGTCGGCCAGGACCACGGCGCGCTCGGACAGCGCGGCACGGGTCGTGGCGAGGGAGTAGGCCACGTCCACCGGGCGCAGGCCCGCATCGCCGCGGACGTGGTCGGCGAGCCTCGACGCCTGCTCGCGCAGCGCCTGCCGGTCGGCCGCCGAGACCACGAACGGCCAGG
>NZ_ANAS01000042.1:0-52437 GCF_000341205.1 Nocardiopsis baichengensis YIM 90130 | reverse complement strand
CGCCCCCCCTGCCGGTCGGCCGCCGAGACCACGAACGGCCAGGTGCGCCGCTGCTCGGCAGGCGCGGTCGCGGTATCGGCGGGACCGGCCTCCCCGTCCCCCGCGTCCCGCTCCGTCTCCGGGGCCTGTTCGAGGAGCACGTGGGCGTTGGCCCCGCTCACCCCGAACGACGACACCCCCGCGCGCCTCGGGCGGCCCGTATCCGGCCACGGCACCGCCTCGGCGGCGGGCTCCAGCCCGCTCGCGGCCCAGTCGACGTGCGGCGTCGGCTCTCCCAGGTGCAGGGTCGCGGGGACCCGGCCGTTCCGCAGCGCGGACACGGTCTTGATCAGCCCGGCCAGACCCGCCGCCGCCTGGGTGTGCCCGATGTTGGACTTGACCGACCCCACGATCAGCGGCCGCTCGCGTCCACGGCCGTAGGCACAGGCGAGGGCGTGCGCCTCGATCGGGTCCCCCAACCGGGTTCCTGTCCCATGCGCCTCGACCACGTCCACGTCCTGCGGCGACAACCCCGCATCCGCCAACGCCGCACCGATCACCCGCTCCTGAGCCGGACCGCTCGGCGCCGTCAACCCGTTCGACGCCCCGTCCGAGTTCACCGCCGAACCGCGCACCACCGCCAACACCCGGCGACCCCGCCGCACCGCATCCGACAACCGCTCCAGGACCACGATCCCGGCCCCCTCGGCCCACGCGGTTCCGTCCGCCCCGGCGGAGAACGGCTTGCACCGCCCGTCCGGGGACAGCCCGCCCTGCGCCGTGAACTCGGTGAACATCTCCGGGGTCGCCATCACGCACGCGCCCCCGGCCAGCGCCGTGTCGCACTCGCCGCCGCGCAGCGCCCGCACCGCCTGGTGCACCGCCACCAGCGACGACGAGCAGGCGGTGTCCACGGTGACCGGCGGCCCCGACAGCCCCAGCAGGTAGGCGATGCGCCCGGAGGCCACGCTCGGCGCCGACCCGGTCATCAGGTAGCCCTCGTGCCCCGTCCCGTCGCCCGCGGCGCCGTACCCCGAGGCCGTCAGCCCGGTGAACACCCCGGTCCGCGAACCGTGCAGCGACGTCGGGTCCACCCCGGCCCGCTCCACCGCCTCCCACGCCGTCTCCAGCAGCAGCCGCTGCTGCGGGTCCATGGCGTCGGCCTCCCTCGGGCTGATCCCGAAGAACCCCGCGTCGAACTCGGCCGCGCCGTACAGGAAGCCGCCCCGGTCGACGCCCCGACCGTCGGCGAGCACCCCGCTCCCCCACCCGCGGTCCACGGGGAAGGCGCCGGTGGCGTCGCGCTCTTCGGCCAGCAGCTCCCAGAGCCGCTCCGGGGTGTCCGCGCCGCCGGGGAAGCGGCAGGCCATGGCGGTGATCGCGATCGGTTCGGAGGCGTCCGGCGCCCCGGGACGGGCCGGGGCCGCCGACGGCGCGGACGCACCGGCGTCCGCACGTCCCGTCTCCAGGAAGTGCGCCATGCGCTCGGGGGTGGGGTGGTCGTAGACCAGCCCCGCGGGCAGGCGCCGCCCCAGCACCTGTTCGAGGGCGTGGCGCAGCTCGGTGCCCAGGGCCGAGTCGAGGCCCAGGTCGCGGAAGGTGCGCCCGGGGGCGACCGCGTCGGCGGTCGCGTGCCCGAGCACCCGGGCGGCATGCTCCCGGACCAGCGCGAGCGCCGATCCCGGTGCGCGGCCTCCGCCTGCGGCGCCCTCCGCGGCCTCCGGTCCGCCCCCTCCGACGGACCGGCCGGCCTCCTCTTCGGCCTCACGGAACCAGTGGCGACGGCGCTGGAAGGCGTAGGTCGGCAGGTCCACCATCCGAGCCCGCGGACCGAAGAGCTCCCGCCAGTCGACCCGGTCCTCCGCGCCCGCGCAGAAGAGCCCACCGGGGTCACAGGCCGCCGTGGCGAGCGCCCGGCCGGCGCTCCGCTCCCCCGGGTCGTGCCCCTGCTCGCCGCTCTCCCCGCGCACGCGACCGGTCACCACGCCCTCGTGGCGGCGCCCCTGCGCGACGGCCTCCAGCCCGCTCAGCAGCTCGGCGCGGTCGCTCCCGCGCACCGCCGCCCGGTGGGCGAGCGCCGTGCGGCCCCGGGCCAGCGTGAGCCCGATGTCGGCGTCGGTGGCGCCGCCCTGCTCCTGCCCGGCCACGTGCGCGCGCAGGCGCTCCGCCTGGGCCCGCAGCCCGTCCTCGGTGGCCCCGGACAGCACCCACCAGACCGTTCCTCCGGGCGCCCCGGCCCCCTGTCCGGCGGCACCGTCCGAGCGGGCGCGGACCCGCGCGCGGAACCCCGCCCGCCCCCGCGGCTCCGGGGCCCCGGCGAGCAGGACGTGGCAGTCGCTGCCGCCCATCCCGAACGATGACACCCCCGCCACCGGGACGCCGCCGCCCGGGAACGGCTCCCGCTCGGTCTGCACGCGCAGCCGCAGCCGCTCCAGCGGGATGCCCGGCGGCGGCCCGCCGTGGTTGAGCGTCGGCGCCAGTTCCCCCTCGGCCACCGCCAGCACCGTCGCGATCAGCCCGGCGATGCCCGCCGCCGCCTCCAGGTGCCCGATCGCGGCCTTGACCGAGCCGACCCGCAGCGGCTCGTCGCGGGGACGCCCCTGCCCGAAGACCGCCCCCAGCGCCTCGGCCTCGACCGGGTCGCCGACCGGGGTGCCGGTGCCGTGCAGTTCGACGTAGCGGACCTCGTGCGGGGCGATGCGGGCGTCGCGGCAGGCGCCGCGCAGCGCCTCCTCCTGGCCGTCGCGCCCCGGGACGGTCAGCCCCCGGGTCGCGCCGTCCCCGCTGACCGCCCCGCCGAGGATGACCGCGCGGATCCGGTCGCCGTCGGCCAGCGCCGCATCCAGCGTCTTGAGCAGGACCAGGCCGCCGCCCTCGCCGCGCACGTACCCGTCGGCGCCGGCGTCGAAGGGGCGGCAGCGGCCGCTCGGGGACAGCCCGCCCAGCCCCGCCTCGGCGGCGGCGCTCTCCGCGGACAGGTGCAGGTGCACCCCGCCGGCGAAGGCCGCCGTGCAGGCGCCCTCGCGCAGCGCGCGCACCGCCTCCACCACCGCGGTGAGCGAGGAGGACTGGCCGGTGTCGACCACCAGGCCCGGCCCGCGCAGCCCCAGGACGTAGGAGAGCCGGTTGGCGATCATGGTGCGCTGCAGCCCGGCCATCGTGTGGGCCGTGGGCGGGCCGCCCCGGGCGTGCCGCAGCAGCGCGTAGTCGTCCCCGAACGCCCCCGCGAAGACCCCGGTGGCCGTGGCCGAGAGGGCCGAGGCGGGGATGCGGGCGTCCTCCAGGGCCTCCCAGCCCAGCTCCAGCATCAGGCGCTGGCGGGGGTCGGTCTCGGCCGCCTCGCGCGGGGAGACCCCGAAGAAGTCGGCATCGAAGAGGTCGGGGCGGTCCACGAAGGCGCCGTGCTCCCCGGCCGGCCCCGCCGCCGGGTCCCCGGCGAACGGGCGGTCGCCGGGCACGCCGCCGACGGCGCTTCTCCCCTCGGCGAGCAGGCGCCGGAAGGCCGCGGGGCCGGGTGCCCCCGGGAAGCGGCAGGCCAGGCCCACGACCGCGATCGGGCGGGCCCGGCCTCCGGCGCCGCGGGTCGGGGCCCCGGAGGACACGGCGCCCTCGGGGGCACCGGGGGCGTCGGGGGCATCGGCCGAGGGAGGGACATCAGGGAAACGGGCACTCGAACGCATGGGAATCCACTCCGAGATCGCGCCGTCCAACAAGGGGGGAAAGGGGCCGCCGGCGGCGGAGGCGAGGAGCGTGGGGGGAGGGTGCCGGCGCCTCAGGCCTGGGAGGGGGCCTCCGGACGCCGGCACCGCTGTCGCGGCGGCGCGGATCTCCTCCGGGAGGCGGCGGCCGGGGTGCGGAAGTCGTGCCGGGCCATGGCGATCCTCACGGTCGAGCGGCCGGTCGGGGAAGGGGGTTCGGGCAGGACCCGAAAACCGTCAAAATATGCGATCCCCACAGACAGGCGCACTTATCCCTTTCTCGTGACAATGGGGTGATCATAACTCCCTTGCATAAGCACGGCAATATGCACGATCATTTCGGACAGCGGACTCCGGAGGCGGACACGCAGGGAAACTCCTGGGACGAAAGTGACGGAAGCGCCTCCCGCACCACCGCCCCCGAAAGCGACGAACGGGCCCGGATGCCGCCGTTCCGGCATCCGGGCCCGCTTCGGTCCCCGCCCGCCCCGGCGCCGCGCCCGTGCGGACGCTCCGGGGCCGTCGGCTACATGCGCGCGCGCATCGCGCGGATCTCCTCCAGCCACTTCCGGCCGCCCTGCTCGTCATAGAGCCAGGTGAAGAAGTCCGGCGGGTAGTTCCACCCCTTGAGCAACCGGTCGCCCACCCCGGGGACTTCCGCCATCGCACCGAAGATCTCCTGTACCCAGTCCGGCAGGTCCTGGTCCCACATCGTCGACACCCATTCGGACCAGTGCTGGGCGGTCTGGCCGTACTCCCAGAAGGTCTCGAACGTCTGCTCCAGGAACGCACGGTCGAAGGGCTTGTCCCCGTGCGCGACGATGCTCTCCAGATAGCTCTTGGCGCACCGGGCCGAGTGGTTCCACCCCTGCAGCACGTATGGGTCCATGGAGATGACCACGTCGGAGATGCCCAGAACGAGGCCGCCGGAGGGGAGCACGCCCACGGGGTTGCGCACCTGGGGGCGGATCACCCCCGCGGTGGTGCTGTTGCCGTCCAGCAGCTCGGCGTCGCGGATCCGCTCGTAGTAGGGGTGGGCGTGCGTCCGCAGGTTCTCCTTCATCCACTCCAGCTGCTCGTCGGGGCGCGGGCGCACCGGCCAGCGGCTGACCCCGTCGCTGGGGCGCTCGCTCATGAACAGCGCGTGGCAGTGCCCCTCGCGGGTGAGGAAGGGCACGAGGAAGAAGCAGCCCAGCGCGGGCGCGGTGCCCGCCCATCCGATGCTCTCCTTCTCCCCCTGCTCGGGGGCGACGTCGTAGAGCAGCGCCTGGGCCGTGCCGCGCTTGCGGGCCCCGCTGAAGCGGGAGTCGTCGTGGTCGAAGAGCGCACCCAGCTCGCCGTGGCCCACCGCGACCACGATCAGGTCGAACATGCGGGAGAAGTAGTCCAGGTCGCTCACGGTGACCCCGTGGATGACGACCTTCCCGCCGCAGTCCTCGAAGTACTCCAGCCAGTCGGCGATCTTGACCCGCCGGTCCACCGCCACGGCGTAGCCCTGCTCGAAGTGGCTGGGCATGATGGTGGGCGGCCCCCCGGGAGGGAAGAGGCCGATGTTGAACTTGTCGATCTGCGGCGACTGGGCGCTCCAGAAGTCCAGGTGCAGTTCGCGTTCGAGCTCCAGCGCGGTCGGCATGGTCAGCTGCGTGATCGCCGGCCGCCCGGTGCGGATCTCGATCGAGGTCTGCCCGGTGATCACGGTGACGTCGTAGCCGTTGTTCAGCAGCCCGTGGGCGAGCTGGAGACCCGAGTGCCCCGCCCCCACGATGAGGATCTTGCGCATTGACGTGATTTCCTTCTCCACGAGAGGTGGACGGCCGGGGGCGGCGGTCGCGGCCCCGCCGCGCGGCACGGCGGGGCGGGGCGGCCTGCCGATGGGGCGTCAGCCGACCGGCTCCGCCGCGGGATTGGACTGCAGGGCGTACCGGAGCAGGGTCTTGAGCACCGCGCCGCCGGAGGTGCGGTCCCGGGCGTCGAAGTCGACGATGGGCACCTCCGGGCTCACCTCCAGCGCCTCGCGCACCTGCTCGGCGTTGAAGTCGAGACGGCCGTCGAACTTGTTCAGCGCCACGATGTAGGGGATGCGCCGGTTCGTCTCGAAGTAGTCGACCGCGTCGAAGCTGTCCGCGAGCCTGCGGCAGTCGACCACCACGACCGCGCCCACCGCGCCGCGGATCAGGTCGTCCCACATGAACCAGAACCGCGCCTGGCCCGGCGTGCCGAACATGTACATGATGAGCTGCTGGTCGACGGTGATCCTGCCGAAGTCCATCGCGACGGTGGTGGTCACCTTGGTCGGCGTCGCGGACAGGTCGTCGTGGTCGACGCTGGCCTCGGTCATGACCGCCTCGGTGGTCACCGGCGGGATCTCGCTGACGGAGCCGACGAGCGTGGTCTTGCCGGCACCGAACCCTCCGGCGACCACGATCTTCGTCGACATCTTCGTCCGGGCATCACTGGAAAAGTCGTTCGAGACCACGGAGAGCCCTCTCCAGAACCTGGTTTTCCGACGGGCTGGAGCCCGTGATGGTGGGGTGGATGTACACGAGGCCCAGCTCGGCGAGGTCGCTGAGCAGGACCTGGGCGACCCCCAGCGGAATCTTCAGCTCGGCCGAGACCTCGGCCACCGAGCGCGTCTCCCGGCAGAGCAGGTAGATGTCCTGCGACTCGGGCATCAGGTTCTCGGGCGGGTCGTGGCCCGGGTCGCCGGTGGACACGAGCGTCTGCACCATGAGCGGATGCCGCGACCGGGTCCGCCCACCGGTGAAGGTGTAGGAACGGATTCGCGTACCGTCCCTGCGCCTGCGGTTGCTCATAACAGTGGCATCCTCTTCATGATCCGTGCCGAAATCGCCCTGGCCACCGCGTCAACTCCCGATCACCTCGCGGAGCTCGGTGCGCAGCTGGGGGGTGAGGACGTGCGCGACGCGCTCGACCAGGCGCGTCATCTCGTAGGCGACGACCTGCATCTGCGCACGCCGGTCGCTCAGCACCGCCAGGCACGACCCGTCGCTGATGGCCATCACGATCAGGTGTCCCTCGCGCATGCGCACGATCAGCGACTGGCACTCGCCCTTGTCGAAGAGCTTGGACCCGCCCAGGGCCAGGCTCTGCAGACCGCTGGCGATGGCGGCGAGCTGCTCGGCGTGCTCCCCGGGGAAGTCCCGGGAGGCGGTCAGCAGCAGGCCGTCCGAGGAGACGACGATCGCGTGCTCGGCCCCGTGGGTGTCGCGGACGAAATTGGAGACGAGGAAGGAGAAGTCCTCGGCGCTCACGGTCAACTGCTCGTTCATGGAAGTACCCGCCTCTTGTCAGCAGTGGTGTGGGATCCGTGCGGCGCGGGCCCGCCGGCCGGGCGCCCGTTCACTCCTGCTCCCGGCCGGTTGCTCGGCGCTCGCCTTCGAGGAAGCCGTCGAGCTCGTCGCGGATCTGGGCGGCCCTGTCCTCCACCGGCCCTTCGTCGCGGCGGCCGTGGCGCCCCTGGGCGGCCGCCCCGGAGGCGTTCGCGCCCCCTGCGGCGTTCGCGCCGTCCTCGGCGGCCAGGTCCTGGGCGATCTGCTGGAGCATCGCGGCCTTGGCGGGGTCGCGGTGGGCACTGCGGCGCGGGAGGCCGGCCTCGGTGACCGCGGACTGGGGCGGGGTCCCGGGCGGCGGCGCGGCCGGACGGGCGGTGTGCTGCGGCGGGCGGGGCGGCAGCGACGGCGTGTTGCGGCTGGCCGTCATGCCCTTGCCCCGCTCGGGCCGTGGGCCCTTGTCGGTGAGCAGGTTCGCGGGGACCACCGCGTAGGCGCTGACGCCGCGGAAGGCGCGCGCCTCCAGCTGGACGGTCAGACCGTGCCGGTAGGCGATGCGGCTGGCGACGTACAGGCCCATGTGGCGCAGGGCGCGCTGGTCGAGCCGGGGCGGGCCGGAGAGCCGGGAGTTCAGGTCGCTGACCTCTTCTCGCGGCAGGCCCACCCCCTCGTCCTCCACGATGTAGAGCAGGCCGCCGTCGGCCATCGGCTGGGCGCTGATCACGACCTGGGCGTGCTCGGGCGAGTGCTGGGTTGCGTTGTCCAGCAGTTCGGCGAGCAGGTGGCTGATGTCGTCGGCGGCGGTGCCCAGCACGAACCCGTTGGGCAGCCGGCCGACCTGGACCCGCGGGTAGTCCTTGATCTCGGAGATGGCCGCGCGGGCGACGTCGAGCACCGAGACCGGCTCCTCGTCGGGCTCGACCACGGGCTGGTCGGTCAGCAGCAGCAGGTTCTCGCTGTGCCGCCGCATCCGGGTGGCCAGGTTGTCGATCTCGAACAACCGGTCCATCAGGCTGGGGTCGTCGGCGGTGTCCTCCAGCTCCTCGACCGTGGCCAGCAGGGCGTCGACCAGGTTGAGGTCGCGCATCGCCATTCCGGCCACGAAGTCGGTCATGCGCACGGCGTCCTGGCGGACCGCCGTGGCGGTCCCGCCGCCGTTCACGGGCATCGGGCCCTGCGCGACGGGGACCTGCCGGCCCTGCGACGGGCCCTGCGAGGGACGCAGCCCGCCGCCCTGGGCCCCGCCCGGGCCGCCGTTCGGCGGCGCCTGCGGACGCGCGTAGCCGCCGGTGCCCGCGGCCCCCGGGGCCGGTCCGGCACCGGAGTAGGGGCCGGGGACGTGGCCGGGGGCCGCACCGGGGTAGGGCTGCTGCGCCGGGTCGGGAACCGCGTAGGGGGACTGCGCGCCCGTCGGGTACTGCGCCGGGTCGGCCGCGCCGGGGGCACCGGGGACGGAGGGCTCGGGCGTGAAGGCCGCGGCCCACTCGGCGGCCTCGGCCGGAGCGCTCTGGGGCGGCCATGCGTCCGGAAGCCGCTGTGTCTGGGTCTGCTGGGTCTGCTGTGCGCCCGGGGCGGGCTGGTCGCGGGCGGCGGGCGCCTGCTGTTCGTACTGCTCGGCGGCGGGATCGGTCACCGGGTCCGGGTCCCTGCGGGCCAGGCCCATGCGGGACATGAGCCGGCGGAACCGTCCGGGCTGCCTGTGGCGTGCGTTCTCGTTCGTCATCATGTGCGTTAACGGGTTGCCATCGCGACCTGGCGGTGACGGCGCGTCTGCCACAACACGTCTCCTCAATCAGGTGGGGCGAGCTACGGCCGCGGGGTCGCCCGTCGCGCTCATCGGGGGCGAGCGCAGCGGCACCGCGGGTGGAACCGACCGGGACGGAATGGGACGCTTCGGCCATTCCACCCCGTTGGGGAAAGCGGCCTCCGATCACAGGGGATAAATTCGCACACCGAAGTCGAGGTTTCGGTCGAACCATACGCCGTTCGACCGATTCGATGGCCCACGATAGCAAGCACGACACGCCCGCATCAGGAAAACGACGAGAATCCAGAGAACTCGCAAACGCCCAGCACACAGCGGATGCGGACACGAACGGGGGCCGCTCGGCACCGCTTCGCACCATTCTCCCGGAAGCACCCCGTTGCATTCGGAGGCCACCGCACTCCTACTAAGTTGATTAGCAATCCACGCACCCGACTTTCACCACGAAACCACCGCGATCCGGACAGAAAAACCCGCCCCGGCCGGAAATTCCGGCCGGGGCGGGTGCGCGGGTGCAGACGGTCCGCGGCGCCGGGGCGGCGCCCCGTTCGGCGTCTTAGCCGGGGCCGTCTCCGTCGGCCCGCCGCCTCCAGGACGCGTAGACGGCCAGCCCGCCGAAGGCGAGCAGGACCAGCGCGGCCGCGACGAGTCCGGCGATCTCTGGCCCGGTCAACGGAAGTCCGCCGCGGTCGGGCGCGGGCGCGTCGTCCCCGGCGTCACCGTGACCGCCGTCCCCGCCCCCGCCGTCGGGCCCTGGCGTGGGCCCGTCCGTGGGCCCATCCGTGGGTTCGGGCGAGTCGGTGGGCTCGGGCGTCGGCCCGTCCGTCGGCTCGTCCGTCGGCCCCGGCGAATCCGTGGGTTCCGGCGACACGGTCGGCTCGGGCGTCGGCCCCGGAGAGTCCGTGGGCTCAGGCGTGGGCGTCGGACTCGGTTCCGGAGAAGGCGACGGCTCCGGCGAGGGGCTCGGCTCGGGGGACGGACTCGGGCTGGGCTCCAGCGTCGGACTCGGCGTCGGCTCCGGGGACGGCGTCGGACTGACACTCGGACTGGGGCTCGGCGTCGGCGTCGGGCTCGGCCCGAGGTTCCTGCAGTCCGGCAGGTCCCCGTTGAACGGGTAGGCGTGCAGCTCCTGGCCGCCGCTCCCGCCGTCGGACTCGTGGGACAGGGTCCCCGTCGTGAAGAAGCGCCCGTTGGTCCCCGGAAGGGAGAGACGGGTCGTGCTGCCCGGCTCACCGACCAGGACGCTGCCCTGGAACTGGCCGGTGCCCTTCAGGTTGACTTCGGTGGCGTCGGGGAAGTTCCACAGGATCCTCTCCCGCAGGCCGTCCGGCAACTCGCCCATGTACGTGTTGATGGTGCGCCGGTCGCCGGTGACGTTGATGAGCACCGTGGCGTCGGTCGGGATGTCCACGAACGAGAAGCCCTGCTGGCCGCCGTCCGTGTTCGTCAGGTCGAAGTCGACGTTGAAGACCTGGAGCGAGGAGGTGCCGTCGCCGGTGAAGACGGTCGTGTGCCCCTGGTTGTCCGCGGTCCCGGTGGCCTCGCGCTGCTCGCCGTGCGGATAGGCGTAGCAGTCGCTGGCCGCCGCCAGTTCGGAACGCAGGTCGGCGTACGGGGCCGCCGCATCGGGGTCCTGGACCTCCTCGGGGACGACCGTCCCCTGGAGCTCTCCGCCGTAGCGGACGACACCGTGGACGCTCCCCTCCTCGGCCAGGACCCGCTGCCCGTCGGCGACGGTGACGTTCCCGCCGGCGGTGAGGAAGTCGGTCCCGTCGTCGGGCGGCACCCGCGATCCGACGCCGGCGACGCCGACGTTGTAGATCTGTGAAGCACCCTCGCGCTTGTCCATGTCGAAGTCGCCGAGGACGACGACCTTGCCCTCGGCCTCGGCGGCGCCCTCCCGGACGAGCATGTCGCCGCCGACGAAGACGTTGATCCCGTTGTCACGGCCGGCGATCGGCCCGTTGTCGACCTCGGGGTACGGGTCCGGGCAGTCCCCCGGGACACAGGGCCCGAGCCCGCCCGGCAGGGTCGCGGCGACACTGGAGAGCGCGAGGGCCCCCGCGAGCACGGCGGCCCCGGCGGCCCCCGTCCCCAGGAGGACCACGGCACGCCGCCCGGTCGACCGCCGCTTCCGGTCACTCGCGACGTCGAGGTTGGTTCCCATACACCAAGCGTCACATTCACTACGAAGAGTAATCACGACCGGCAACGCGGCACCGAGTAAATACTTGACCATCACTCGACCCGCTCCCCTCACCCCGGCCTCGTCGATCCTCCTGGCGCCCCCAGGGGGACGCGCTTCCACTGGGACCGACCGGAGCGCTCTCTGCCCTGGTGGCCGCAGCCATCGGGCAGCTGCCAGCCGCCCTATGAGGGCGATTGCGACGGGGAACCGCGGTCACTCGGTGAGTAGGCTCCCACTAACGGAAAGCCCGGGAGGCCGCGCCCATGGCCGAAGACGACGCCTCGCACGTGACGAACACGGTTTCCGAGAACCACGGGACCGCGTTCTTGATCGGGAACGTCTACGGGTCGGTCGTCCTGCCCCGGCGGGGTGGGCGTCTGGCCGCCGTCATCGCCGTGACCGTGCTGGGCGTCGCGATCGTCCACGGGATCGTGCTCGCCCGCTATGCCGAGTTCTACCGGGCCCTCGGGGTGGGACTCGGCGAGGTGCCGGTCGGGTACGGCGAGTTCGTCGCCGCGACCGCCGAGACGGCGCTCTTGGCCACAGCCGTCCTGGTGGTGCTCATCGTCGGCTACGCCACGGGGGCGGCGCTCGTCCCCTCCTCGCCTTCCCCTGGGCTCGCCGTCCCTGCGGCGGCGCTGGCGACGGTCGTCTATGCGGCCTGCCTGGTCGCGTCCGCCTACGGGGCCGCGTACGCCTCCCTCCTGCCGTGGCTGCCTGCCGGCGCCCCCGACCTGGCGGCGACACTGGTGGTGGCGGTCGTCGGCGTGGGGTGGATGGGCACCGCGACCCGCCTGATCAGAGGCGAGAGCACCTACGCCTACCTCCTCGGGGTCCTGGTCGGCGCCGCCGCGATGGCGGCCACCGCCGCCATCGCGCTCGCCCTGAGGACGTGGCTGCTCCCCCAGCCCTGGCCGCTGCTCGTCTTCCTCGCGGGGAGCGCGGCGCTGGTCCTCTTCCTGCGGCGCTGGTACCGAAGGAGGGCCGGGGCGGATGCCGCGGACGACGCGCACGACGGCGGCGGGCCCGAGGCGCTGGTCCGCCCCCGCGACCTGCTCACCCGGCTGCGGCACGACCTGGTGCCCTTCTCCGACCCGCGCGAACTGGGGTCGCGCGTGCCGGGGGCACAGGCGCGCAGGACCGCGGTGGTGTTCCTGGTCGCCTCGGGGCTGGTGGGGCTCTTCGGGCTGGCCGGCTACCTGGTGGCCGTCGGGAGCGCGATCGACGCGGGGATGGCCGTCCGTGAGTACGGCTACCTGCCGCCGGAGCGGTCGGCCCTGGCTCTGCCGCGGACGGTCCGCCCGGTGGAGGTGGCCCCGGCGGGCACCGACGCCGACCCTGCGGGCATCTGTGCGGGCCCTGAGCGCGCGGCGACCCTGATCGGCCGGAGCGACGGCACCGCGTGGCTGCTGCTGCGCCCGGTGGAAGAGGACCGGGCCGCCCCTGAGGTGGTGCCGGTGTCGACCACCGAGTACACCGTCCGCCTCCATCCGGACAGCGCCCTGGGCAGGAAACCTTGGACGCGTCCGGTGTGCGGCGGATAGAGGAAGGTCCGCCACTGGAGGTACAGAGACCCGATGGAGGACCGGCTCATTCGGATCGTTCAGACTCCGGACCACCGAAGACCTGGTTCGCGGCATCGTGGATCCAGCGCTGAAGGGAGACGATGTCCATGCCGTGGTCGTCCAGACCGGTCTCATCGCACCATTGGTAGACCATCCTGTTCGCCGTGACGATCCTCCGATTCATGGCCTCTTCACTCCCGCCTGGTGCTCCAGCGACGGCGCTGACCATGATCGTGGCGGCGACGTCCCCCACGTCGTCCCTTCTCAGGTAGCGGGGGAGCCACACGTCGGCGGCCTTGGCGAGGCTCGCCTTGCACGCCTGGTCGAAGAGCACTTTCCACGCTCGGACCGTCTCCTGCCCCAAGCGCCACCCCTCCGCCTCGTCCGAGGCCGCGCAGGTCTCCATGAGCAGGGCCGGGGTCCCGTCCTCGGCCCTGGAGAGCATGGCCGCCAAGGTCTCACAGGCAAGGGAGGCGCGGCTCCCCGACTCGGATTCCGTCCAGTCCTCGAGTTCATCGATGACCTCTTCCCGCATCCCCGAGCGGGCCAGTTCTTCGAGGGCATCGATGACCGATCGGCGGACCGCCTCGGCCTCCGAGGCCGCCAGCCATCTCAGCCTCAACAGCGCCGAACTCGGAATGACCTTCCCGTACTCGGCGCACACCCGCGCGGCCACCGTCGACTGCTGGATGGTCGGCCGCCTCTGTGCAATGTCGTAGACCCTACGGCGGATCCTTCTTCCGAAATCGGGGGCGGAGGCGACCAGTGCACCGAAACGGGTTGCGGCCGCGGACGTCTGCGTGGTCCTCGACAAGGCGTTGAACAGGTTGTTCGCTGTTTCGTCGTCCCCGTTCCGCATGAGAAGGTCGGCCCACCGCTCGGCGGCTTCCCTTCCGTGGCCGTCGGAGGATTCCGCGATCGACCGGATGCTCCATTCGACAAGGCGGTCGCGGAGCCGCGGATGCTCCTGCCAGACGTAGTCGAGCACGGCGCTGTCGTATTCGACCTTCTGGAACCTCAGGCGGCCACTGCCGTCGCGCACGGCCCCGATGTTCTTCAGAGCCTCGTCGACCCCGGGCCCGACGAGGCCGCCCGCATCGCCCGGCGGCAGTCCGAGCATCCCGGCGAGGCGGTCCGCCGAGACGAGCACCTCCACCGCGTCGCGCCCTGAGAGCATCGCCCCGGCGATCAGCAGCACGCGGGGCCAGGCGCCGTTCTCCCCCTCCTTCTCCTTGAACCAGTCCTCCAGCTCCTTCCGCCAGTTGCTGAAGGCGTCCAGCGCCGTTCCGATCCACGCCCCCTGCTCGGCCTCCGCTCCGGAGGTCTCCAGCGCCATGCGCGCCAGGCGCACGGCGTCGGCGGGGAGGGCGGTGGCCATCGCCCGGCGGACCCGGTCGTCCACGAGCCAGGCCGACAGCCGCTCTTCCCCGACGAGGAGCCGGAAGTGGGCGGCGAACACGTCCATCGCGGGCGGGCGCACGACGGTGAAATCACTCCCCGGCGGGAGTTCGGCCCCGTGCCGCCCCGGGCCGAGGACGACCGCCGTTCCGGCCCCGGCCGAACGCGCCCGCGCGCCGAACTCCAGGACGTCGTGGAGCAGCCCGAGGTCCGCGGTCCCGTGGCCGGAGAGGTCGATCAGGTACCCGTCGCCCGCGTCGATCCGGATTCCCTTGAGCCGCCGCCCCTCCCGCCCCTCGGGGTCGAGGACCAGCCGGTGCACCCGCAGGCCGGCCGAGGCGAGCAGCGCGACGGCCGCCACCGTCCTGCCGCTCCCCGGTTCACCGAGGAGGAACGCGGTTCTCCCGCCGGCCTCTCCCCGGAACCGCGCACGGAAATCCGCGAACTTCTCGGGCTCAGCGGGGACGAACGCCCGCCTCAGGTATTCCTGGTACTCCGGAGGCACCCTCTGGGCCTCGGCTCCGGGCTCTCCCATGTACAGATGGATTCCGCCGTAGATCGCCCCGGCCTGCAGCAGGGTCGATATGAACCCGGGGTTCTCCACGTGGTTCTCAGTTGCGGTGCCGTGCGGCCGGTCATCCAATGCGCCCTCCGGCAACGAGGTCACACGCTCGGAAACGCCCGATCGTACCAACCACCGCGGGGACGCCTTCGCCCGTAGGCCGGTGAGGTCCGCGGAGCGGGCATCGTGCCGCTCTCCACACGGACGTCCCCGCTACCGGAACGCGCGTTTCGCCGGGCGGTCCCTTCACACATGGTCGTCCGGCCGCACCCGCACCTTCTCGAAGGTGGCCTCCAGGCCCGCCAGGAAGGCCTCCAGGGCCAGTTCGAAGCTGTCCTCGTCGATCTCGGCGGCGTGCTCGGCGAGCTTGTGGGCCTGGAACAGGTTGGGGTAGCGGTCCCGGTAGACCTGGACGTCGTCGTCGAAGCCGCGGGCGAAGGAGTTGATCGCGCCGCCGACCACCAGGTACTTCGTCGAGGCGCCGATCATCGTGGCGTGCCTGGGCGGCCACCCCGCCGCCACGAGGCCGCCGTGGACCGCGTCCGCCCGGCGCAGGGCCTCCTCGCGGCGGCCGGGCCCCACCGCGATGACCGGGACGAGGTTGGGGTGGGCCGCCAGGGCCCGGCGGTAGGAGCGCGCCCACACGGTCAGCCCGCACCGCCAGTCGCCCTGCTCGAAACCGGACACGTCCACGCCCGCCATGATCTCGTTGGCGATGTCGGCCAGCAGCTCGTCCTTGGTCCGGTAGTGGCTGTACAGGGACGCCGCCTGCACCTCCAGTTCCTGGGCGAGCTTGCGCATGGACAGCCCTTCGAGGCCGTCGCGGTCCACCAGCCCCAGCGCGGCGGTGCGGATGCCCTGGCGGGTCAGGAGCGGGGTCTTCGGGCGGGCCACTGCTCGTCCTCTCGGTCGTCGCGCGGGTCCGGCCCGCGGTGTTCGGGTGTCGAACGATCCTGCCATGCCCCGCGCGGTCCGCGCGGACGGCGCCGCCCCCTTGCGGTCCGGCGGCAGGGCGGTCTACGGTCGAGTAACCGAACACCGTTAGGTTGAGAATGGAGCACGGGAATGGTGGACTTCGCCCTCACCGATGAGCAGAAGGGCGTTCGCGACTGGGTCCGCACCTTCGTCGAGCGCGAGCTCATGCCCCTGGAGAACGAGGTGCTGCGCCGCGAGCGGGCGGGCGCCGCCCCCGGGCTCACCGCCGAGGAGAACCGCGAGCTGCGCGCGCTCGCCCGCAAGTCCGACTTCTGGGGCGTGCAGACGCCGCCCGAGTACGGCGGCATGGGGCTGGACGCGGTCACCGCCGCCCTCATCGAGTCCGAGCTCGGCCGGACCTTCGTGACCTTCAAGTTCGGCGGCGAGGCCGACAACATCCTCTTCCACGCCGACGAGGAGCAGCGCAAGCGCTACCTGGTGCCCACCATCGAGGGCGAGCGCAAGTCCTGCTTCGCCATCACCGAGCCGGGGGCCGGCTCCGACGCCAAGAACATCCGCACCCGGGCCGTGCGCGACGGCGACTCCTGGGTGATCAACGGTGAGAAGACCTTCATCACCGGCGGCCACGAGGCCGACTTCGCGCTGGTCTTCGCCGTCACCGACCCCGAGAAGGGCGCCGACGGCGGTGTCACCTGCTTCATCGCCGACCGCGAGATGGGCTGGACCTCCGAGCCCATCGACACGATGGGTGAGCGCCGCCCCGCCTCCCTGGTCTTCGAGGACGTGCGCGTCCCGCACAGCAACATCCTCGGCGAGGAGGGCAACGGCTTCCGCCTGGCCATGCAGTGGATCGGCAAGGGCCGCTACCTGCTGCCCGCACGCGCCATCGGGGCCTGCGAGCGCCTGCTGGACATGGCGGTCCGCTACGCCAAGGAGCGCACCACCTTCGGCGCCCCCATCGCCGACCGCCAGGCCATCCAGTGGATGATCGCCGACTCGGAGGTGGAGATCGAGGCGCTGCGCCTGCTGGTGCTCCAGGCGGCCTGGCAGGTCGACAGCGGCGCCGACTCGCGGCACGCCCAGTCCATCGCCAAGCTCTACGGGGGCCAGAAGGCCAACGAGATCGTCGACCGGGTCATGCAGATCCACGGCGGCATGGGCTACACCCGCGAGCTGCCGATCGAGCGCTGGTACCGCGACCTGCGGCTGCTGCGAATCTACGAGGGCACCGACGAGATCCAGCGCCGCACCATCGCCCGCGACCTGCTGACGGGCCGTGTGAAGGTCGGCGCCTCGCTCGGGTGAGCCCGCCCGGTCCGCTCCCGAGAGCGGTCCCCCGGCAGGAAGGGCGCGAAAGGCGGACGGGGCCTCCCGAGCGGGGAGGCCCCGTCCTTCGTTCTCCCCGGCGCCCGGGGACGGCCGGTCCGCGTCAGCCGACCTCGACCAGGTCGATCACGAAGACCAGGGTCTCGTTCGGCTTGATGACGCCGCCGGCGCCGCGGCTGCCGTAGGCCAGGTGCGGCGGGATGACGAGCTTGCGGCGGCCGCCGACGCGCATGCCCAGCACGCCCTGGTCCCAGCCGGGGATGACCTGGCCGGCGCCGAGCGTGAAGCGCAGCGGCTCCCCGCGGTTCCAGGAGGCGTCGAACTCCTCCCCCGTGGAGTGGGAGACGCCCACGTAGTGCATGGCGAGCTTGGAGCCGTGGCCGGCCTGCGCCCCCTCGCCGATGGTGACGTCCTCCACCTGCAGGTCGGCCGGCGGCGGGCCGTCGATGAAGTCGATCTCGGGACGCTCCAGCGCCATGGTTCCTCCCCCTGTGTTCCGGGCAACGGCTCCCCAGCGTAGTGGCGGCGTGAAGCACGTTGCGCACGTGACGGAGGGGACCGCGGCGGCCACGGGGAGTCGGCCCCGGGTCCCGGCCGGGCCCACCGGATTCCGGGACGGACGGGCGGATGCGGGACCGCCCCCTGATATCACCGCGAATCCCCGCCCCTCGGGCGTTTGGACACGCTCCCGTCACCGCCCCGCCGACGGTGCGCCATCCCTGTGACAGGGCGCGGTCCGAGACTCGGCGTACGGGGTGCGCGGGTCCCCCGGGCCGCCGGGGCGGCGGCCCACGCGCCCCCTCGACGGGAGGCGCATGCGCCGGATCACCGCACTCGTGGTGTCGGGCCTGCTCGTGGCAGGTGTCATCGCGGCGGTCGTATGGAACCTCGCCGGTCCCGCACCCCAGCGCGTCACTGGCGTCATCGGCTCGGAGAAGGCCGCCTACTTCGACGACCCCGACGTCGCCGCCCGCCTGGCCGACCTCGGGTACGAGGTGGAGGTGCGCACCCGCGGGTCGCGCTCCATCGCCCGCGCCGACCTGGACGGCGCCGACTTCGGCTTCCCCGGCAGCGACCCGTCCGCCGAGGCCTTCCAGCGCGAGCACGGCACCGAGCGCGAGTACCGCCCCTTCTACTCGCCCATGGTGGTGCTCAGCCACCGCCCCGTCGCCGAGGCCCTGCGCGAGGCCGGGGCCGCCGCCGAGGAGGACGACGGCACCTGGACCCTCGACATGGCCGCCTACCTCCAGCTCACCGAGGAGCGCACCCGCTGGCGCGACCTTCCGGGCGGCGGCTACGAGGGCGCCGGGCGCAGCGAGGTCCTGGTCCGCACCACCGACCCGCGCACCTCCAACTCCGCGGCCATGTACCTGGCCGTCGTCGCCTACCTCCTCAACGGCGAGGATGTACCGCAGGAACCCCCCGCCGGCGAGGACGCCGAGCGCATCGCGCGCCTCTTCCTGGCGCAGGACGCACCGCCGGAGAGCTCCAAGCAGCCCTTCGACCAGTACGCCGCGCTGGGCGCGGGCCACACCCCGCTGCTGTGGGCCTACGAGGCCCAGTACGCCGGGACCCGCGGGTCGGGCACCGGCCTGCCCGAGGGGGCCGTCGTCATGTACCCCGCGCCCACCACCGTCTCCAACCACACGCTGCTTCCGCTGACCGACGCCGGGGACGAGGTCGGCCGCCTGCTCACCGAGGACCCCGAGCTGCAGCGGCTCGCCGCCGAGCACGGCTTCCGCACCGCCGACGCCGAACAGTTCGCCACCGCCGCCGAGGAGGCCGGCCGCCCCGTGCGCACACAGGTCGCCGACGTGGTGAACGCGCCCGCCTTCGAGGTGGTCGAGGGCATGCTCTCCGGCCTGGAGGACGCCTACGCCGACGGCGGCATGCCCGCACCCGCAGAGGAGGCGTCGGGCATCGGCGGGGACGGGGCCGACGACACCGGTGACCGCGGCACCGACGACCGCGGCACCCGCGACCCGCGCGACGGCGCCGCCCCCGCCCGCCCACCGGGCATGGGCGCGCCCCCGTCCCGCCCGGCCACGACCCCGGAGACCGCATGAACGAGGACCGCACCGCCCCCCTCACCCCGCCCGAGCCGGAGCCGCCGGTGCTCACCCCGCCCGAGCCGGTCGAACCGGTACGCCCCGAACGCGCCGGGGCGCTGGTCCCCGTCGACGACGCCAAGCGCGCCGAGCTGCGCGAGCGCGCCGAGGCCTACGTGAGCGGCCTGTCCGGGCTCGACCCCCGCTCCCCCGAGTTCGCCTCCCGCACCGCCGACATCGCCGCCCTCGGCGAGGACGAGCTGCGCGCGTCGGCGCAGTCGGCCGACCGCATGCTGAAGCGCTCGGTGACCGCGCTGGCCGACGCCAAGGGCGAGGGCGCCGACGCCCAGAAGCGCGTCGGCCGCGGCCTGCTGGAGCTGCGCCGCACCGTGGAGGACCTCGACCCCAAGGACGCGGCGCGGCCCGCCGGCCGGAGGCTGCTGTCGTTCCTGCCGTTCGGCTCGCCGATGCGCGACTTCGTCAACAAGTACAAGAGCGCCGACGCGCACATCAACCGCATCGTCGTGGCCCTGCGGTCGGGCCAGGACGAACTGCGCAGGGACAACGCCGCCCTGCAGAACGAGCGGGAGCGGCTCTGGGAGACGATGGGCCGCCTCCAGGAGTACGTGGTGCTGGCCGAGGCGCTGGACGGGGCGGCCGCGCAGCGCATCGCGGAGGTCGCGGCCGAGGACCCCGAGGCCGCCTCCCGGCTCCGCGCGGACGTGCTCTTCCCGGTCCGCCGCCGCCACCAGGACCTGCTCACCCAGCTGGCGGTGTGCGCACAGGGCTACCTGGCCCTGGACACCGTGCGGCGCGGCAACGACGAGCTGATCGCGGGCGTGGAGCGGGCGGCGGCCACCACCGTCTCGGCGCTGCGGGTGGCCGTGACCACCGCGCAGGCGCTGGCGAACCAGAAGCGGGTCGTCGAGCAGGTGGACGCGCTGCGCGGGACCACCGAGGACATCATCGCCGCCAACGCCGAGATGCTGTCCGGGCAGGGCCGGGACGTCCAGCGCATCGCCGCCGACCCGGCGGTGGGCGTGGAGACGCTGCGCTCCTCCTTCCGCAGCATCTACGCCTCGATCGACCGCATCGACGCGTTCAAGGAGCAGGCGGTGGAGAACATGGCCGCCACGGTCGAGGCCCTGCGCACCGAGCTGGAGGGCGCCGGGGACCACCTGGCCCGCTCGCGCACGCGCGACGGAGGTGAGGGCCGGTGAGGCGCCCGCCGCACCGCGCGGGCGCCGGTGTGCGCGCCGCCGCGGCCGCCGCCGTCCTGGTGCTCGCCGCCGCCGGGTGCCCGGCCGGCGGGGAGGGCTCCGGGGCGCCCGGGGCGGGCGAGCTGCGGGTGCTGGCCGGCAGCGAGCTCGCCGACATGGAGCCGCTGCTGGAGCGCGCCGCCGAAGAGACCGGCGTGGAGGTGCGCATGGAGTACACCGGAACCCTGGACGGGGTCGAGCAGATCGTCGCCGGCGACGCGGAGGGCCGCTACGACGCGGTCTGGTTCTCCTCCAACCGCTACCTGAACCTGCGCCCGGAGGGGCGCGGGGCGCTCCGCCGCGAGGTGCCGGTCATGGCCTCGCCGGTGCTGCTCGGGGTCGGCCCGGACCGGGCGCGGGAGCTGGGCTGGGACGTCGGGGACGGCTCCGTCACCGGAGTCGCCTGGTCCGACATCGCCCGGGCGGTGGACGGGGACGGCCTCGACTACGCCATGACCTCCCCCGCCGCCTCCAACTCCGGGTTCTCCGCCCTGGTCGGGGTGGCCGCGGCGCTGGCCGACACGGGCGCGGCCCTGGAACCCGCCGACATCGACGGCGTGACCGGGGAGCTGGCCGGCTTCTTCGCCGGGCAGACCTTCACCGCGGGCTCCTCCGGCTGGCTGGCCGAGGAGTACGTCGACCGGAGGCAGGACCCGGGCGACCGGCCCGCCCCGGACGCGATGATCAACTACGAGTCGGTCCTGATGTCGCTGGAGGAGGACGGGGTCCCCGGCGGCCTGGTACCGGTCCACCCCTCCGACGGCGCGGTGACCGCGGACTACCCGCTGTCCCTGCTGGAGTCCGCGGACGAGGACGCGGGCCGGGATTACGGCGCGCTGGTGGAGCACCTGCTGTCGGCGCCGGTCCAGGAGGAGATCGCGGCCACGACCCACCGCAGGCCGATGGAGCCGGGGGCCGTGCCCGAGGAGGCCCGCGGCTCCTTCCCCCCGCTCCCGGAACTGCCCTTCCCCGCCACCGCCGAGTCGGCGGACGCCCTGATCGCGGCCTACTACGACCGGATCCGCCGCCCCGCGCGCACGGTGTACCTGCTGGACGTGTCCTCGTCCATGGCCGGGGAGCGCATCGCGGGGCTGCGGGAGGCGGTGCACACCCTGACCGGCGGCGACGCCGACTCGATCGCCGGGCGCTTCCAGCGCTTCTACGGCCGCGAGCGGGTCACCGTGCTGCCGTTCGCCTCCGGCACCCGCCGGGAGCGGACGTTCACGGTCCCCGAGGAGGACCCGGAACCGGTCCTGGGGGACATCCGCGCCCACGTCGACGGCCTGCACCCCGAGGGCGGCACGGCCGGGTACGACGCGCTCGCCGAGGCCTACGCCCTGCTGGAGCGGGAGGACACCGGGGAGGGGTTCGCCTCGATCGTGCTGATGACCGACGGCGAGATCAACAGCGGCATGGACTTCGACGGCTTCACCGACACCCACGCCGGCCTGCCGGCCGGGCTGCGCGGGGTACCGGTCTTCCCGGTGGTGTTCGGCGAGTCCGACCCCGGTGAGATGGAGGAGCTGGCGGAGCTGACCGGCGGGCGGAGCTTCGACGCGCGCGGAGGAGGGGACGGGGACGGCACCGCTCTGGACGAGGCCTTCCGGGAGATCCGTGGGTACCAGTAGCGGGGCCGGAGGATGGCCGGCGGCCGCGCTGCGCTATCTGATGTCGCTGCGGAACCTGTCGGGCGCCGCGGCCGGCCTGGTGGGCGTGGTGGTCGCGTTCGCCGGGGTGTTCGGGGCGTACTGGCCGCTGGCGGTGGCCGCGCTGTACACGGCCGGTGCGCTGGCCGCGCCGCCGGAGCGGGTGCGCCTGGGCGGGGCGGGCGCCGGGCGCACGCCCCGGGACCTGCGCCGCGACCTGGCGGCACTGGCCGAAGGGGTGGAGCGGCGCCGGAGCCGCCTGCCCGGCGCGGCGTCCGAGCGGTTCGACCGGCTCCGGGCCAAGCTGGCGGACCTGCTCCGCCTCGACGCCGATCTGAGGGCCGACCCCGACACCGCCTATGAGCTGGAGCGGGTGGTGCGCACGGACCTGCCCGAGGCGGTGGAGGCGTACCTGAACCTGCCGTGGCGGTTCGCCGCCGGGCGCAGAGCGGACGGTGCCGGCGGTGCGGACGGTGCGGACGGTGCCGGTGGCGGGAGCGGCACGGACGGCGCCGCCGGGGAGCTGTGCGAACAGCTCGACCTGCTGGAGGCCTCCGTCGACAAGGCGGCCGACCGGCTGCTGGAGGCCCGTGCCCGCCGCCAGCGCGACCACACCTCCTACCTGCGCGCCCGGGAGCGGACCGCTCCCTTGGACCCGCCCGGCGGCCGTGGGGGGCGCCGCCCCGAGGACCCGTGACGGTCGCGTCCGCTGGAGCAGTGGAGTTTCCGTCCGACCTGTCCAGCGCCATCCTCACGGCTCTGCATCAGGCCCGAGGCGCCTGCGCAGCCCTGACCGGGGCCCGTCCGCCGAAAAGGCCGCCGACGGCCGCACCGCCCCGGCGGACGCCGTCCCCGTGACGGTCGCGGGCGGCAGGGGCACCGCCGCGGCAGTTCACCCGAACCGTGCTCCACCGGGCCGCTGCGGCAGCACCCCGGGACTGGGGAGACGGCGCCGGGCGGACCGTATACGAACCCCGAAGAACGCGGGGGTCGCCCTGGCCCGGAAGACCACCGGCGACCGCGGCAGCGCCCGTGCCCACCCGGGCGCGTGGGCTCCGCGCCCGCCGATGGCGCCGCGGTGTCAGAACCCGACCGTCGCCGCCACCACGTGGCCGGTGCCCTCGACCTGCACGGCGCCGCTGCTCGCCGGGACGAAGACCGACTGCCCGCGCGTCAGCCGCGTGTGCGCGCCGCACTCCGAGCGCAGCTCCGCCCCTCCGTCCAGGGCCAGCAGGATCGACGGCGCGCCGCCGGGCATCCTGGCCTCGATCGGGCCCGGGCCCAGCACCGCCAGGGAGAACTCGTCCACGCCGGGGCGGTACTCGCTGCGCCCCTCCACCGGAACGGGGCGGGTGTAGGGGATCGGCAGCACCGAGAAGTCGACGACCGCCAGCAGCTCGGGCACGTCGACGTGCTTGGCGGTCAGCCCGGCCCGCAGCACGTTGTCGGAGCTGGCCATGATCTCCACGGCGGTCCCGCGCAGGTAGGCGTGGACGTTCCCGGCCGGCAGGAAGAGCGCCTCCCCCGGGCGCAGGGTGATCCGGTTGAGCAGCAGCGCGGCCACCGCTCCGGGGTCGCCGGGGTAGCGCCGTACCAGGTCCAGGACGGTGGCGTGGTGGGTGCCGCCGCCCCGGTGGGCCCACTCCTCGATGAACTCGGCCAGGCCCTGGTCCAGGTCGCGGCTGTCCAGGGTGAGGATGCGGGTCATGGCCGTGCGCAGCGCGATGTGCGGGTCGGGGGCGGCGAGGTCGGCGCGCAGGCGGCGGGCCAGCTCGCACCGGATGCCCGCCAGGTCCCCGAGCGCCGCGACCGGGTCGCGGAACCCGCACAGCGCCTCGAAGGGCTCCAGGGCCAGCACCAGTTCGGGCTTGTGGAAGGGGTCGCGGTAGTTGCGGTCGGCGGCGTTGACGGGGATGCCCTCGGCCTCTTCGGCGGCGAACCCTGCGCGCGCCCGGGCCTCGTCGGGGTGGGCCTGGAGGGAGAGGGGGGACTCGGCCGCGAGCACCTTGAGCAGGAAGGGCAGGCGCTCGCCGAAGCGCGCGACGGTGTCCTTGCCGAGGACCTCCTTGGGGGCGTCGGCGATGAAGGCGTCGAAGGCCGTCTCCGCACCGGCGCCTCCGCCGTCTCCGCCGGTGAGCAGGGTGCTGGGGGCCGCGGGATGGGCGCCCATCCACAGCTCGGCTTGGGGGCTGCCGTCGGGCTCGGCGCCGAGCAGCCGGGGTATGGCCTCTTTCGCTCCCCAGGCATAGGGGCGTACCTGGTTGATCAGCCTGTGCATCCGCGCTGCTTCTTCCCGTTCCCGTCGCTTCGTCGCCGCCGGCGGCCCCGCCGCGGTCCCCGCGCCCCTCGCCGGGGAGGGGAGCCGATGCCAGTGTCGCGGAGGCGGCCCGACCTGTCTGCACGACAGGCTCTACCTGTGCCGGTGGTGCAGGCCCCACCCACCAGGCGGACACGAAGTTACCGATTGGTTTACCTTCCGCGCCGCACGTTGTCCAGCCCGTGGGCCGCCCCCGGCCCCGCCCGCCCTCGGTGCGGGTCCACACGGTCACGCTGCGGGAACCGAGTGCGACGGGGGGGGCGGGCCGCCTCCGGTGGGCCGGGGCGTGCGCCTCCGAGCCCTGAGTACGGGCCGCTCCCGACCCGGCGTTCACGAGGGGCCGACCGGTAAGGGCCGACCGGTGGGGAGCGGCAGGCACCCCCATGGGGACACCCGCTCCTCGCCACCGGGCGTACCGAACGCCCCAGGAATCGCCGAGGCATCGGACGTGGTGAATCCCCCGTTCTCGGGGCCCCGCCCAGGACCAGGGCCATTGAAGGGGGCGATTGCGTCCGACCTGCTCAGGGCGGTCCGTGCGCCTCTGGGGCGCACGCCCTCCTGTGTCGGGGCCTTGACCTGCCCTCTCCCCGTCGGCGAGGGGCCGGCGGGCAGCGGGCCGATGGCGGTCGTGTCCGCCCGAAGCCGCACCACGCAGGTGGACGCCATCCCGCCCGGTGCCTTGCTCGCATCGCACCAGCCGTCCGACCGCCCCCTTCGGCGACACCCCCGTTGATCTCGGGCAAGCCGGGGTAGTACCGGCGAGTATTCCCCCGACTCTCCCGAGATCAACGGCGAGGAGGGGAGCGGCGGCCCTCTGAAGGACGCCGTTCTCCAGCACCGGCTCCCCACCCCGAGCCGCCCTGAGCCGCCCCGTGCGGCCCCTGCCGGTACGCACACGGAGGGTCACCGGGCGCCGGTCACGCAGGGGCGCCGGACCCGGAAACGCCCCGGTCACATTTCCTTACGCCGGTGGTCACACAGCCTCACAAATGGTATTACCATTGGCCGACAGCGCGATCGGGGTCACACCCGGCCCGGCCCGACCCGTCGGCCGAGCGAGGGCACCGGGACCTCCCCCCGACCGCGCCGAGCACCCCTCTCCCGTCCGGAGGACCCTGTGGAAACAACCGCTCCCACGCTCGGCACCGGCCCGCTGCTGCTCATCGCGGCGGCCGCGATCGCCGTCCTGCTGTTCCTGGTCATCAAGGTCCGGCTGCATGCCTTCGTCTCGCTGACCCTGGTCAGCCTGCTCGTCGCACTCGCCACCCGGATCCCCCTCACCGACATCGTCCCCACCATGCTCGACGGCTTCGGCGGAACGCTGGCCAGCGTCGCCATGCTCGTCGGACTGGGCGTGATGATCGGGCGCATGCTGGAGGTCACCGGCGGCGCCGCCGTCCTGGCCCAGGCCCTGATCCGGCTCTTCGGAGAGAAGCGCGCGCCGCTCGCCCTGGGCGTGGCCTCGCTGCTCTTCGGCTTCCCGATCTTCTTCGACGCCGGGCTGATCGTCATGCTGCCGATCGTCTTCAGCGTCGCCCGCCGCCTCGGCGGCTCCGTGCTGCTCTACGCCCTTCCCACGGCCGGCGCCTTCGCCGTGATGCACGCCTTCGTGCCGCCGCACCCGGGCCCGGTCACCGCCAGCGACCAGCTCGGCGCCCACATGGGCGTCACCCTCCTGGTGGGCGCCGTCCTGGCGATCCCCACCTGGTACATCGGCAGCTACCTGTACGCCCTCTACGCCGGCCGCCGCTTCGAGCTGCCGGTGCCCGACGACTTCACCTCCGAGGGCGAGCTCAGGTACGAGCGCCCCCCGCACGTGGCCACCGTCCTGGGCATCCTGCTGCTGCCGATGCTGCTGATCTTCTGCAACACCGGCATCTCCACCCTGGCCACCGCCGGGATCGTGAGCGAGGAGCCGGCCTGGGTGCAGGCGATGCTGCTCATCGGCCAGACCCCGATCGCGCTGCTGATCACCGCCATCGTGGCGATGTTCGCCCTGGGGAGCGGGCGCTACCCCCGCGACCGGGTGGAGCAGATCGTCAACGGCGCGCTGGGCCCGGTCTGCTCGATCATCCTCATCACCGGCGCCGGCGGCATGTTCGGCGGGGTGCTGCGCTCCAGCGGCATCGGCGAGGCCCTCGCCTCCAGCCTGGAGTCGACCGGGCTGCCGGTGATCGTGGCGGCCTTCGTGATCGCCACCGCGCTGCGGGTGGCCCAGGGCTCGGCCACGGTCGCGCTCACCACCGCCTCGGCCCTGGTGGCCCCGGCGGTGGCGGCGTCCCCGGGGCTGAGCACGATCGACCTGTCGCTGATCGTCATCGCCATCGCCTGCGGCTCCACCGTGCTCTCCCACGTCAACGACTCCGGGTTCTGGCTGGTGGGCCGGTTCCTGGGGATGGACGTGGCGACGACGCTGCGCACCTGGACCGTGATGGAGACCCTGATCGGCGGGGTGGGCTTCGTCCTCGCCCTGGTCCTCAGCCTGCTGCTGTAGGGCCGCCCGACCCCTGGGCCCCGGGGTCCGTCCCTCCGGGGCCCAGGTCCTGCGAGCCGTCCAGCGCCTCGACGACCTCGTCGACGATGGCGCGCATGGCCGCCTCGGCGACCTGGGGCAGGCCCCCCTCGATCGCCGAGGCCACGTGCCGGTGCAGGCACAGCGCCTCGGGGCGGGGGGTGGGCGGCATCAGGCTGTGCTCGGTGCGCCCGGCCAGCACCTCGGCGACCACCCCGGACAGCCCGGCGAACATGTCGTTGCCGGACAGCTCCAGGATCCGCCGGTGGAACTCGATGTCGAGCTCCAGGAAGGCCTCCAGGTCGCCGCGGCGGCCGGTGTCGGACATCCGCCGCTCCAGCTCCGCCAGCGCGGCCCGCTCCCGGGGGGAGGCGAGCCGGGCGGCGGCGGCCGCGGCCGGGGGCTCGACCGCGGCGCGCAGCCCGTTCAGCGAGCGCAGCTGCTCCAGGCGCCCGGGACCGGCCAGCCGCCAGCGGATCAGCTGGGGGTCGAACACGCTCCACTCCGAGCGCGGGCGCACCCGCACCCCCGTCCGGGGGCGGCTGACCACCAGGCGCATCGACTCCAGGACCCGGACCGCCTCGCGCGCCACGGTGCGCGAGACGCCGTACTCGCGGACCAGGCCGTCCAGAGTGAAGACGTGGTCGGGGCCGTAGCGGCCGGCCGCGATCGCCGGGCCCAGCTCCGCGAGCACGCGGTTGTGCAGGGTGCGGTGGTCGGACTCGCGGCTCATCGGGCTCCTCGGCTCGCTGGGCCCCGGCGCGCGGGGGCCGGGGGCGCGTCACGGGCGGCGCCCCCTATTGATAACACTATTGAAGTCGGGCGTCCGGGGTCCCGCGGCCGGACGGACGCCATCTCACGGGGAGGGACAGTACATGCACTTCGTCTTCATGGGCGTGTCGGGCAGCGGCAAGAGCACGGTGGCCCTGCGCACCGCCGAGCGGCTCGCGCTGCCCTTCGCCGAGGCCGACGCGTTCCATCCCGAGGCGAACATCGCCAAGATGTCGCAGGGCGTCGCGCTCACCGACGCCGACCGCCTCCCCTGGCTGCGCTCGCTGGCCGCGTGGATCGGCGAGCGCGAGGCCGAGGGCCGGGACAGCCTGATGGCGTGCTCGGCGCTGAAGCGCTCCTACCGGGACGTGCTGCGCTCCGGGGCGCCCGACGTGCGCTTCGTGCACCTGGACGGCCCCGTCGAGCTGATCCGCCGGCGCCTGGCCGAGCGGGCGGGCCACTTCATGCCGAGCGGCCTGCTCGACTCCCAGCAGGCCACCCTGGAGCCGCTGCGGGACGACGAGAAGGGGGTCGTGCTCGACATCGCACCGCCGCCGGAGGAGATCACGGAGGAGGCGGTCCGCGCGGTGCGCTCCGCCCTCAGCGGGAACGGGGAGTCGGCGTCGCACGGCGCCGTGTGATCCTCGGCCGGGCGGGCGCGGCGCCCGGCCGGCGCATACGAGAGGGGGACGCCCGTTCGGGCGTCCCCCTCTCGTATGCGCCGTTCCCGGGGAGCCCCGGGGCCCATGGGCCGGAGGCCCGCACGGGGCTCGGGGAGAACGGGGAGTCTGCGGCGCGGCCGCCGGCCTCGGGAGGGGCGTGGACGCCTTCACGGACGTGCTGCGCGCCGCCCGGGCCCATCAGGACCGGCGTCCCGGTGGTGGTCGGCGGATCGTTCCCGGCTCTCAGGCACGCCTCTGCGGTGCCGCCCCGGCCTCCGCCGGCGCTGCGCCGGGTCGGCACAGCGGCGCGGTGGGGGCGGGGGCCGTTCGTCCGCCGACGGGCATGCTCCGGGCGCCGCGCCTAGGTCTCGGGCGGTTCCGCGGCGTCGGGGGCGTGCGCGTGACGGGATCGGGGGTCGGGGAACGGGGGCGGTGGGGAGGGGAGCAGGTCCGGGCTCACCCGGCGGGCTCCATGTGGCCCATCCGGGTCGAGATCTCCATTCCGGCCTTGGCGACCGTCTCACCGATCGCGTCGAGTTTGTCCTCCTCCATCCGGTAGGAGGGGCCGGAGGCGCTGATGGCGGCGATCACCTCGCCGGTGAGGCCGCGGATGGGGGCGGCGACGGCGTTCAGCCCGATCTCCAGCTCCTCCACGGCGGTCGCGAACCCGCGGTCGACGATCTCCTCGAACTCGGCGCGCAGGTCCTCCGGGTCGGTCTTGGTCTGCGGGGTCATCTCCTCCAGGCGCCCGCGCAGCACGCGGCGCTGGTCGCTCGCGCGCATGTAGGCCAGCAGCACCTTGCCGCTGGAGGTGGAGTGCAGGGGGTTCTGCCGTCCGATCCAGTTCTGGCTGACCACGGCCGAGGACCCGCGGACCTGGTCGATGTTGACGACCATGTCTCCGCTCGGTATTGCGATGTTGACCGTCTCCCCCAGGTCGGAGGCCAGGTCCTCGCAGACCCGCCGGCTCTGCTGGGTCAGGTCCAGTCCGGCCGCCATGGTGCCGGCCAGCCGGATGATCCCGAAGCCCAGCTGGTACTTGCCGCGAAGCCCGGGCTGCTCCACCAGTCCGCGCCGCTCCAACGCTCCGACCAGTCGGAATGCGGTCGACTTGTGAACGCCCAGTTCCGCGGCGATCTCGGTCACTCCGGCCTCGCGGTGCTGTGCGAGGATCTCCAGCACCGTGATGGCGCGATCCACCGATTGCACGGGTGCACCGTCCTTCCCGGCCGCGGTCCTGGCCGGTTCCGCCTCACCGCCCGACCCCCGCCCGAACCGTGCCGTGTCGGTCGTCGTCTGACTCTTTTCTGCGCGGTGGTCGTTGGAAGCCATGCCCACCACGATAACGTCGTGCCCTCCCACTTCCCCGGACAGGCGCCCTGGCCAGAGCGTCGTCCCAGGTCAGACGCTTGTGCACGGGCTTCACACGCCTCCTCTGCCTCCCCACGGCACCAGCGCCCCCCTTTGGTCCCCTCGTCTCCCTTCGATCCCCGTGCCCCCCTTTCACCCCACCGCCCCCGCGCGCTCGCGCCGGACGTCGTCGGCCGCACCGGTGAGGAAGCGGGCCAGGTAGTCGGCGAACGACGCGCGTACGAGGACGCGGAAGGCGGAGGCCTCCCCTTCCGCGCCGGGGCCGACGGGGGCTCCGGGGCCGGCGGGGCCGCCGGTGCGGTGCAGGCCCACGGCCGCCTTTCCGACGACCGTCTGGGCGTAGGAGCCCGGGCCGAACACCCGCGGGTGCAGGTCCATCGGACAGCCGCGGGCCAGCACCTCCCCGGCGTCGGGCCCGCGCAGCTCCAGCACGGTGCGCTGGGCCGACAGGTCGGCCACCGCCGCGCACAGCCGCCCGTACTCGCCGCCGAGCGCGGAGCGCAGCCCCGCGCACAGCCCCCGCCCGGTCGCGTCGGCGTCCACCACCAGGTACCGGCCGGGGCCGCTCCACAGCACGTACGGCGTGCCGCTCCCGGTGGCGCGGCCGGGGCCGGGCAGGGGGCAGCCGAGGAACTGCTCGGCCATCCGCGAGGCGGCCTCGGCCTCGTCGGGGTCCACCCGCAGCTCGGCCTGGGCCAGGAACGACAGCTCGCGCAGGCGCGAGCCCTCCAGGAGGCCCTCGGCCGGACTGCGCCGGCGCGGGACCAGGGGTTCAGCCATCCTTGCGGCTCCCTTCCCTGTCGTAGAAGACCGGGTCGGCGACCCGGACGGGGACGGCGGTGCCGAGGTGCACCGCCTGCAGCACCTCGCCGTGGCGCTCGCGGCCCGATCGGAGCAGCCCGAGGGCGAACGAGCGCCCCAGCGCGGCGCTGTCGTAGGAGGAGGTCACCCATCCCTGCGAGCCCGCGCGGGGCCCGCCCCGGCCCGGCGCCGCCTCGGTCAGCTGCGCCCCCTCGGCCAGGACGAACCCGGGGTCCTCCGGCAGGAGGCCGACGAGCTGGGGCCGGTCCGCCCGGGCCGTGTCCGGGCGGCTCAGGGAGCGCTTGCCGACGAAGTCCTTGGTGCGCGACAGGGCCCAGTCCATGCCGAGGTCCAGTGGGGTGATGCTGCCGTCGGTCTCGTGTCCGACGACGATGAAGCCCTTCTCGGCCCGCAAGACGTGCATGGTCTCGGTGCCGTAGGGCGTGATGCCGTACTCCGCACCCGCCTCCATGGCGGCCTCCCAGACGGCGAGCCCGTACCAGGAGGGAACGTTGACCTCGAAGGTCAGCTCGCCGGTGAAGCTCACGCGCAGCACGCGCGCGCGGACCCCGGCGACCCGCCCCTCCTTGAGGTCCATGAAGCGGAAGCCCTCCCGGGAGACGTCCATGTCCGGGGCCAGGCGCCGCATCACCTCCCGGGAGCGCGGTCCGACCAGGCTCACCACCGCCCAGGCGTCGGTGGCGTTGAAGATGTGCACGCACAGGTCCGGCCACTCGGTCTGGGACCACTCCTCCATGTGGTCGAGGACGGTCTCGGCGTTTCCGGTGGTGGTGCTGACCAGATAGGACCCGTCGGGCAGGCGGGCGATGACGCCGTCGTCGAGGACCATCCCGTCGGCGGTGCACAGCAGCCCGTAGCGGCACCGTCCCGGCTTGAGAGTGGAGAAGGTGCCGGTGTAGAGGCGGTCGAGGAACTCCCCGGCGTCGCGCCCGGCGACGACGACCTTTCCGAGGGTGGAGGCGTCCAGGGCCGCCACCCCGGTCCGCGCGGCGGCGCACTCGCGCAGTACCGCCGCGTGCATGTCCTCGTCCTCCCGGGCGTAGTAGCGCGCGCGGCGCCACTGGCCGACGTCCTCGTAGGCGGCGCCGTGCGCCTCGTGCCAGGCGTGCATGGGGGTGCGGCGCAGCGGGTCGATGAGATCCCCGCGCGCACGTCCGGCCAGCGCGGTGAAGGGGATGGGGGCGTACGGGGGCCGGGGCGTGGCGCCGCCGACCTCGTCCATGGTGCGCCCGAGCAGGCGCGCGGTGATCCCGGTGACCAGGGCGCCGCAGGTGCGGCCCTGGTCGGGGCCGGTGCCGATGGTGGTGTGGCGCTTGATGAGCTCGATGGAGTCCATCCCGGCCGCGACGGCCGCGCGGATGTCGGACAGGGTCGCGTCGCGCTGGAGGTCCACGAAGACCCGTTCGTGGTCGGTGTCCGGACCGGTGACGCAGAAGAGCGCCATCGGGGGCGCGGTGTCGCCTGCCCGCACGTCCCCGGGCACGCCCACGGCGCCCGCGGCCCCCGCGGACGGCCGTTCCCGCGCCTGTCCTCCGACGGCCTGCAACGGAGCCGCCTGGGGGCCGCCTGCGGTGCCCTGCCCTGCCCGCGCCCCGTGCCCTTGGGCCGATTCGCCGCGTGCGCGCAGGGCGTCGGGCAGGTGCCCCTCCAGGCCGCCTCCTTCCGAAGGGCGGCCCCCCGGCCCGGCCCGCCCGAGCGCCGCCCGCGCCGCGGCCTCGCCCGCCTCGATGCCCTCCTCGACCGCCGTCCCGGGGTCCCGGGTGCCCGCCGCGGCGCCGACGCACACCGTGGTCGGCGGCAGGTCCCCGGGAAGGAAGGCGGCGTGCCGGTCGGACCAGCGCACCCGTCCGCCCGCCTGCACCGCAAGGGGCGTCGCCGGGTCGAACCCGCCGGAGACCGCCAGGAGGTCGCAGGGCACCCGCTCGGCCTCCCCCTGAACGCTTCCGTCCGGGGCGACCGGGGCGAGCAGGACGGCGGCCACGCCGCCCTCGGCGCCGGGTTCGGCGCGCACCGCCGAGGTTCCGGCGCGCACCCCGATCCCCCGGCGCCGCAGGGCCTCACGGGCCGCGGCCCCCGCCTCGGGGCGGGCGTCGGCGACGGCCGCGATCCGCGCCCCGGCGTCGTGCAGGGCGGCGGCGGCCCACAGCGCCTCGTCGTGGCACCCGGCGACCACCGGGCGCCCGCCCGGCAGGACCCCGTGGCGGCGGACGTAGGCGGCGGCCGCCCCGGCGAGCATGACGCCGGGCAGGTCGTCGTCCTGGAAGGCGAAGGGGCGCTCGGTGGATCCGGTGGCCAGCACGACGCGGCGGGCGCGGATGCGCCACAGCAGGTCGGAGCCGCCGCGCCGCTGCAGGGCGATGAGCTCGCCGTGGTCGTGGTGGCCGGTGACGGTGGTGCGCGCCAGCGCCCGCACGTCTGCGGCCCCGGCCAGGGCCTGCCAGGTCGCGGTGATCCACCCGTCGCGCCCGTTGCCGCGGGCGTCGCCGCCGGGGGCGGGCGCCTCGTCGGCGATGACCACCCGCGCGCCCTCCGCACGGGCGGCGTCGGCGGCGGCGAGGCCGGCGGGCCCGGCGCCGACGACCAGGACGTCGCAGTGGGCCCAGCGGGAGTCGCCGCCCCGGGCGGGCGCCTGGTCGGGCAGGCGGGCGTAGCCGGCCAGGCCGGACACGCGCAGCCCCTCGCACGCCTCCACCCGGGGGGCGGGCGCCATCGGCCGGGGGTCGGGGCCCTCGGTGCGGACCTGGGCGCCGGGCTCGCCGGTGCCGATGCCCACGACCCCGCGCGGACGCCCGGTGCGGCTCCCCCGGCAGACCGTGCGCACCCCGGCGGCCAGGAGCGCGGCGGCGACGGGCTCCCCGGCCACGGCGGGGACCTCGTGCCCGTCGAACACGATCCGGGTGTCCGGCTCCGGCCCGGTCCCCGTGCGGCGTCCGGTCATCGCCCTCCCCCTTCCAGGGTCGCGGTCTCCAGGGTCGCGGTCTCCAGGGGCGCGGTCTCCAGGGGCGCGGTGCGGCCGGTGGCGGCCGTGGGGACGGCGGGAACGGCCGCGCGGTATCCCGCCGCTCTCCTCCTGTCCCGCACGCTCATCGCCCGCCCCTCTCCCGGGGGACGGAAGGGCGTCTGCGCCGGTCGCGGACGCGCTGGGCCGGGTCGCCTTCTGCGGCGGACGGCTCACGCCTCTTGAGAAGCGCCTCGGCGGGCCCCTCCGCGAGGTCCGGGAATCCGCACCACTCCCGGCGGGCGAAGTACACCCGCCCGGCGTCAGGGTCGGCACCCCAGCGGCTCATCGTGCGCCTCCTTCAGCATCAGCAGGGGTCGCCCTGCGCACGCAGTAAGGGGACGCGCACGGCCCCTGGCCAGCGTCCGCGTCCGCTCCGTGGGCGCCCGTGGGGCAGGAGCCGGCGACCGTGTAGTCGACGGTGTCACGCCGCACGTCGCACCAGGCTCTGCACCCCGAGGCGTGGAACCAGCGCTCGGCGAACGCCCCCGCGGGGTTGTCGCGCAGGAACAGGTACTCGGCCCACGCCCGGTCGTCGAGCGCCGAGGGGTCGGCGGGGCAGGCGATGTGCGCCTGGCCGCCGTACCGGAACTCGCGTTCGTCGCGCGGACCGCACCAGGGGCACGGAATGAGGAGCATCGCGGTCGGCCTCCCTGCGCTGCGGATCGGAGACGGCGGTCAGTGGGCCACTGCGGCGGCCCCGTGCTCGTCCACGAGCGCCCCGGTGGTGAAGCGCTCCAGGCCGAAGGGCTCGGCCAGCGGGTGCGGGCGCCCGTTGGCCACGGTGTCGGCGAAGACCTGGCCCGCGCCCGGCGTGGCCTTGTACCCCCCGGTCCCCCACCCGCAGTTGAGGTAGAGGCCCTCGAACGGCGTGCGCCCGATGACCGGTGAGGCGTCGGGCGAGACGTCGACGGTCCCGGCCCAGGTGCGCAGCGCCTCGGCGTGCGCGAACACCGGGTACAGCTCGACGGCGGCGGCGACCTGGTCCTCCACCGTGCGGAACGAGCCGCGCTGGCCGTAGCCGTTGTAGCCGTCGATGCCCGCCCCCAGCACCAGCTCGCCTTTGGGGGCCTGGCTGACGTAGACGTGCACCGCGTTCGACATGACCACGGTGTCCAGCACCGGCTCCAGCAGCGGGGTGACCAGGGCCTGCAGCGGGTGGCTCTGCAGCGGCAGTCGCAGCCCCAGCGTCTCGGTGAGCACGCTGGTGCGCCCCGCGGCGCACAGCGCGACCGCCCCGGCGCCGATGTCGCCGCGGGTGGTGCGTACGCCCCGCACCTGGTCCCCCGAGCGCAGGAAGCCGGTCACCTCGCACCCCTGCACCAGGTCCACGCCGAGCCGGTCGGCCTCCGCGGCGAAGGCCCAGGCCACCAGGTCGTGGTCGGCGATGCCGGCGCGCGGCTGGTAGGTGGCGCCCAGTACGGGGTGGCGGGTGTGCGGGCCGGTGTCCAGGACGGGGACCAGCTTGGCGACCTCGTCGGGGCCGAGCCATTCGGCGTCGACGCCGTTGAGCCGGTTGGCGTCGACCCGGCGCACCGACTCGCGCACGTCGTGGGTGGAGTGGGCCAGGTTGAGCACCCCGCGCTGGCTGAAGTGCAGGTCGCGTCCGAGCTCCTCCTCCAGGCCCTCCCACAGTCGCAGCGCGTGCTCGTAGATCCCGGCGCTGGCGTCCCACAGGTAGTTGGAGCGGATGATGGCGGTGTTGCGGGCCATGTTGCCGCCGGCCAGCCAGCCGCGCTCCAGCACGGCGACGTCGGTGATGCCGTGCTCGGCGGCCAGGTAGTAGGCGGTGGCCAGGCCGTGGCCGCCGGAGCCGATGACGAGCACGTCGTAGGCGGCCCGCGGCTCGGGCGCGCGCCACAGGCGGCCCGGCCGCGGGTCCGGTCCGCCGGGCAGTGCCGCGGGGAGCGCGGGCATCAGGCCCTCACCCTCTCCATGGCGGGGTCGTACAGGGGCTCGGCCACGGCCTCGGCCGGGATGCGCCGGCCGAAGTAGCCGATCTCCAGGCGGGTGCCGGGGGCGGCGAGCTCGGCGGGCAGCCAGGCGTAGGCGATGCCGTGCCCCAGCGTGTAGCCGAAGGCGGCGCTGGTCACGTACCCCGCGGCGGTCGGCGCGCCGGGCTCGTGCACCGGCTCGGCCCCCATCACGGTGTCCTGCGGGCCGCCGGTGGCCAGGCAGGTCAGGCGCCGGGCCGGGGCGCCGGGGTCCTTGGCCTCGACGGCGGCGCGGCCGACGAAGTCGCCCTTGGTCTTCAGGCGGAGCGCGAAGCCCACGCCGGCCTCGTAGGGGTCGTGCTCGTCGGTCATGTCGGCGCCGAAGGCGCGGTAGCCCTTCTCCAGGCGCAGCGCGTCGAAGGCGCCCCGCCCGGCGGCGGCCAGGCCGTGGCCCCGCCCGGCCCGCCAGAGCGCGTCCCACAGCCGCAGGCCCAGGTCCGGGGTGGTGTACAGCTCCCAGCCGAGTTCGCCGACGTAGGACACCCGCATCGCCGTGACCGGGACCTCGGCGATGTGCATGCGGGCGCAGTGGAAGTAGCGCAGCCCGTCGTTGGAGAGGTCGTGGTCGGCCAGGGGCTGGACCACCTCCCGGGCGAGCGGCCCCCACACCCCGATGCAGGTGGTCTCGGAGGTGAGGTCGCGGACGCTCACCCCGGCGGGGGCGTTCCGGGCGAGGCGGGCCAGGTCGAGGCGGCTGTTGACCCCGAGCTGGAAGAGGTCCTCCTCGATGCGGGCGACGGTGATGTCGCCGAGGAGGTGCCCGCGCCCGTCCAGCATCAGGCAGTAGCTCACGGCGCCGGGGTCGCGGTGGGCGCGGCAGGTGGTCACCCGGTCCAGGTAGTCGGCGGCGCCGGGCCCGGCGACCTCCAGGCGCATCAGGGACGACATATCGTAGAGCGCGACGCGTTCGCGGGTGGCGCGCGCTTCGGCGGCGATCGCGGGCGACCAGTAGCGCGCGGCCCACGGGCCCGGCCGGGGCGCGTCCTCGGCCCCGTCGAGCGCGGTGTTGGCCTCGTAGTAGTAGGGGCGCTCCCAGCCGCCGGCCTCCAGGAAGAAGGCGCCCAGCTCCTGCTCGCGCCGGTGGAACGGGGCGACGCGCAGCGGCCTGGGGTGCTCCATCGGCTGCTGCGGGTGGAGGGCGTCGTAGACCTCGACGAAGTTCTGGCAGCCCCGCTCCCGGATGTAGGAGGGGGCCAGGTGGTGCCGCTGGAAGCGGTTGACGTCGCAGGCGTGCAGGTCGAACGTGGAGGCTCCCTCGGCGATGAGCTCGGCGGCCGCGCGGGCCACGCCGGCCGAGTGGGTGATCCACACCGCCTCGGCCGACCACAGCCCCGCCGTCCCGGCGAACTCCCCGATCAGCGGCATGGTGTCCGGGGTGAAGGAGAACAGGCCGTTGAACCCCTCCTCCACCTTGGTGTCGGACAGGGCGGGCAGCAGCCCGAGGGTGTCGCTCCAGGCCGGGGCGAAGTCCTCGGGGGTGAAGGGGTGCATGGACGGCATCGGCAGGTGCCCGGTGGTGGCGGGGGTGCCGATGGCGTCGGGGGCGACCGGCATCGGCCGGTGCCCGTAGTAGCCGACCCCGACCCGGTCGCCGCGCTCGCGGTAGTACAGGTCGCGCTCCTGGAAGCGGAGGATGGGGTGGGGCGCGGCGTCGCCGCCGCCGTTGCCGGCCAGCGCGGCGGTCGGCCCGGTCCAGCCGAACTGGTGGGCCAGCGGGGTGAGCGGCAGCACCTCGCCGGCCATGGCCGCCACCCGTGGGCCCCACATGCCGGCGCACAGCACCACGGCGTCGGCGGGCAGCCGCCCCTGGTCGGTGTGGACGGCCGCCACCCGGCGGCCCGAGGGCGCGCCGTCGCCGCGGGTCTCGATCCCGGTGACCTCGTGCCGGGGCAGGAAGCGGGCGCCGCGCCCGACCGCGGCCTCGGCCTGGGCCCGGGCCGCGCCGAGGGCGTCGGCCAGGCCGTCGTCGGGGGTGGACAGGCCGCCCAGCACCCGGTCGGCCTCGACCAGCGGGTGGGCGCGGGCGCATTCCTGCGGGCCGACGACCTCGGCGCGCAGCCCCCAGGAGCGCGCCCAGCCGCAGCGGCGGTGCAGCTCGTCGAGGCGTTCGGGGGCGGCGGCCAGCTCCAGGCCGCCGACCGGGGAGAAGCAGGGGCGCCCGCCGGCGCGCAGCCGCCGGTACTTCTCGGCGGTGTAGCGCGCGAAGTCGGTCATGGCCTTGGCGGCGTTGGTCTGGAAGACCAGGCCGGGGGCGTGCGAGGTCGACCCTCCGGTGCGGTACAGGTCGCCCTGGTCGACGACGGTGACGTCGGTGCACCCGCGGGCGGTGAGCTCGTCGGCCAGGGCGCAGCCGACGATCCCGGCGCCGATGACGACGATCCTGGGAACGGTTCGCTGGGTGTCAGGGAGAGCGGGCATGGCGGCCTGCCTTCGCCATCGGTGTTCTCGTGTGCGCTCGCTACGGTGTTCCTGTCCGCGCAACCATGTGCGGTCTACGCAACAGAGTCGATCGGCCGGACCGCGGTGTCAAGAGGGCGGGCGCCGGGGGCGCCGACGGGGCGGCGCCCCCGGGCGGGCCCGCCGTCAGGACGTCGCGGCCAGCCGCCTCAGGTCCTGCTTGGGCAGCATCTTCTTGGGGTCGACGAAGGGCTTGTCCACGACCACGGCGGGGACCTGGCCGCCCGGCCGGTGCACCGCCAGCTCGGTCCCCAGGGACGCCAGTCCGATCGGCACCATGGCGAAGCCGATGTTGCGGTCCAGGCGCGGCGAGTGGCAGGCCGAGGTGACCTTGCCGACCGGGCCCTCGGTGGAGCCGGGCTCGTGCACGGGGAAGACGTCGATCATCGAGCCGTCGTTGTAGGAGCCCAGCGGCTCGCCGCCGATCTCCAGCCCGACCAGCTTGCGGGAGATGCCGGTGTCGCGGATGCGGGTGAGCGCCTCCTTGCCGATGAAGTCGGCCTCCTGGTCCAGGTCGACCATCCAGCTGACCTCGTAGCCGTAGCCGACCTCGAAGGGGTTGGTGTCCAGGCCGATGTCGCTGCCCCAGGCCAGGATCCCGCCCTCGATGCGGCGGATGTGGCAGGGGCCGATGACCTGGATGCCGTGCGGCTCGCCGGCCTGGAGCACGGTGTCCCACAGCCGCACCCCGTCGCGGGAGGCGTCCATCAGGTAGATCTCGAAGCCGAGCTCGGAGGTGTAGCCGGTGCGGGAGACCACCACGCGCATGCCGTCGAGCTCGAACTCGCGGCAGTAGTAGTAGGGGACGTCCATGACCTCGGGGCCGAAGAGGTCGACCATGACCTCGCGCGACTTGGGGCCCTGGACCTGCACCGGGCCCACGTCGGCCTCGCGGATCGTCACGTCCATGCCGGAGTTGTGGGCCAGGCCCTGGGCCCACAGCAGCACGTCGCTGTCGGCCAGGGAGAGCCAGAAGCGGTTCTCCTCGAGGCGCAGCAGCACCGGGTCGTTGATGATCCCGCCGTCGGGGGCGGTGATGAAGACGTACTTGCACTGGCCGACCGCGCACTTGTTCAGGTCGCGCGGGACGAGCATGTTGGTGAACGCGAAGGCGTCGGGGCCCGTGATCTCGATCTGGCGCTCCACGCCGACGTCCCACAGGGTCACGCCGTTGACCAGGTGCCAGTACTCGGCGACCGGGTCGCCGTAGTGCCGCGGGTGGTAGGTGTGGTTGTACACGCTGTACTTGGCGACGCCGTGCCTGCGCGAGGCATAGAAGAACGGCGACTTCCTGATCCGCGGGTACAGCAGGATCTCCGGGTTCTCGTTCACGGCCATTCAGGGCCTCCAACCACTCCGATGCGCAACGAGGATCGCCATGCGCAACACACAGTCCCCCGCGCGCGACGGCGCTGTCAAGAACCGCGGCCGCTGGTTAGTTCCGTCTTACGCAACGGACATCCATTGACGCAACGATTCCGCCGATCTTACGCTGTAGTCGAGCGGTCACGTTCCTTCATGTGAACATCGTTGCATATAAAGCAACGCTCATGCCAGAGACGTCGGTCGGCGGCCCAGACCACCGCGCGACGCCGATCCCCGCCGTACGGCGCACGGAACGAGGCGGACCATGGCCACACTTCTCGCCACCATCGAACACGCCGTCAAGAAGCCCGTGTGGGACTGCCGGATGTGCGGCCAGTGCGTGCTGCACTCCACCGGCTTCACCTGCCCGATGACCTGTCCCAAGTCCCTGCGCAACGGCCCCTGCGGCGGTGTGCGCGAGGACGGGGCGTGCGAGGTCGACCCGACGATGACCTGCGTGTGGGTCAAGGCCTACGGGCGCGCACGCCGCCTGCCCCCGCCCCTGCGCGACGGCGTCGACGAGCTGCGGGCGCCCGTCGACGTCCGGCTGCAGGGCACCTCCTCCTGGGCCAACCTGGCCACCGGCCGCGACCGCCGGCGGCCCGAGGGGTGGGAGGCGGCCGAGCGGGCCGCCGCCTCCGGTGCCGCCCCGCCCGCCGCCGTCGGCCCCGCCGAGGACGCCCAGGACGCCGAGGGGGTGCCGAATTGACCCTGGCCGAGCTGCTGACCGCGCCCGAGCCGTACCGGCCCGCGGTCACCGCCGAGTTCCCGGCGCTCGACGGCGGCGGGCTGGAGGCGGCCGCCGCGCACGCCTCCCGCCTGGCGCCCTACGTGGACGCGGTCAACGCCACCGACAACCCGGCGGCGCACGCGCACGCCTCCAACGTGGCCGTGGCGGTCGCGCTGTACCGCCTCGGGCTGGAGCCCGTGCTCCAGGTGGCCTGCAGGGACAAGAACCGCCTGGCCGTGCAGGCCGACATCGTCGGCGCCGCCCTGCACGGCGTCACCAACGTGTGCTGCATGACCGGCGACGACACCACGGCCGGCGACGAGCCCGAGGCGCAGCGCGTGTTCGACCTGGACGGGCCCCAGGCGGTGCGCACGGCCGCCGTACTGGCCGGCGGCCGCTACCTGTCCGGGCGGCCCCTGTCCCCCGCTCCCCCGCTGTTCATCGGGGCGGTGGAGAACCCGGGGGCACCGCCGTTCGAAGAGCGCGCCAAGCGCGCGCTGAAGAAGGTGCGGGCCGGGGCGCGGTTCCTGCAGCTGCAGATCTGCTACCGGCCCGAGCGGATCAGCGCGTTCTGCGAACGGGCCGAGGCCGAGGGCGTCACCCCCGCGGCCGCGCTGCTGCCCACCGTCGCGCTGGTCAAGGGGGCCCGGGCGCTGCGGTACATGGACGCCAAGGTCCCGGGGATCAGCGTCCCGCAGGAGGTGGTCGAACGCGTGGAGAACGCGTCCGACGAACGGGAGGCCTCCTACCAGGTCTCGCTGGAGCTGGCCCGCAACGCCCTCGCCCAGCCCGGAGTGCGGGGGCTGCACATCACCGACTTCCGCCACGACGACACGCTCGGCCGACTCTGTTCGGACCTGGGGCTGCCGACGATGCGGACCACCCAGGGCGAGGACGCCATGGCGGTCTGAGGCCGGATAAGGGCGGCACCGCCGACGGCCCGGCGGTGCTCGCCATGCTCGACGACGCCTACCACCGCCCGCCCGGCCTGCTCGTGCGCATCCGTCCGCACCGGATCACGGCGGTCTCCTACGACGACGAGTGAGCGGCGGCCTCGCCGCGCCGCAGCCACCACCACGCCGCCAGGACCATCACGGCGAGGGCACCGGTCGCGGGGAGCCCCTCGAACAGCCCGGCGAAGCCGACCCCGCCGGTGTAACGGGTGGGCTCGGGCAGGTGGACGACGACCGCGCCGACGGCCTCGCTCAGGGGCCACAGCCCCTTGCCGTCCGCGGCCGAGTCCGGAATGGCGACGGTGAGCGCGGCCATGGGCAGGATCAGGGCGGCGGCGTGGAAGCCGACCGCCGCCCACAGGTTCCCGGTCCGGAGCGTGACCAGTGCGGCGAACACCGCCCAGAGGAAGATGTTGAGCATGAGGATCCAATGGGCCTCGTGCGGCTCGCCGCCCGCCAGGTAGAAGCCGATGAACGTGAAGTGGAACAGGGAGAAGAAGACCGACGAGAGCAGGACGCCCGCCGTCCGCCCCCAGCGCGCGCCGACCGCCTGGAGCATCCACCCTCGGAAGAGCTGCTCTTCGATGCCGATCATGACGATGCGCACCAGCAGCATGTACACGGCGCCGACCGCCACGGCCAGAGGGCCGTCGCCCCCGAAGCGCCACACCCCCTCCACGTGTGCGATCCCGCTCGCCAGGGCGATCCCGACCCACGCGGCGATGAACACCATCGCCGCCGCGGTCCCCCACAGCAGGCCGGCGAGCGCCCTCCACCGGAAGCCGAGGCCCGTGGAGGCGAAGAAGGACCGCCGTTCATAGAAGCGCAGCCACAGCCAGAGGGGGACGTAGGGCAGCAGGACCTGGACGGGCAGTGCCGCGACGCCCAGGGCGATCGCCGCACCGGATCCGGCCTCCTCGGCGAGGCGTTCCACCGCCGGGAGCGTGAACAGCAGCGACGGCAGGAAGCCCACCAGGTAGAGCAGCTGCGTGAGCGGGATCGTGGCCAGGGGATGGGTGGTGCGCGCCCCGGAGGCGCCGGCTCGGACGAAGGCGTCGCCGGCACTCAGGCGCGGGCCGTCCTGGGGCGCCGGGACCGAGGATTCGCTGGTGGAGGACATGGCAGGGACGGTAGGGGCGGGCGCCGCCCCTCCACATCACGCGCGGGATAGATGACGGTTACGCCGCCCGCCCGGGTGTCGGCCATGACTCCGGTCATGGGGCAAGGGGTGACCCGGGCATGACCCTGCTTCTCCTCTGAGACTCTGGGACCGCTGCTAGCTTCGGGCCATGAGCGCGATCGAACGAGCGGGCCTGCACGACGCCGCGCGCTGGGCGTCGCTGTCGGGCGGGCGCGCCCCGCTGGTGCTCCACCTGGCGTTCTGGGGGGCCTACTCCGGATTGCTGCTGCTGGTCGCGGTGACGCTCGTGTCCGGTTCGGGCGCCCCTCCCCCGCCGGACACGCCCCTGGGGCAGGCCCTGGAACTCCTCTTCGTCCTGGGGCTGGTCCCGGCCGGGGTCCTCTGGCCGCTGCTCAGCTGGACCCCTGGCGCACATGGGATCCGCCCCAAGGCGCTCTCGCTCTCGTTCTTCGCCTGCGCCGCCGCCGTCATCCTGGGGTCGGGCAACCTGCTCGTACAGATCCTGCTGATCATCGCCCTGGGCAATGTCGTCGTCGTCCTCGGCGCCCGGGCGGCCCTCGCCTGCTCGGCCGGGCTGACGGCGTGCGCCTTGGGCCTCTTCGCCGTGCAACCCGGGATGCTCGCCAGAGGCGTGCTGGAGACGAGCGTCATCCTCTTCCTCTGCGCGGTCACCGTGATGGCGTTCAATGCGCTCCTCGCCGCCCAGACGCGCGCGCGGGAAACGCAGGAGGTACTGGCGGAACTGGAGTCGGCGCACTCCGAACTGCGCCGCTATGCGGACCGGGTCAAGGAGCTCACCGTCGCCGAAGAACGCGCGCGCATGGCGCGGGACATGCACGACTCCATCGGCCACTACCTGACGGTCCTCAACATCGGACTGTCCAACGCCGAACGCTTCCGCACCGCCAAGCCCGACGCCGCCTGGCAGGAGGTCGCCGACGCCAAGCGCCTGGCCCAGGAGGCCCTGGCCGACACCCGGCGGTGGGTCCGCGCGCTGCGCCCGCTCCAACTGGAGGGCAAGGCCGGGCCGGAGGCCGTCCGGTCGCTGGCCGAGGCCTTCTCCGGCGGGGGCTCGGCAGGCGCCGACGTGCGCTTCACCTGCCGCGGCGACTGGCCCGAGCTGCGCGAGGAGGTCGAGCTGGTCTGCTACCGCGTGGTGCAGGAGGGCCTGACCAACGCCGTCCGGCATTCGGGCGCCCGCGGCATCGAGGTGGCGGTGGAGTGCACGCCGGACGGGGTGACGGCCTCCGTGGTCGACGACGGGCGCGGCCCCGGCGCCGCGGCGCCCTCCGGCGCGGGCGGCTTCGGGATCGCGGGCCTGCGCGAGCGGGTCGAGGCCGTGGGGGGCACTCTGGCGGCCGGTCCCCGCGGCGGGGCCGGGGACCCCGACGGGCACGGCGGCGGCTTCACCCTGCGCGCCCGGCTGCCCGCCCGGCGGACGGCGGAGGCCGCCGCGTGAGCACACCCGGGGAGGAAGGGCGCCCCGTCCGGGTGCTGCTCGTCGACGACCAGGTGCTGATGCGCCAGGGACTGGCCAAACTGCTGGAGATCGAGGAGGCGGTCGAGGTCGTCGGCGGCGCCGCCGACGGTGTGGAGGCCCTGGAGGCGCTGGCGTCCGCATCGGGGACCGGCGCCTATCCCGACGTCGCCCTGGTGGACGCGCGCATGCCGCGCATGGACGGCGTCGAGCTGATCGCGCACATGGTCCGCGACCACCCGGCGGTCGCGCCGGTGGTACTGACCACCTTCGACGACGACGACTTCATCTTCGGCGGCCTGCGCGCGGGCGCCAAGGGCTACCTGCTCAAGGACACGCCGCCGGAGGAGCTGGTCGCCGCGGTGCTCCGGGCCTCGCGCGGGGAGACGGTGCTGGGCGCGGCCGCCGCCGAACGCCTGGTCGCCGGGGTGCGGGCCGCTCCCCCTGAGGCCCCCGCGGAGCCGGAACCGCCGGCCCCGGAGGCCTCCGGCCGCGGGGCCCCGGGCGGCCAGGCGGCGGGCGGGGCGCTGTCCGAGCGTGAGGCCGAGGTGGCGCGCCTGATCGGCGAGGGCGCGACCAACCGGCAGATCGCCCGGCGCCTGTTCATCACCGAGGGCACGGCGAAGAACCACGTCTCCAGCATCCTGCGCAAGCTCGACCTGCGGGACCGGACGCAGCTCGCGGTGTGGGTGGGGCGGTCGGGCCTGGGCAGCTGAGGGGCCGAACCGGCGGCGCCGACGGGGCCGGCGGGATCCGCAGGCGCTCAGGGCCGCCGGTCCGCCGAGGAGTCCACCGGCTCCAGGACGACGACCGCGGTCGCGGTGGGGCGCCGGGCCGCGTGGGCGTCGATGTGCTGCTCCAGTTCGCGCCACCGTTCCCAGAGCCGGTCCCGTTCCCCGCCGAGGGCCTCGCGTGCGCGTACCGCGCGCCGGCCGTCGGCGAGCTGGGCCGTGGCCACGGGTGTGGCCTGGAGGTTCAGCCACCAGGCGGGCTCGGGCGCGCCCCAGCCGTTCATGGCGAGTGCCACGAGGTCCGGGCCGTCGTGGAAGTAGGCGAGGATCACACTCCTGGGGCGGCCTGTGCGGCGGCCGATGGTGGTCAGCCGCATCGTCCCCCAGCGGCCGGGGGCGGGGCGCCAGAGCCCGGACCTGCCGCGGGTGATGCGGTAGAGGGCGCGATGCCCTTTCCAGAACAGGCGGATGATCCACCTGGGCGGAATCGGTGGGGGTCGCGTACGGCGCTTGGACACGGGAACCTCCCGGTGTCGTGGTGACGCGACGGTATCCCAGGACCGTTCCGCCGACCAGGTGCGGTGGTCGGCCTGTCACCGCCACTGCGCGCCGGGCCGACGGGGTCGACTGAGACGCCGGGCGAGAACGCCCGGCCGGCGTGAGAACCGCACGGCTCGAACGAGACCGAACAACACGATCCCCATCAGCGATCCGGGGGCTCCACCCTGTGACGGACGTCCCGCACCGCCCGCAGCGCGGCAAGGGCGACGGCCGGAGCCGGTCGCGCCGGGGCGAAAGGAGGCGAAAGGGCGGGCGTCAGCCCGTGTCCCCGGTCCCGCCCGTAGGCTCTCCGGCCGCCTCCTCCCCGTTTCCGCCGCGGCCGGGCCGCTTCGACCGGTCCGCCTGGGCGATCAGCCGGTCCATCACCTGGCGCAGCAGTTCCGGGTCGGGCTGGGCCAGGCCCGCGATGGAGGACAGGTACAGGCCGTCGCCCACCAGGCGGACGGTCTCGGCCAGCACCGGGTCGTCGAGCTCCTCGTGGAGCAGGCGCGCCCACTCCTCGAAGAAGTAGCGGACCAGGTCGCGCGCCTCGTCGGTCATCGACTCCTTGCTGCGCAGCGCGGCGATGATCGACCAGTACAGCTCCGCCTCGTGCTTGGAGGACGGCAGCGAGGTGCGCAGGAAGGTCCGCACGACGCCCTCGCCGCTCTCCTCGGTCTCGCGGAACTCCTCCTCGGCGCGGTCGGCCAGGCGGCGGATGAGGCCGGTCATCATCGCGGCCTTGGAGGGGAAGTGGTAGAGGAGCCCGCCCTTGGAGACGCCCGCGGCGGCGGCCACGGACTCCAGCGTCACGGCGGAGAGGCCCTCATCGATCAGGATGCCTTCGAGCGCGTCCAGGATCCGGTCGCGCGTGGTACCGGTGCTCACCTTTGACACTGTACCGGCTGGACGGTACTGTACCGTCTGGACGGTTCAGAAGATCGGACGGTGCCGCCCCTGCCCCGCACCGGGGCGCACCCCCCGAGACGGACGGCCGACGGACCGTCGATCGGAATACATAGGATGATCGGCCCGTTTAACCGGCGCACCGCCCGATCACCGCGGCCGCACGCGGCGGTCCGCGACGCACGCGCTCCAACGCGACCACGACCTAGTAGAGGGACCATGACTTCCGCCGTTGCCGGGCCCGGAGCGCCCGACGACACCTCGAACCGGCGGCCCGCCCGGGCCGGCGCCCGCGAATGGGCCGGACTGGCCGTACTCGTCCTTCCCGTCCTGCTCATCGCCGTCGACATGACGGTGCTCGGGTTCGCCGTCCCCTACCTCACCGAGGACCTGCGCCCCACCGGCGGGCAGCTGCTGTGGATCGTCGACATCTACGGCTTCGTGCTGGCGGGGCTGCTCATCACCATGGGCTCGCTCGGCGACCGCATCGGGCGCCGCCGCCTGCTGATGATCGGCGCCCTCGGGTTCGGCCTCGCCTCGCTGGCCGCCGCCTTCGCACCCGCGCCCGAGGTGCTCATCGCCGCCCGCGCGCTCCTGGGCATGGCCGGGGCGACGCTGATGCCCTCTACCCTGTCGCTGCTGCGCAACCTGTTCACCGACGACCGCCAGCGCCTGCTCGCCATCGCCATCTGGGCCTCCGGGTTCTCCGCCGGCAGCGCGCTCGGGCCGATCCTGGGCGGCTGGCTGCTGGAGCACTTCCACTGGGGGTCGGTCTTCCTGATCAACCTGCCGGTGATGGCGGTGCTGCTGGTCGCGCTGCCCCTGCTGGTGGGCGAGTCCAAGGACCCGAACCCCGGGCGCCTGGACCCGCTGAGCGTGCTGCTGTCCCTGGCCGCGATGCTGCCCGCCGTCTACGGCGTCAAGAAGCTCGCCGAGCACGGCTGGGACCCGGCGCCCGCCGCGGCGCTCGCCGCCGGCCTGGTGCTGGGCGCGGTGTTCGTGCGCCGGCAGCTGCGGCTGGCGCACCCGCTGATCGACGTCCGCCTGTTCGCGGTGCGCCGGTTCAGCGTCGCGGTGGCCACCAACCTGATGATCGTCTTCTCGATGGTCGCCTCGCTGTTCTTCCTCACCCAGTACCTGCAGCTGGTGCTGGGGCTGAGCCCAGTCACCGCCGGGCTGGTGCTGGTGCCGGGGCTGGCGGTGTCGGTCGCCTCGAGCTTCGTCGCGGTGTCACTGGCCCGCCGGATGAGCCTGGGGCGGGTACTGGTGCTGGGCCTGGCGCTGATCGCCGCCGGGTTCTTCCTCGTCACCCAGGCCCCGCTGCAGGGCGGCGCGCTGCTGATCGCGGTGGCGTTCCTGCTCATCGGCACCGGCATCGGGCTGGCCGAGACGCTGACCAACGACGCCATCCTCACCGCCGCGCCGCCGGCCCGCGCCGGCGCCGCCTCGGCGATCTCCGAGACCGCCTACGAACTGGGCGGGGCCCTGGGCGTGGCGCTGCTGGGCAGCGTGCTCACCGCCGCCTACCGGATCGGCCTGCCGGACGTGGCCTCGGTGCCCGCCGAGAAGATGGAGGCCGCCCGCCAGACGCTGGGCGGGGCGGTGACCGCCGCTGAGGGCCTGCCGGGCGGGGCGGGGACGGCGCTGCTGGACGCGGCGCAGTCCGCCTTCCTCGACGGCATGCACCTGACCAGCGCGATCGCCACGGTGATCGTGGTGGCCGCCGCGGTTCAGGCGGGGCTGCTGCTGCGCCGCGACCGCACCCCGGCCTCGGGGGCCGGGGCCGGCTCCGACTCGGGGGCCTCCGCGTCGGCACCGTCCGCCGACGCGTGAGGGCGCGGCGCCCGCGGGGAGGACCCCGCGGGCGCCGCGTGCACGGGGACGGCCGGGCCCGGCGGCAGGGCGGCGTCCAGCACCTCCTGGAGCGGGACGGTCCGCGCGAAGGCGGCGAAGTCCCGGGCCAGCAGCGGCTCGGGGGCGTTCTCGGGGACCACGATGCCCACCTCGCGCACCCGCTCGGCCCCCTCGACCGGCAGCACGCGCACGCCCTGCGGGGGCGGCGCCGAGCACAGCCAGGCGTGGGCCACAACGCCGCACCAGTCGCCTTCGGCGACGTGGGTGTACAGGGCGGGCAGCGCGTCGGTCTCCACCTGCACGCTGGGGCGGCCGCCGTTCTCGGCCAGGGCCGCCTCCATCGCCCGCCGCACCCCGCCGTCGCAGGTCATCCCGCACAGCGGGACGCCGCCCAGCTCCTGCCAGGCCACCGAGGCGCGGCCGGTGAACCGGCCGGGGCAGGCCAGCACCACGCCGCGCTCGGCGTAGAGCCGCACCGCGGCCCCGCGCGGGCGCCCGGAGACCGCGCCCAGGTGGGCGACCCCGCAGTCGAGGCTGCCGTCGGCCAGCCCGCGGGCGATGTCCTCGGCCGGCAGCGCGCGCACGCTCAGCCGCACCCGCGGGTGGCGGGTGCCGAAGGGCGCGGTCAGGTGGGCGACGGCGGCGGCCGCCGAGGGCAGCACGCCGATGCGCAGCCGCCCGGTGCGGCCCTTGCGCATGGCGCCGACCTCGGCGTCGAGCAGGTCGCACTCGGCGAGGATGCGGTGGGCCCAGCGCAGCACCCGCTCGCCTTCGGGGGTGAAGCCCTCGAAGCGGTGGCCGCGCCGCACGATGCGGATGTCCAGCTCGGCCTCGAGCTTGCGCAGGGCGGCGGACAGGGCGGGTTGCGACACGTGGCAGGCGCTGGCCGCGCGGGCGAAGTGCCGCTCGCGGTCCAGCGCGGCCAGGTACTCCAGCTGGCGAATCAGCATCCGCGCTCCTCTTGGGGGCGAGGCGCCGAGGCCGGACCCAGGGGTTGCCCGGCCCCGGCGCAGAACGGACACGAGGTGGCCGACCGCAACGGGTTCAGCGCAACGCGCCCGCCGGTCCCTGAAAGAGAGACCGGTCACACATTCTGCTGCGCCGAAGCGGTCCGCGCCAGACATTCCCACCGATTCGCACGCCTTTTCCGGCCGGAGACCGCCGACCACCGCCCTCCCGCACACCAGTCACACGGGCGCCGGGCCGGAAGGAGGCACCAGGCCAGAGCCCGTAGAGGGGCCGCGGAGGGGCAGATGGGACGGTTCCCCGGCCCTGCCTGCCGAGTGCCGGGCCCCTCGCGCCTCGACCTCCCCGTTGATCTCGGGAGGAACGACCCTAAAACCGCGGTTTTAGGGTCGTTCCTCCCGAGATCAACGCCAAGAGCGCCTGACGGCCCGGCCGATGCCGGGCCGGGGCTATGCCTGCCCGGGCTCGGACTCCGGCTCCTCATCGGAGGCGGCGGCCTGCTCGTGGTACATGCGGCGGGTCGCGTCGGTGTGGTCGCGCATGAGGCGGGCCGCCTCCTCGCCGTCGCCCGCAGCGATGGCGTCGATGATGCGCGCGTGCTCGTCCCAGGAGTCGCCGCCGCGCCGGGCCGCCACGAGGCCGTGGTACCAGCGCACCCGGCGGGCCACCTGCCCGGCCAGGTCGGCCAGGACCGCGTTGCCCGACAGCTCGGTGATCCGCCGGTGCAGGTCGGCATTGAGCGCCACCATCTCCTCGGTGTCGCCGCGCTCCAGCCCCTCGCGCCCGGCGCGGCACAGCCGGCGCAGTTCGGCGACGCCCTCCTCGCCGGCGTGCGCGGCGGCCAGCCGCGCCGACTCGCTCTCCAGCAGGCCGCGCACCGCCAGCAGCTGCTCGGCCTCGTCCTCACTGGGACGGTGCACGAAGGCCCCGTACCCGGGGCGCAGGTCGACCCAGCCCTCGTTGCTCAGCCGCTGAAGGGCCTCCCGGATGGGCTGGCGGGACACGCCCAGCCGCTCGGCCAGCTCGTTCTCCACCAGGTGCTGGCCCGGTGGCAGCCGCCGCAGCGTGATCAGTTCGAGCAGCGTCTCGTACACGCTCTCGCGCAGCGGAACGGGGCGGCGGACCGGGGTGGGCAGCAGGTTCTTATCGAGCGGGCGTGAGGCCATCGTCAATCGAGATTTCCGTCTGTGGTCGCGGCGGTGTCGGCGAGGCCGGGCGGGGTCGCGCTCCTCGGCGTCCTCGTACCCGGCAGTCTAGTGTCGGACCGTCCCGCCCGCCGGACGGGCGGCCGATCGCGGCGCCTCTCTCGGAGCCCTTCTGGGCCCCGGGACGGCGGGGCTCAGCGCGGCAGCCGGACGATCTCGGCGGCCGGCCCCGACCAGTCCGGCGGGATCACCGCGTAGCCGTCGGCGGCGGCCGGGGAGCGCAGGCTCCCAGGTCGGTCGTGCCCCACGGGCTCGGCGCCGCCCGCCGTGAGGCGGACCGCGACTAGCCGCGTGTCCCGCGGGTGCGGGTGGACCGGGACCGACAGGTCCGCCCGGTGCGGCGCGGCCGCGGCCGGATCCGGCCGCCCGGCCAGTGCCGACAGCAGCGGCGCCAGCAGCGTCACGGCGGCCACGAGCGCCGCCCCCGGGTTCCCGGGCAGGCCCACCACCGCGGGGCCCTCCGGTAGCCGGGCCAGCAGCTGGGGGTGGCCGGGGCGGCACTCCACCCCGTCCACGACCGTCTCGGCCCCCAGGTCCGCCAGGGCGGAGCGCAAGTGGTCGGCCGGCCCCTTCGAGGAGGCGCCGCACACGGCCAACGCATCCGCCCCCGCCGCGACGGCCGAGCGCAGCGCCTCGGCCAGGCCGGTGCGCACGTCCCCCAGATGGACGGGGGCCTGGGCACGGGCGCCCGCCCACACGGCCAGGCCGGGGAGCATGGGCCCGATGGCGTCCCGCACCCGCCCCGGGCCGGGGACGCCGGTGCGCACCACCTCGTCCCCGGTGACCAGGACGGCCAGGAGCGGGCGGCGCACGGGGAGCTCGTCGTGGCCGAGCGATGAGGCCAGGCCCAGGACGGCGGGGGTGACGGCGGCGCCCTGCTTGAGCACGACGTCGCCGGGCCGGGTGTCCTCCCCGGCGCGGCGCACGTGCCGGTCGGGCTCGGTCTCCCCCGAGACGGTGCCGCCGCCCTCGTCGCGGGCGTGCTCGTAGGGCAGGACCGCGGTGGTTCCGGGCGGGGTGGGCGCGCCGGTGGCGATCTCGACGGCGGTTCCGGGCTCCAGCGGGTCCTCCGCGGGCCGTGCCCCGGCGAGGACGCGGCCGGCGACCCGCCAGGGGCCGGGGCCGCGGACGGCGTAGCCGTCCATGGCGGAGGTGTCGCAGTCGGGGATGCCGACGAGGGCGGGGAGGTCAGCGGCGAGCGTGGCGCCCAGGGCCTCGCTCAGGGGGACCCGGTGGACGGTGCCCGGTCCTGTCCGTTCACCGAGTTCCCGTGCCGCAGCGCGCGCTCGGCCCCATCCCGTCGAAGCGCCTTCGCGCTTGACCATCGCCACCCCTGTGCCGCCGCATTCGCCCTGTGCCCACACGCGTCCCTGTATATCCGCGCAGGGAGGCGCGTGGCGCGGCGACCCGCCCTGGACCCGCTCTGCGCCTCCCGGGCACGTCCCGCGAGGCACGACCGACGGAGCCTGACCCGGCGGCACGAGGGGGCCGGGACACCGCGTCACTGGTGAGGGTAACCGTCGACGGATCGGGACATAAGACCCGTCTCCCCCACATCCCCCTATCCCGACAGGAGGGCGCGGCGGGGCGCCTCGGCGGGCCGGCCGCCCCGCCATGGCGACCGGCCCGGAAACCCTGTGCGACCGCTGATTTGCCACCTGCGGAGATTCCGCTAAAGTTCTAACCGCAGCACGGCGCAGGGCCCACCGGGAAGCCGGAGGGACCGGGGCCGGAAGCGCGCGGACGTGGCTCAGCTGGTAGAGCATCACCTTGCCAAGGTGAGGGTCGCGGGTTCGAATCCCGTCGTCCGCTCGGAGACCGGGGGCTCCCATCCCCCACGAAGGAATCCGGTGGAGTGGCCGAGAGGCGAGGCAGCGGCCTGCAAAGCCGTCGACACGGGTTCAAATCCCGTCTCCACCTCTCATGCATGGAGCACGGGCGGTTAGCTCAGTTGGTTAGAGCGCTACCTTGACACGGTAGAGGTCACAGGTTCGAATCCTGTATCGCCCACCAGCATCACCGCGGGCCGGGACCGTTCAACGGTCCCGGCCTGCGGTCGTCGGGCCCCGGAGATGGAGCCACGGAGGAGACGATCTTCCTCTGGCGCCGTCACGAGGCCCTTCCTGCATCCAGGGCACGGTAGTACTCACCGACCCTCGGAACCGTCTCCATGAGCCGCTCGCGCTCCCCCGGATGCAGCGCCTGAAGGCTCTGACGCCAGCGCTCCTCCAGGACGTCGCGGACCTTCTTCTTCATCGGCGGGGTCACATGCTCATGGACGCTGGTCGCCGCCCCGCTTCTCGACTCCCACCTCGTCCTCCGGCCCAGCAGCGGCAACGGGGACGAAGATCCCCCGGCACCGCTGCCTCGAGCTCGCCGACTCTCCCGGCGAGGCGACCATCATCCTTCCCATCGGTTGCCTCGACCGATCGAGCCGTCAGCACCGAACCCCAGAAGATATTGACCCAGATCCACCGTCAGACACAGGTCGGCCGAGGCCAGGGCTTTCTGGTCGGTGCCGAGCGTGGCGATGCCAAGAGCGCTGCGCGCCAACATCGTGGCGTCGTCGGCCCCGTTTCCGATGGCCAGAGTACGATGCAGCCCCATCTCACCGAATCGGCCGAGCAGGTGCTGCTGTAGAGCCTCGGCCTTGTCCGTGCCGATCGGTCGAACCACCTCCGCGCCTAAAGCATCGATGCGTCGGACCTCACAGGGCAGGTGGGCCACGTGATGCCGAATCGTCGAGGCTCCGACGAAAACGGTCAGGTCGGAGAACGAATCAGTGGGAATACGATCCACCGACACGACCTCGATCCGGGATCTCGCAATGGAGTACGCGAAGGCGAACCTGGTGCTCGCTGAACGGGAGGTGGCGAGCAACGACGAGCCGGTGTTCAGCACCATCTCGATATCAGGAACCTGGAGAATGCGCTGAAGGCAGCTCGGGTCACACCTCCGTGAGCCTTTTTCATCCTGAAGGTGCTGGTCACAGGCTCACACCGACT